>NZ_PPRM01000038.1 GCF_002902665.1 Macrococcoides caseolyticum
TATCAAATGAAATTTTCTTGTTTCTCAAATTAAAAACTCCCTATAAAATTTTCACTTTTTAAGTGTCTACCTTATAGGGAGCATATCACAATTGATTCCTTTCATTTTTTTAGATTTGAAAATACATCTTTTCCGGCTGCAACAAATTAAGGAAATCATTCTTTCCATGCCTTTTTCATTCTTCTATTGAATAGACTTCCTTAAGAAACTATCAGGATATTCTGTAATTCTATTAAGTAACGGAAAGAAGATAATCAATAAAACAAGGGATACGATATATAACGTAAGTAATACATACGAATGCAGATGAAATATATTAACTGCCATCATTATTATTAAATTTACTACAAAAAGATGCAGATAAATCTTAGCAATCTGTTTCTCAGATATATAATGAGTATGTGCACATTTTGGACACGGCACTTTAACATCGGTAAAGAGCTGCCATGATGCTCTAAACATATCCTCATACCGATAAGGATAATTGCACTTCTTACATCGATTCATATCAATCTACCTCCCTACTTACTAGATGTTGCATTATACCTAATTTTTTACAACAAATAAAGATAGATGTATATTGTAATTTATATCTTTATCATGTAATCTATTGCTATCAAATATTAAAGAAGGTTTCTAAGTGAAAAAGAAAAAAAGTAATCCATATCTCGTGATTATCAGTTCGTTCATCATCTTCTTAGCTATCGGCACAATGCTGCTGGCACTTCCGATAGCACAAAGACAGCCAACATCATTTATCGACTGTCTGTTTATTGCAACCAGTGCATTTACAGTGACTGGACTTGCAACGATAGATATTACAGCAAATTTCAATACATTTGGTCATATTATCATTATGATCCTTGTACAGGCTGGCGGACTCGGGATCATCACATTAGCGATGATCGTCTTTATCATGCTTGGTCGTAAGGTAGGACTAAAAAGCCGTTCATTAGCTACGGAAGCTTTGAACCAGCAAAACTTAGGCGGCATACTGCGTCTTGTTCTTAAACTGTTACTGATCAGTCTTTTATTCGAGTCGATCGGTGCGGTATTGCTAGCTCTTGAATGGGTCCCATTGCTCGGGATTAAACGTGGATTATTCAATAGTTTCTTTACTGCAGTAAGCGCATTTAACAATGCCGGTTTTGCACTGCACAGTGATAATCTCGTGCAGTATCAGACAAATCCTTTAACTAACTTTATTATCACTACATTAATCATTCTTGGAGGATTAGGATTTACTGTTATTCTTGATCTATACCAGAAAAAAAAGTTTAGTCATCTTAGGCTGCATACGAAAATCATGATATTCGGCACAATCATTATTAATACGTTCGCAACACTGTCCATCTATTTACTTGAAATGAATAATCTTAAGACGCTCGGTGGCCATAATACGTTCGATCAGTTTCAGATGGCTTACTTCCAGGCTATTACGACAAGAACAGCAGGATTTAATACCATAGATATCGGTGCACTACAAACACCGACCATCTTGTTGATGATGCTATTCATGTTTATCGGAGGTGGATCAACATCAACTGCCGGCGGGATTAAGTTGACGACAGCTGTCGTTATCTTCTTCGGGACAATCAGTTATATTAAACAACGTGAACAAATCAGTTTATTCAAAAGAGCCATCGATACTAAAAATCTTTTTAAAAGCTTCGCAATTGTCGTATTGAGCTCTACATTTATATTTATCATCACTTTGGCGCTTGTTATCGCAGAGCCGGATCTGCCATTCCTTGCAGTAATGTTCGAAGTCATATCAGCATTCGGCACAGTCGGATTGACGATGGGCATCACAGCGAAACTCTCTGTTATCGGAAAGTTGCTCATTATTCTGATGATGATGATTGGTAAGATTGGTGTATTAACCATCGTACTGACATTCTCTAAACCACAGAAAGCGCTCTATACGTATCCGAAAGAAGATGTACTGACGGGGTAGATCAATAACATATAAAGAGAAGCATGCAGGAGTTGCATGCTTCTCTTTATGTCGTCACATTCCTTTGTCATTTATTTTAACAGATGTATAATTATAGGAAAATATAAGAATAGGAGAAATATTATGAAAAAATCTCAAAAATCATTTATCATGCTTGTCATCATTCTGGCTATCGTGAATATCATCTTAATTCTTATGGACTATGAGATACGTGGTATCATCAGCTGGGCTTCTATGGCAATCATTCTACTTGTAGCTTTCACCTTAAATATGCGAAGATTTATGCACAATGAACCTGACCAAGATAAAGTGGCCCGTAAATAATAAATACGGGCCATCTTGCACACCAAACAACCATTTTATCTCTCAAAGTGGCTCATAAATAATAAACGCGGGCCATCTTGCACACTCAACAACCATTTTATCTCTCAAAGTGGCTCATAAATAATAAACATAGGCCATCTTGAACGTCCAACAACTGCTTTATCTCTCAAAGTGGCTCATAAATAATAAACACGGGCCATCTTACACACTCAACAACCATTTTATCTCTCGAAGTGGCCCTTAAAAAAACCTCACTCAAAATTGAGCGAGGTTCATTTCTTATAAATCGATATCAACGCCCATCATATGCATACCTAGCAGTTGGATAACACCACTTGATGCACTCGGGAAGGCAAATATCATCCTATTTACTTCTCGGCCGCTCATCTTCTTATTAATGATGAGCGTCAAGATATTAATAAGATCGTCTGCGGCACTGCCATAGATAACCGCACCTTTTAATCTATTTCTTCCATCAAGGATAACCTTCATTTCCGCTTCACGTTCATGTTTATACTGAAATTCCAGCTGTTCCCCAAATTTAATAGTTTTCACTTTATATCCTGATTTACGTTCCGCTTCCTCGACGGTCATCCCCACATGCGCGATTCTTGGCAGCGAATACACCACATTCGGGATTGCAGGATATTTAATCGGTAAGAGTTTCAATGCTTTTAACGGGAACTTCTTCTTATCCGCATTGTTACCTAGTATATTGAGCGCAATATAGTTAGATTCGAATGTTGCCGTCGGTGTTAATTTAGGTGTTTTCTTACTAACGACATCTCCACTTGCATAGATATTTGGCACAGATGTCTGCATGAACTTGTTGACTTTAATACCGTGCTTATCGTAATCCACACCCACTTGCCCTAATCCGATGCCTTCCACATTCGGTACACGTCCTGTTGCATCTACAACGTAATCTGTATACAGTTCAAAGCCTTTGTCGTCAGTGAACTTTAGACCATCTTCTGTCTGTTCAAGCTTATTGACATCAATATTCAGATGGAATGTCACACCTTCATCTTCCAGTTTCTTGACCAGTTTCTGTACATATGGCTGATGATATTGCTTCAGCACAGTATCAGAATGACCAATCACCGACACTTCACTGCCCATCTTGGCAGCAATTGAAGCGAACTCGATGCTGATATAACCACCACCCAGGAAGGTGATGCGTTCAGGGAACGTATCCAGCTCCATAAAGTCGGTGCTGTTGTGCATAAGTTCCTTACCTTCAATATCTAGTACATGACTGCGCTGTCCCGTTGCAAGCACGATAAATTTCGCGTGGTATTCTGTTCCATCAACGCTCACCGTGTGTGCATCTTTCAGCAGCCCTTCACCTTTGATAATATCAATGCCCTGATCTTTGAAGATTTGTTCCAATCCTTCATGCATCGGATTAATCGTCTCGCGTTTATAATCCATTAACTTCGACCAGTTCACTTGAGGGAGCGTATCTACAATATCACCATAATGCTTGAGAGACTCAATCGCTTCAAATGGCCCTTCTAATAAGATTTTAGGATTACACCCATAGTTCGTACACGTACCAGCAATCTTATCTTTTTCAATTATCGCTACACGCTTCTTCATCTGGTTCAAGATAAGTGCGCCGTGCCATGCTGCATGACCACTTCCGATATAAATCACATCATAATGTTTATTGTTCATATATTCCCCACCTCAACTTTATATTATTGTTCTTAATCATACTAATATAATAACACTTACGATTAAGTTACAACAAAGGTTATGATTTATTATATTAAAATAGTACTAATATTTTTCTACAACATCTCCATCATTGTTACTAATCTTATTTCTATAATTTTCTTCAAAAATATTACATTAAAAATATTGGCACATACACTTTATCCAAGTACTTCACATGCCCTTTTAATATATTAAAACACACCCAGCTGCATCGAGTTGGGTGCATCTTCTACACGCGTTTCGGGTCTTTGCCATACTTATTATCGCCTTCATTACCTTTAATGAAATTGATGATAAATAAGAACAATCCTCCAAGAACCGTGAATAGCGTAATTAATATAATTGGTAATGATATTGTATCTAAGCTTACCGGAAACGTGCCTGTCATTTGTTCTGTGATAAAACTTAAGATTGCTGATAATACTGTGATGACGATTGCAATTTTACCGCTCATATTAATATCATGTAATCGGCGGCTTGCCTGTGCCATCGTTGGTATAGTAGTGATATATGGAAATATCGTACCTGCTACAAATCCGTAATGATCCATCACATGATAACGTCCGCCAGTCATTATCTCAAGCAATAAGACTACGATTGTAAGAATCAATCCAATAATGATGGTTGCAAGTATATTCAGCCAGACTTCTCTGCGGCGTGCGCGTCCTGTGAATGTGAATCCTTTCGTCCAGAATGCTATAAATGCATCTTTAATCGACATATTATTTTCCATAATCTTCACCTCTCACTTCTACACCAATGTCCATTTGGCCATCTTTCAACTGTTTCTTATATTGCTTCAGTTTGTCTACATCATGCTGGAAGTGAAGTTTATAAGTTATTCCTTCCACCGCTTCTTCTGTGTGAGTATCAACCACTGTATCCGCTATAAATGTAAAGCGTTCATACCGACCTGCATAATATTGATGCTCTTTCATACGTACAGGTATGACAGTATATTCATTAAATGCATCTACTTTATTCTGATAGATATGGAAGTTCATATTCTTAGATTTAATTACGCCGACTGCCTTACCGAATACTTCCTGCGTAGCAGCACTTACTGCCGCCTCTTCTGTATCGAATGCTTTCATCGGTTCATTCATACCAACCTTATTGTTCGCTTTATCGAGCCATATACCCTTTTCGTTCATCTGAATAACGCCATCTTTCAGCTCTGTTGCTACAGTAACCCCTTCTGATTCATCGTCATTTGTCATGATGCGATTTTCAAGTTTTGTCGCTTTACTGAATACACCTGACTGAAAATGATGCACCCCAGCCTTACTCTTGATATCCCATGTTTTTTGTTCGAACTTTCCATTTACACTGACCAGATTAAATTCATTCTCTGGAAATGTCAGTTCCGTCGTGTCTTTTGAGATGTTTTCGATAAACCCGGTATATAAGTATTGTGAACGTTTGTAATCTCCGTCCATCATCTTCCATGAATAATAATGACCGTTCGGCAGTTTAAAAGTACGATCTGCGTGACTTGCTTTGACGCTAAATTTCTCACCCATTGCATCACTCATTGCACTTGACGCCTCTTCATAATCTAAATATTGTCCACTATATATCCCTGATTCCACTTCTAGATCTGTGAGGTCGTTACCTAACACATAATTTTTCGTATCCCTTATCGCGCCAACTGCTAAGAATACAATAAATAAACCGAGCAATATCTTCTTCATCATCCATCCCACACTTCATTTGTATTTTCTTCCATTATTTACATCATAATTCTAAATCGGATTAAGTGTCAATTTAATTATTAAGTTTCAAATATAAAAAACCGACGAATGATTCGTCGGTTCTTGCTTACGACATGACTTGTGCATATTGCGCCTGCTGTAATCGATAATATTTACCTTGCTGTGCGATGAGGTCGTCGTGACTGCCACTTTCAACGATGCGCCCGTTCTCTATAAAAAGAATTCGGTCTACATCTCTTATCGTTGACAGACGGTGGGCAATCGTCAGTGTTGTACGCCCTTCTGATAAGCGTTTAAATGCGGCCTGTATACGATTCTCTGTTTCAACGTCAAGCGCACTTGTCGCCTCATCCAGTATAATAATCGGCGGGTTCTTCAAGAACATACGCGCAATAGAAACACGCTGCTTCTGCCCCCCTGATAACTTCGTACCGCGTTCTCCTACAATCGTGTTGATACCCTCTGGCAGCGTATCAACAAACGCTTTCAGCTGGGCTTGTTCTACTGCCCACATAATCTCCTCATCTGTCGCTTCTAAATTCCCATACGCGATATTCTCTTTTAATGTACCGCTAAAGAGAAATACGTCTTGCTGAACGATACCAATCTGTTTACGCAGAGATGCTAACGTATAGTCCTTTATATTCTGTCCATTCAAAGTAATCTCACCGTGTGATGGATCATAGAACCTCGGCAGCAATGAACAGATTGTCGTCTTGCCCCCACCACTCGGTCCAACAAGTGCGATATGTTCCCCGCGCTGAATTGAAAACGATAGATCGTCAAGAATCGTCTGTTCGCCGTACTTGAACGTCACATGGTCATAGACAATCTCTTCCGGTATCTGTTCAAAACTTACAGCATGCGCACTATCCTTAACAGCAGGTTCTGTCGCCATAATTTCCTTGAAGTTGCTAAAGCCAGCAATACCTTTCGGGAAGAGTTCGATGATCAGGTTAATCGACTGTAACGGCTTGAATAATATATCCGTAATCATAATAAATGCAACGAACTCTCCATAGCTCATCATGTTCTGTAATACGAAGTAACAGCCTAATATCAATACAATGATCAACGTAAACTTCTGTGAGATATAACCAATCGATGTGTTCCATGACATGTAGTTATACGCCTTTAATTTCGTACGTCTGAAGTCTTCATTCGTCTCTTTAAAACGTTCGTTCTCATAACGTTCATTCGTGAATGCCTGTACTAGACGAATCCCACCGATTGTCTCACCGATGACATCGTTGAACGCAGATACATTGCCAAACAATCTGCGAAATTGCGTCGTCATCTTACGGTTAAAGTATAACGTTAAAGCGAAGATAAGCGGTACGATACAAAACGTGATTAACGCAAGCTTCACATCAATCGTGAGCATAATAATCAACGCACCAATGACCGTCATCACGGCAACGAACACCTCTTCAGGACCGTGATGTGCAAGTTCACCGATATCCATCAGATCATTCGTCAGCCGACCCATGAGCTTCCCTGTCTTATTACGGTCAAAGAATCCGAAGTTCAGACGCTGCATATGCTGATACAGTTCATTCCGGATATCACGTTCAATATTTGTCCCGAGCTTATGTCCCCAGTAAGTCACGATAAATTTAAGAAGCGTGACAAACCCGAACACTAAAAACAAACCGACCGCACCAAGCACGATATTCGGCCAGTCTTTCGACGGGAGCAACTTATCAATAAACAAACTCGTCATTAATGGAAAGATGAGTTCCAGTACGCCGACAAATACCGCTGAACCAAAATCAAGTATAAATAAACCCTTATACGGCTTGTAATATTCAAAGAATGATTTCATATGAATTACCTCTACCTTTTAATATAATATGTATATTTTAACATAGGACAGAAAGGTATTTGATCTAGATGTCCTTTTAAGTTTTATTTGCAAAGATTAGGGTATAATAATACACAAATATAGGAAGGAGTGCAGAACATGGATGAATTAATAGTCAGAAAAAGTATCGTAAAACAAGCTTTTATAACCTTTATGTCCCTCGGCCTTACTGCACTAGGCGCTTTTTTTCTATATATAGGAATAGAGTATAATACATTGTTCGCCATTTTATTTGGTATCTTCATTTTATTAATATTTGGTTTCTTTACTTTCCATCATATTAAATTACTTATTGATGGCCATGACCTCGTGATACTTAACAATGAAGGTTTCTACGATTACTCCAGTGCAATCTCAACGAAAGATCAGCTCATTAAATGGACAGATGTCAGAGACATTGCATTGACAACTATGGGCGGGAAATTATTCGTGTCGATTGAAGTTGAAAATTTTCATGAATTGCTTAAAAGTCAAAACGCGATGTCAAAAAAAGCGATGCGTCTGAATAATAAGATTGGATACAAAGATATCAATATTACGACGCAAAATGCAAAAGGTATGGACGCAAATGACCTGGCGATTATAATGCAGGACTATCATGCAAAGTATGGTAATTCGATTAACTACGAAGCTGGCGAACTTAAACACCTAAAAGACTTATAATATATACATATTAATGTTCGAAAGGATGCGCTATGAAAAATACATCACGAAATAAACTTATTATTATATGCTTCAGCTTAATCGTTCTGATTACTCTATTCATTATCATCGCGAATAAAAAGACGCATGTTGTAACCCACAAAGCAAATAATCCTGAACACTTCACTACGAGTGATGGTACGCAGATTAACTATCTTATCTACCCTGCAAAACACGCAAAAGGAACGTTGCTCTGGCTACATGGTGACGGGGCAGCAGAATTTTATGAACCTGATACAAAGTATTATCTGGAAGGACCACACGGTATAAAACAGGCAGCTGCAGCACATCAATTAACGCTCATTTTACCTAAGACGCCAAGTAAGGACAAGACTTGGTGGACAAACGGGGAGCAGAATAATGAATATCTCGTCGAGCTTATTCGCGCATTACCAGATCACGACAACTTATGGATCGGGTCATTCTCGGGAGGTTCTGAAGAAGTGGCATACTGGTTGCTTCATGATTTGAAGAAAGCAGGTGTGCAACGCGGTGGTGCCGTATTATTTGGTGGTGGAGGCTCACCGAAGTCTGAAGGTATTACAGATACATTACCCAAAAGTGACGTCATCCAGGAATCATTCCCATTAACATGGATTGCAGGAGAACATGATGACGGTACTGACAAATACGCGAAAGGCTTTAATACATTAAAGAAAAGTAAGGAAAGTGAGGCTTTCTATCGAAGTCAGGGATGGGATACAAAACGTATCGTGCTGGAAGGTTATGGTCATTTAATTTCTAAAGACGATGAAGGGTTATATGGTAAATATTTAGACGATGTTTTAAATGGTAAGCGTGATGAGATTAAGTCATTGCCCAAGAAATAAAAGGCTTAATACAAATAAACTGCACCCTGAAATTTCGACTTAAAATCTAACTTTCGGGGTGCAGTTTATTCACTTCAACATGGCTTTCTCTTTTATTTCTTTTATCTCCTGTCTATCAACAATATGCCTCATGTTCGTACCTACTGCTGCACCGAAAATAGCAACCGTAAAACCGAACAACCCTGATGTATCCATATCATTCATCTTGTAATACATATGCAATAACAAAGAGATAATCAACATCACTGCCAGAACTGTATATTCATACTTCTTCTGTGCTACACGTTGCTCTAACCCTGCCAGTCGATCTGTATGAAGTAACTGTCTGAGCCTTGTTTCGTGAGGAATGATAAAGAATGGTCCAATTAAAACTACTATAAGAAAAGTAAATATAAACGGTTCCTGCTGCACGCCACTATCAATCAATAACCATAATAACATCACTACAATGGTTCCATAGATAAGATAATTTAGCCATAGTTTCTTCGTCATATCATGACCATCTTTCTATATATTTTAATATAACTTCACTGTTCCAACTTTTCGATATCCTCAAAATCATAGTCTTCATACAATTTGTCGCGGTCGGTCGGTTTATTCTTATTGTTCGCAAACCACGGTATTAAAATGATAAGTAATATGCCGACGGTACTCGTACTATGCATAATAACGTTAGAATAATAACTATACGCATAGATTATAGGTAAACCTATGAATCCAAGTAATAAATACACAGCTGGTGACTTCCTTAGAAATCTGAATCGTTTTATCTCTGTAGATAAAGATGATAAATACAGTAAGGAGAATAATCCTATGAAAAAACTAAATCGCTTGAACTGATCCAGGCCTTCACGACGTGCTGCTTCTTCCATCGAATAATCGTCATAGGGGTAGCTAAAATCTTGGAATATGTAGATAAAAAATAAGACAATCATAACAAGCGAAAGAATAAACGGGATAGTCATCAGCTTCTTATACAGATGAAACGGCAGTTCCCCTTTAAAGTTAAATAAATTCTTTATAAAATATTGAAACGTTCTCTTGAAATCCGTTTTATCCATGTAGCACCTCTCTTATCATATTAATACCATTTTAATACAATTACTGTAAAATATATAGTATATATAAAATCATGTATAATAAAGAATAAAGAATAAAGAGCGAGGTAATAACATGCTATCATTTAAAGAGACACATAATAGTGCGGACATATTAGAAGAAAACGCTCGTTATATTCACTACCATACGCCGAGCCAGTTGATTAAGTATTACGCAAACTACTTCGAATATAAAGAGATGCCGACGCTAGAACTATTTAAAGAAGATCTATCGTATCAGCGTGATTTTCATATGAAACATCATCAACAGCATCTATTATTCATCTTTCCTGACAACGAAGTGATTCCGGAATCAATTGTCGCTTATGCGAAATCACATGGTTGTAACCTAGAGATGATGGAATTGTATGAACTAAAGCATCCGAAGCAGTTAAGACGTAACGATGAGGTCGTTTGCGAGGTGGTTACACAGGACGGACCAATATTCGATGACTTCCTAAAGGTCTGTGCTACAGGAGAAATCGAGTACGGAGAAGACTTTGTAAAGCTGAAAGACGAGACACATAGACGTTATTTGTTAAAGCATAACATACTACAGATTGTCGCATACATAGACAATATGCCTGCAGGTAAGATAGAAGCGATTATAGAAGACAAGACGGTAGAAATCGATGACTTCTACGTGATTGAAACGTATCGTAAACGTGGTATCGGGAGTCGCCTGCAAGAAGCGGTGTATGACTTGGCACATGGCAAGCAGGTATTCCTTATTGCAGATGGAAATGACACCGCACGCGATATGTATCAGCGACAAGGTTATGAAAAGATAGCTGAGCGCTATGAACTGTTGCTGGCGCCGCATTCAAGTGATTAAAATTGATTCAGTAAAACTTGAAATCATATACTACGTAAAAAGACGCAGTCCCTTGCGTCTTTTTATTTCTCAATTTGTATCAGCCTTCTGAACGTACTATATACTAATACTCCCGTCACTAGAACCATGACACCTTCAAAGAATAATAAGAACCAAGATGCATGGTATTTAATCATAAAACTAAATAATACAATAGCGTAAACAAATATCAATAATCTATATACAAACACCGGGATACTTCTAGAGGATTTATCTATTAAATCAGGATAAAATGCTAATGCCAGCATCGGCACTGATAAGCTATAGAAGCCACCTAATGAATCAGCGATATTGTCACTCATTATCTCTGTATAAATGTTATAGATAGTTGATAGAACGAACATCATAAAAAAGAAAATTAATAAACCTGAACGCAAATTCATGGAGCTCCACCTTTCTGCTATAGACCAAATATTAATGTACCGAAAAATATCACTAACCCGGTACTGGAAGCAACAAGAATATTTAATAAAAGAATAAATGCTCTTAGCTATCCTTTTTCTATCATGAAACCGAAGAATGTGCCAACTATCCCAATAATAGGTGTGAGGAATATGAGTGTATTCTGATTATCGTTATTATAGAAGAACACGTGTTTCACTTCATCCTAAAAGATCATGGTTAAGTTAAAATAAGCTTAAAGCGTTAAAGTCGTACTCATACCAACACCTCACTGTGTCAGTGAGGTTTTTTATTTTCTCAATTATTTTTTATAGATTGACTTTATTCGTAAAATCAAAAATAGTAGTCTCTGAAGACTGTGATTTCCATTCTACTCCACTGTATCTTCTTCAACACTCGTTTCACTATCATATGTTTCCTCTGATGGCTCTTCTGGTTCTTCTTCACTTGATTCTTCTTCAATCGTCTCGTCTTCGATTGTTTCTTCTTCAATCGATTCTTCAATTGATTCTTCCGTCACAGGTTCATCCGTGTCCTCTTCTTCACTCTCAGTATCATAATCTTCTTCCGTGTCATAATCTTCTTCCGTGTCAGTCCATTCTTCTGTATCACTTTCTGAACTGTCGACATCTTCCTCCTCATAGTCTTCAAAGTCGTAGTCGTCGAAATTGTAGTCACTCGGATCTGTTTCTTCTACTTCGTAATAACCATAAATGTCATCTATCCCGTACAGCGCTTCATAGGCATCAAGGTATGCAATGAATCCCATAAGTCTAAGGTATGCTAAGTATGCTTCTAATTCTTCTTTAGAGATTTTGCTTTTTTCTTCAATGTTCTTACTGATCTCATCAAGCTTCTTCTGGTCTAAATCTTCCGGTAAAGTCGCTGTTTCAGACTTTTCTGGTTGTTTCGTCTTTCCGTTTCGATAGAACACGTACTTCTTACCATCTTTAATATCTTTCAATCGTTTACCTTCATATACTTTCATAAATTCATCTAAACTTGGATTATCCCATTTCTTCCCTTCAAAGTCTGTATAGCTGACGACTACCGGTTTAAAGTTATCGATCCCAAGGTTCGCTTCAATCTCAAACCCATGTGCCTTCCCGAACTCACCTTTCGCAGGAATATTTACAGCATCTCCGTTCACACCGCGTAAGTAGCTCTTTCCGAAATCAATACTTCCTTTAATCTTAATTGGTAATCCGTTCTTGTCCCACGCTACAAAACCATACTGTATATCACGAATATCCTTATTCGTATTATTTTTAACAAGCGCTTGTAACATATCAGGGTATAAAGCTTTCAAGTCATCATGCTGCACGACATACTTTGCATCAAACGCATAAACATCCTGCTTCTTGAGCGCTTCTTCTAATTTACTAGCAGCTGATTTTTCTTCCTTCTTTGTTTCACTTGTTTTAGATTTCTGTTCATTTACTTTCTCACTCTTAAATACTTCTCGCTCGCCTTTTACATATGGAATTGAAATTATCCCAAAGATTCCTAACAATGCGATAGCGATGACTACTGTCATAATTCTCTTAAAACTAAACATTATCCATTCCCCTTTTATTTTATTTAATTAATATTATAAAATAATGGTCATTTGTATGGAATATTAATTCAAGGAAAATATTTCAATTATTTAAACAAACTCTTATTTGCTAACAGAATTTATTTCATCACTTATTCGGATTACTGTACAAAATCATTTTAAAATTTCACCTCAAACTTAAACTTTTAAACTAAAAAACTCACATCCATTAGAATGCGAGTTCTGCTTATTCATTATATCTACTTATAGATGCTAATTATTATGCTCTTCCATCTTACGAAGCGTTCTTATATTCAATACTATAAAAGTCGTAAAAATTAATAATGAAATGATGCTAAAAACTAAAAACATCATTCGTTCAGTATTTATGATGTTATATACATTTAAAATTACAAATAATATCGAAATTATTGTAGATGTTCTCATCGCACTTTTACTCGGCTTTCTTTTCAACATCATTACCACTCACCTCTATATATTAACTTAATCTATCATTTCTTTTTTTGGAAATTCACCTAATGAAATAATTGCAAATGATACAGCGAATATAATACCAGGTGAAATGTCTTGTTCATAAATCCTAGTCATATCAATTCCCTTAGCAATCAAAAATACAATCAATAATACCAATAAACTCTTCACTATTTTCAAAATGTAATTGTTCATTATTTTACCACCTTTTTATATTTCATCCTCTTCATTATATTTTGTATACCACTTCAACCAAACAAAGAGATAAATTAAATAAGCTACACCTAATATCAAATCCAGCCCTATCATTCGAAATATATAATTAATATTCAGCATATCATCAACATAACCAAAGTAAATTAGTGCTGCAATTAAAAGGTTAAACGAGATAACCCACGGAATAAACGACTTTATTAACTTCTGCCATATATCTTTTTTATGCTCAACATCAACTTCTAATGTTCTATTGATAAATGAATCTATTACCGCAAATACAGCAGTTATCAATAAGATTAATAGTAGTCCAAATTGTATATTCTGTATTGTTAAATCTATAAAATATGTAGTTATAAGCAATGCTGTTACTAAAATAACTAAAACTGCAAAACATCGATTAATCATCGCTTGATCATTATGTTCAATTCTCTCATCTTTATATTTACTCCACATCTTCTTCTCCAACTTTCCAAAATAAAGTATTTAAATCAGTATCTAATTCTTCAGCTAATTCAATACAAAGTTTTAATGAAGGATTGTACTTACCTACTTCTATCAAAGAAATTGTCTGCCTAGTTATACCTGTTCTCTTAGCTAGTTCACTTTGAGATATTTTTTTATCTCTCCTAATTTTTTTAACATTATTTAGCATATCTACCATACTTTCCTCGCTAGTTATAAACTTATTGTATTTTATTCCGCATCATTTTGCAATATATATATTGCAAAATGAAAAAGAAGATACATTTGTATCTTCTTTTTTGAATAACCTATCAACTTTCAAAATCAAGGTTTATAGGCTGTTTCGGTAAGAATAAAGATTGATTTGACGTGTTGGTTAATGGAATTGAAACATCAACTTCTTCTACTGAAAACTGATCAATCCAAACTTGCCCTTTCCCCATCAGTAATACTCCAAAATGGATAGAATCAGCGATATCCGCAACATCGAGCACAACCGAATAGTAGCTCCACTGATTTGTACCAGTAATTGGTCGAGACATCATATTATCAAACTGTAAAATATCTGATTTATTATCGTCTACTCTAGCCCACAACCCACATTTATATACTTCATTACTTTTAATAAATGCTGAAAATCTTATTCTTTTTTCTTTATAATTGTCTGCTAAAATACTTTGCATCAATGTTCCAAATGTACCGTCATTATAAAGTTCGTCACTTTCTATAGATGTAATTCGAGCTGATTTTCTACCAAAATGAAACTCTTCTTCATCAATTTGAAATTCATAAAGTTGAGGTGCTGTTCCAGATACTATCCATCCACTTATTCTATCACTCATCTTATACTCCTCCACTTCTTGTTTTTGATTTAAAACTGTCATCATTTTTCTATACTTCCCAGGCGAAAAATAATAAATATCTTTAAATTTTCTTGAGAATGCTTCTTGTGACTGAAATCCTAGCATCATTGATATTTCGATTATCGGTATATCCGTATGCAATAAATATTCACTGGCTAAGGTGATTCTTCTTGCTACAATATATTCAAACAAACCATATCCTGTAGCTACTTTAAATGACCGCGACAAATAAAATTTTGAATATCCAGTTAACCTAGCAAATTCTTCGAGTGTATAGTTTTCTAATATATTATCTTCAATGATATTTAGTACTCGATTGATATCTTTCATCAACTCACCTCTCTTATAATTTTATTTTATAATTTCCTAATGAAATTATTTTGATTTCAATTGCGATTTTTATATGAAATTCATAATTTATTCAGATTTGGATTATATATTGTTATCATAAAGGAGGTTATAGTAATGGAACACAATATCGGAATATGGTTTATCATTATTGCCATGCTTCGTTTAGGTGCAGCAATAGTTATCGCGTTCGTTTATATCTTTAATTTTATCATTGCATTACTCAATGAAGTTAAACCTAAAGATAGGACTAAAAATAATAAAAAGTATCTACTTCTAAACAAGGTACAAAGTATGTGATTAATTTAAAAAACAAGTCAGAAGTATCATACTCCTGACTTGTTTTAATTAATTTTCAAACATGAGCTGCATCTTAAATACTTGTTCATCCACTTCAATATGTGCAGTGCCGTCCTGCAGTTCTATCAGTTTCTTCACGATGTATAGCCCTAGTCCGTTATGTGTCCCTTGTCTGCTCGTATCTCCCATTACAGAACGTTCGAATAGTCTAGCTGGGTTCGTTACTGTCTCTTTCATATCATTTTCAATCGTTACAGTCAGCTGGTCTCCAGATTGCTCATAGTGTATATGGATATAGCGCTTTGCAAATCTGAGCGCATTAACAATAACATTGTTAATAATACGGAGGGTTGCTTGCTTATCAATATAGATTTCGTGCGTTGTTTCTGTAATTTGTATGTCGAGGTCTTTATGTTCGATTTCTCTGAAGTAGAGCAGCAAGACATCATTGATAATACTGTTAATCGCTATATATTCACGCTCTAATTGAATACTTTCAGATTCTATTAGCGACACATCATAGAATGTATTGATACGTTCTATCAGATCATCTATTTTACGTTCCATTATCGTTAAGTAATGCGTACGCTCCGCTTCTGTCATTGCCTCTTTCTGTATCACTTCCATATATCCACGAAGTGATGTCAATGGTGTTCTAAGGTCATGTGACACGTTCGCCCACTCTTCTTTTTGAGCCTGCAGTTCCTTCTGATAGTGTACACGTTCTGATATTTGTTTATCAATCAGTCCGTTAATACCATCTGTTACGTCGTTCACTCTTTTCAAATGCGTTTCCGTGCGGATGCGTTCGTTTGTGTGTGCCCTATGATTCACTTCCGTTAACTGCTGTGCAATATGCTTCAGGTCATAATGGTACATCGCATTCAGTACTAAAGATGCGATACATACAAGTGTTATAACAATGAATGCGATACCCATATTTCTCCTCTTTTCTAGAAGTCTTCTTTTTTAAATAGTCGATAGCCAATGAATAAGCTCAAAGTTGTGATAATGAGACTGGATATCCAGAAGTCTGCACTTAATTCTACATTATGATTCATAAATTCTGACAGCACTCTATCACTCAGCACTTTTGGTGTGAGGTTGTAGAATACGTCAAAAGCTTTATTTATCTTAGTGAGAATATAAGCTACTGTAGATGTGCCAAGCAGGATGAATATACATGATACAATTGCTGTTGTTTCTCTTCGAATCACCATATTAAGTGCATGTACGAGACTAAATGCGCCGAGTATTATCGGTGAGAAGTTAATGAGTGAGAGCAGGAACTCCTCTACTGCACGCGAATCTTTCGGAAAGAACAGCTGTCCACATGTCAGCAGCACAATAGTACCTAGTATACATAGGATTGTAAATGCGATAAGCGCTACTAAATATTTACTGAAGTAGATCGTTGCTCTAGAAATCCCATAAGATATACTTTGTTTTAATACACGTTTGCTCTCTTTATTCGTCAGGAACGAATTGATTACTGCACCTATCATCACAATGAAAAGCCACATTCCAAATACATTGTTATAGTAGAAGTCTGCTCTATAGTACGGGAAGTACTCTCCGTTATGCCCAAAATAATAAAGCGTCAGTGCGGCAAGTATCAGCAGCGTAATACAGAGTGCATAAGTGATGTAGATGCCTTTTGTCTTAAGTAACTTGTACGTCTCACTTCTCATATAGTTCATCATGGCGTCACCTCTAAGCTTAAGAAGTAATCTTCCAGACTATTTGTCTCTGTCATAATTTCTTTCACATCGATATCATGCTGCATCAATATTCTGTTGATTTGTGCTGCATCTTCTACATGATTATCCAGCTTTAACGTATTATCCGGCAGCACGCTATATTTTAAGTCAGTGAAGCTTTCTTCTAATACACGTGCTGCGCGTGATGGATGATCGACAATTAATTTCAGTGACTTACGATTTCTGTTATGTAATTCTTCTCTCGAGATATCCTCAATAACCTGTCCTTTATCGATAAAGAGAAAACGCGTTGCGACGAGTTGTAATTCTGACAAGATATGACTTGATATTAGAATCGTGATATCTTGTTCTTTGTTTAACTTGAGCAGTAATTTACGAATATCTGAAATCCCTTCAGCATCTAACCCATTTGTCGGTTCATCGAGTACAAGACAGTCTGGGCCTGTCATTAACGTAAGTGCCAAACCAAGCCTTTGTTTCATCCCCATTGAATATTCCTTAAAGCGTGTTGCAGGATACTTAGAGAGATCCACCGCTTCAATCACGCGTTTAACCGCATCCTTACTGCTAATACCGCGTTGTAATCTAAAGTAATTCAAATTCTCATAAGCTGTAAGATCTGCAAAGAATTCAGGACTTTCAATCATAAATCCCATACGTTTACGCGCACGATTCGACTCTGCTGCTGCATAATCGAAGAAAGCCATTTCTCCACCAGTTGGCTGTAATTGTCCTGCCAGCAGTTTGAAGAAAGTCGATTTTCCTGCACCGTTCTTACCGATAATCGCACAGATTTCACCTTTGAATAACTGGAAATCCAGTGGTTTTAAGCCTTTATTCGTTTTAAACGTCTTCTCGAGCTGATGTGTTCTGATGATGGATTCCATAATACCCTCCTTAAAGATTAATTAATATCATTGTAATGAAACGACTGTTAAAATCCTTTAAGAAAAGTTTAAAGAAATCATAAAGATTTATATGAGCATGAATCCAATCCCCCACACCGTCTTAATATATGGTTCATCAGTAATCTGACTGAATTTCTTTCGTATATTCGACACATGCACACTGACAGTATTATCATCACCAACATACGTCCCATTCCCGAGTGCGTTGAATATCTTTTGCTTTGATAACGGTACTTCCGGATGCTTCATTAATATCGTCAATATATCAAACTCAGAATTCGTAAGCTGAATCCCTTTATCATTCAAAGTCACTTCACGTTTCTCAGTGTCCAGCTTCAATGCTCTATGCGTGATAAGACTGCTTCCTTTCTCGATATTCCTGAGTTGCACCATAACACGCGCTAGCACCTCCTCCTGATAGAAAGGCTTTGTAATATAATCATCTGCACCAAGAGTCAGCAAGTTCACTTTATGTTCAAGTTCATGCTTAGCCGTAATAATAATCACTTTTGTATTTGTATGATGCTTTATCTCGCCTAGCAACGTTTCACCATTCATGTAAGGCATCATGAGATCCAGCAAGATCAGATCAAACGCCTGTTCCTTAATATACATATAACCTTCTTTACCATCATGTGCCAACGTCACATCATAATGTCCGCTTAATGTAAGTGCTAATAAATCCGCAATATCCCTGTCGTCCTCAATAATTAATATATGTGCCATGACTTCACCTTTTAAGTAAGTTTTACTCATAGTTTAACATCAAATACGATGATACCAAAAAATAATCCAGTACACGTGAATGTGTGCTGGATTATTTATACTCTTTAAAGTTACTTTATTCTTGCTCCGGTTCCATACCTTTTAATTTTTTCAGCAATACTTTTTTCTTCGACATTGGTATCCAGAAGATTATTTGGCCATCTTCACTCTTTGAAACCTCATAGCGATTATAACCTGTTACTTGATACAAACGCTCACGTGGCATATTGAGCCGCTTCACTTCCTGATCAAGCTGCTCATTCATCTCCTCTTCATCGCTTGTCGTGATAAAGAAAGTCATCCACATGATAAATATCAACAGACAGTAAACTATGCTCCATAATATATGGTCATTCCTGTATAAATGAATTGAACTATAGACCAATGTCAAAATCACGATAAGTACAAACTGCTTCGGCTTGCGTTTTATGTGCCTCATCACGACAGCTCCTTAACGATTAAATTCCTCGTTCTTCTTATAGTATACAACTGTTGAGTAAATAAGTACTGCAGCAATTGCAAACATGGCTAAGTACTGATTTTCCCCAGTAGCTGCTTGATATATTCCGAGAAGCATGAGTATCACTGAAAGCATGAGAATCATAATCTCATATGTCTTTGATAATGAACGTAACATTACTAAGCGTTCACCTTCATCAATGCCATCAATAACTTTTTCCATCAAATTTGGATCTCCAAACTCGATCGACACGTCACTGTTTGTTATCGTCGGATATGCCGCTAACACTTTAGCCGTCTGTTTACTGATGAATGTATAAAATATTGCACAAGCAATAAAGTATACAGCGAATATGATAATATGTGACGTCTCAGGTTCAATTAATATCGTTATACTTAAACAAAGCGATAATAACAATATATGATAGGCATTCACTACATTTGCTGATGCTTTATTATGATGGGTCACTTGGTAGATAAACCGTTCATCTTCAGATAAATTGATATCACTGTTCATCGCTTTAAATTGATGGATAGATTTAAAATATAAGTATAAAGCAATCACAAATAATATCGGCACGATATACCAAAGGATTCTTATATTATATGTTGCTTGAAGTGATGTTACTGCATCGTAGAGTGCAGGAATACTGTATCCTGCGATAGCACCAAGAGCCATTCCAATCATTATTTTTAGAAATCCACTATTCTTTTTCTTACTCATAACTCATCCTCCTCAAATATAAATATATCTTCTACCCGCTCATTAAATATTCTAGCGATTCTAACAGCGGTCAGTATGGATGGCATGAAATCATCGCGTTCGATAAGTGAAATCGTCTGCCTTGAAACATGCGCAAGTTTGGCAAGCTGGGTTTGATTATATCCCTCTCTTGCACGGAGTTCCTTTAATCGATTCTTCAATAGGCGCAGCTCCTTTCAATCATTTATAATCTAATTGTAATTTATGATAGTCATTTTGACAAGTATATTAGTCAAAAAACTGCAAACGATGGATTTTATTTACATTTCTATTACTAGTGCGATATTTTGTATCATAAAGAGATATATCACACGAGGTGCTCACAATGACTTCAAATAAAGATTCGTTACTTGGATGTATGCAATGGGTACGTGAAGACAACACGTTCACAATATTATATTGCGCAATCTGTGTCATGTTTCTTACTTTTGAAATAAGGAGTGTGAAGAAAAGTAATCATGTTTGAGAATATGGTGTATAAAAGAATCATCATCCATTCATTAATATCACTAATACTGCTCATAATAATGTTCTGTTCTTTATTGGATGTTATTCTACTGCCAAACTATGTAGGTATCACATTGTTTCTACTAATATTACTGAACAGTGTATGGATAATATATATAACTAAGAAATCAGTCGATGAGAAAGACACATGAACTTATCATGTGTCTTTAGTAATCTTTTATCTTCATTTTTTCCAATTCTTTTTGTTGTCTTTTATTACGATCTTTATTCCCTATATAAAAATCTAATAATAAGATGAAGTTCCCAATAAATATCTTCCACCAGTAATCGCTATGTACACTGTTAAATATAAATACTTTAGCCAATATATATAGTGTAAATATTATGGGTGTAATTAAACCTAGTAAGTTA
>NZ_PPRM01000004.1 GCF_002902665.1 Macrococcoides caseolyticum
AGGTGGAAGTGCAGTAATGTATGGAGCTGACGAATACTAATCGATCGAAGACTTAATCAATTTTATAGATTTTTTATCCGGGATTGCCGGGTAGAACCTGATATATCTTACTTACTTTATCTAGTTTTGAAAGTATAATCTATTTATTCTTTCATTTGTCTGGTGACGATGGCAGAGAGGTCACACCTGTTCCCATACCGAACACAGAAGTTAAGCTCTCTAGCGCCGATGGTAGTTGGTCTTACGATCCGCGAGAGTAGGACGTTGCCGGGCAATATTTATTT
This sequence comes from Macrococcoides caseolyticum, assembly GCF_002902665.1. Classification (GTDB taxonomy): domain Bacteria; phylum Bacillota; class Bacilli; order Staphylococcales; family Staphylococcaceae; genus Macrococcoides; species Macrococcoides caseolyticum. Next base: position 285 of record NZ_PPRM01000004.1, read on the forward strand.
ATCCACAGTAGCTCAGTGGTAGAGCTATCGGCTGTTAACCGATCGGTCGTAGGTTCGAGTCCTACCTGTGGAGCCATTTAGGCCCCTTGGTCAAGCGGTTAAGACACCGCCCTTTCACGGCGGTAACACGGGTTCGAATCCCGTAGGGGTCACCATTTGGAGGATTAGCTCAGCTGGGAGAGCATCTGCCTTACAAGCAGAGGGTCGGCGGTTCGAGCCCGTCATCCTCCACCATTTATTCTAATAATGAACTTAATATAGCGGAGGGGTAGCGAAGTGGCTAAACGCGGCGGACTGTAAATCCGCTCCTTCGGGTTCGGCAGTTCGAATCTGCCCCCCTCCACCATCTATTGGGCTATAGCCAAGCGGTAAGGCAACGGACTTTGACTCCGTCACTCGTTGGTTCGAATCCAGCTAGCCCAGCCATTTTTAGAGCCATTAGCTCAGTTGGTAGAGCATTTGACTTTTAATCAAAGGGTCAGAGGTTCGAATCCTCTATGGCTCATCTGAAAGCATCCTGTATAGGATGCTTTTTTTGTTGTGTTTTTAATTTTTAATAAAGCTTCTATTAATAGATTATTAGTATTATACATAAATATCCATTTTATTCATTTATGCATAAAAATATTGAATATTCACTTTATAAACAGTAAACTATATTAGAGATAGATTTCTAAATAATCTGAAATTAATTCCACTATTTTTGTAAATTTTAATTTCGTTGATTTAGATATATTGATATATGAATTTTTTAAAGGGGAATGAATGATGAACAAGACAATTGAAATTATTGGTGCGCCAAGTGCGTTCGGGCAACGTAAGTTAGGGGTAAATATGGGACCGGATGCAATGCGTTATGCTGGTTTAGTAGAGCGCATAGAAGCAATTGGACATAAGGTAGTAGACAATGGAAATATTGAATCACCTGTAATTGATATGAAAGTATACAAAAGCGAACAGGACGGTGGTTTAAGAAATTTACCAGAAGTTACTACTTTTTGTGAGACTTTATGTGAGGCCGTTGATACATCAGTGCAAAATGGACATTATCCATTAGTTATTGGTGGCGATCATTCTATTGCGATGGGTACGATATCAGGGATTGCAAAGCATTATGATAATCTAGGAGTAATCTGGTATGATGCCCATGGTGACCTGAATGTCGCGGATTCATCACCTTCTGGCAATATTCACGGAATGCCGTTACGTGCATTAATTGGCGACGGCCATGAAGATTTAGTGAATATCGGTGGTTATGACAAGAAAGTTAAAGTTGAAAATATTGTCCTTATCGGTATGCGTGATCTTGATGAGGGAGAAAAGGCGTATATTAAAGAGGTAGGTATAAAAACCTATACGATGGCAGATATCGATCAACTCGGTATGAAGACAGTGATCGAACAGACATTAGAGCACTTATCAAATTGTGATGGTATCCATTTATCACTTGATGTAGATGCACTGGATCCAAATGAAACACCAGGGACAGGTACTACAGTTCCAGGTGGTATTACGTATCGCGAAAGTCACCTTGCAATGGAAATGCTAAATGACAGTGACAGAGTGACTTCGTTTGAAATCGTAGAAGTGAATCCATTGATAGATATTAATAATCAAACAGCAGAACAAGCGGTAGGGCTAACGGGTTCATTTTTTGGAGAGAAGTTGTTATAAGTTATACTGTGAATTAAAATATTCAAATACCAGACTTTTAAGGTCTGGTATTTTCTTTTTTTAATATAATTCATATTTTAAATTATATACTGATTTATAGTGTACAATACTTATATGAAAATAATTGATAGGAGAGATATTATATGAGAAGCATTAATTCCCCAGAATATTTCCATCACGTAGAGCATTTAAAGAAACAGAATCAATCGAGAAGAACGCTATGGGCGTCATTGCTGATTACGTTATTCTTCACGGTTGTAGAGGTCGTAGGGGGAATCCTGTCAAATTCACTTGCATTGCTTTCTGATTCAATGCATATGCTAAGTGATGTTCTTGCTCTTGGATTATCGATGATTGCGATATATTTTGCGAGTAAGAAACCAACTTCAAATCACACATTCGGCTTTTTAAGGCTGGAAATATTAGCTGCATTTCTAAATGGTCTTGCTTTAGTGGTCATTTCAATCGGCATCTGTTATGAAGGGATTATGCGTATGATTCATCCGCAAGCGGTAGATGTCAAGCTTATGCTTATCATCTCTACGATCGGTTTAATTGTCAATATCATCCTTACATTTATCTTGATGCGCTCACTTAAAGGTGAAGATAATATTAATGTGCAAAGCGCACTATGGCATTTTATTGGCGATCTACTGAATTCGGTAGGAGTAATTGTAGCTGTTGCAGTTATTTACTTTACAGGCTGGGTTTTGATAGACCCAATTTTAAGTATACTGATTTCGATCATCATCTTCCGTGGTGGATATAAGATTGTACGTAATGCCTGGGTCATCTTAATGGAGCGTGTACCAGAAGGGTATGATTCAGATGCGATTATTGCAGATATTAAAGCGTTTGACGGTGTACTGGATGTGCACGAATTCCATCTATGGGCTATTACGACAGAACATTACTCGATTACAGCACACATTGTTGTAGATAATTTAGACGGTGTACGAAACTATGAACTGATCAATGCAATTAGTAACATGCTTAAAGACAAATACAAACTTGGCCATAGTACGTTGCAAGTAGAACATTTACAGAAGAATCATCTCGATGATCCTTACTTTGATGATATTAAGAAAGAGATGGAATAAGCATTGCTTATTCTATCTCCTTCTTAATTGTCACCCTATAAGTTGTATTGCCATTTTTATCTGATGCTTTCTTAATATATTTCTTAAGTTCTTTTTTGAATTCTGTGAAAGATTTTTGGTCAAGCTTTAGATTAAACGTGTGTTCTTTTGACTGCTTTAAAGAATAATCACTGAATTTAAGTAAATCAGGGGAGGGTATTAATGTCTTTGCTACCGGTGCATAGAACTTCTGAATGATGCTATGTTTTTGTTCTGTTTTAACGATTTCAATTATTCCGTTCTTTTCAAGTTCTGCGAGATGATAGTGAATCTTTGCGCGAGGAATGTCCAGTTCATCAGCTAATTGCTGGCCTGTCTTAGGTTTAACTGCGATTAATTCAAGGAGTTTAATACGGAATGGATCGCTTACACATTTCAACTGAGGCAAATTATCAATCATTAAAGTTTCTAACATACGGTTGCTCCTTCATATGAATTCTTTTTTGAGATGATATCTTTTATTACATCATGCTGAAATCCATTACAAATGATGGTAAAATAATTAACTTTATTTTACCATCATTTATTTAATAAATAGCAACTTTATAACAATCTTTACATATACTTAATAGATTGTTTACAATAAATAATTTATACTAATAAACGTAGCTCCAGGTAAGAACGCAAAGATTTATCTGCTAAAAGGAAGTTATTAATAATCGAATGAATATTGAAAAAATGTATTAAACTATACGAGGAATTGCGCCTTAACATGATATAATATAGGTTAGTATGAATTATGGAGGAGATACAATGCAATTGACGCATGTTTTTGATAACTTAAGTACAATAAAAGTTATCACAGGCATCATTGACCTCTTAATTGTATGGTACGTTATCTACCTTATGATCAATGCAATCAAGGGTACGAAAGCAATACAATTATTAAAGGGTATCTTCTTTATTCTGATTGGTAAATTAATCAGTGACTCTTTAGGTTTAACAACCACTTCTAAGATATTTGATATGGTAATCGACTGGGGATTCCTGGCCATTATCGTTATTTTTCAGCCAGAATTAAGAAGAGCGCTCGAGCAGTTAGGTCGAGGAAGTTTGTTTAAACGTAACGCCGCAAATTTAAAGGTGAGTCAGGCTAAGCTGACAGATGCGATGGTGAAATCCATTCAGTATATGGCAAAGCGTCGTATAGGTGCTTTAATTGTCTTTGAAAAGGAAACAGGGCTACAAGATTACATAGAAACAGGGATACCAATTTATGCAGATATCTCTACAGAATTAATGATTAATATCTTTATTCCGAATACGCCGCTCCATGATGGTGCGATGATCATTAGAGGCGATAAGATTGCAGTTGCTGCGAGTTACCTGCCGTTATCAGATAGTCCTAAGATACAAAAGAGTCTTGGAACGAGACACCGTGCAGCTGTTGGTATATCAGAAGTATCTGATGCATTTACAGTTGTTGTCTCTGAGGAAACAGGCGATATATCTGTTACTTATAATGGTAGACTGCGCAAAGATGTATCTCTTGAAGTGCTGGAAGCACTGCTTACAGAACATTGGTTCGGCGCCCACTTATCTAAGAAAGGTGTGGTGAAATAATGTTAGAGAATAAATGGGGATTAAGACTCGTTGCATTTTTACTTGCACTCGGCATCTTTTTACAAGTGAATAATGTATTTGAAGTTATCAGCAATGATCAATTCTCACAGACACAGCAGACGGTCATTACCGATGTTCCCGTGAAAACAGTCTATGACGATGAAAACTTATATTTATCAGGAGCGCCGAAGACTGTCAACGTTAAAATAAGTGGTCCTCAATCTATCGTTAAGAAGACTCAGAGTTTAATGGACTTTACGGTTGAGCTGGATTTGTCTAACTCTAAAGTTGGGGATTACAAGAAGGCATTTAAAGTGACAGGCATCTCTGATAAATTAAAATACGAAGTTATTCCGAAAGAAGCAAACGTATCCTTGTCTGAAAAGATCAAAGATACGAGAAAAGTAGAAGCAGAAATTAGTTCTTCACGTATTGCCTCAGGATATGAGCTTGTCGGGCAGGAGGTTGATCCTTCACAAGTGACGATTATCGGAGGAGAAGATGAGATAAACAAGATTGCTTATGTAAAAGCGACGTTATCAGAATCTGAGAAATTAACAAAATCAACAACTTCTCAAGCTGAAGTTAACGTATTTGATGCAAACTTGAATAAACTTGATGTTACAGTAAAACCTAGCAAGGTTAAAGTTAACACAAAAGTTGTGCCGACATCAAAAGTAGTAGACATAGAAGCACAAGAGATAGGTAAGCTTTCTTCAGGGCTTAAGTTAAAGTCGCTGAAGCTATCTGAAGATAAAGTAGAACTCTTTGGTAAGCGTTCTGTTCTAGATGGGATAGGCAGTTTAACAATTGATGTAGACTTATCTAAAGTTACTGAAAGTACAACGATCAAGCAGAAACTAGCGTTACCTAAAGACGTTACAAGTTCTAATCCAGAAACTGTTGAAATTAAAATTGAAGTAACTAAAAATTAAAGGAGATTTATTATGGGTAAATATTTTGGGACAGATGGTGTAAGAGGCGTTGCAAACAGCGAATTAACACCAGAGCTAGCATTTAAACTAGGACGTTTTGGGGGATATGTACTTGCGCATAACGGTACAGAAAAACCGACTGTCGTTGTCGGTAGAGATACACGTATCTCAGGAGTGATGTTAGAGTCAGCACTTGTTGCAGGATTATTATCAACAGGAGCTGAAGTCATGCGTTTAGGCATTATTACAACGCCTGGAGTTGCGTACTTAACACGTGAGATGAATGCACAAGCAGGTGTTATGATCTCAGCGAGTCATAACCCTGTACAAGATAATGGTATCAAGTTCTTCGGTGCAGATGGGTTTAAGCTTAGTGATGCACAGGAAGCGGAGATTGAAGCACTGCTTGATGCTGAAGAAGACACGTTACCACGACCTGTCGGTGTAGAACTTGGACATACTTCAGATTATTTTGAAGGTGGACACCGTTATTTAAGCTACTTGAAATCAACGATTGAAGGTGACCTTGAAGGATTGAGGATCGCACTTGATGGTGCACATGGTTCTACGTATTCACTTGCACCATACTTATTTGGGGATCTAGAAGCGGATACAGTAACAATCGGATGTAATCCAGATGGTAATAATATCAATGACGGCGTTGGATCAACGCACCCAGAAAAACTAGCAGAATTAGTGTTAGATACTGATAGCGACTTTGGACTGGCATTCGATGGTGATGGTGACCGTCTTATTGCGGTTGATGAGAAAGGTCAGATCGTCGATGGTGACCAGATTATGTTCATCTTAGCACAGGATATGGATGCTAGAGGAGAACTTAAAGACCATATGGTCGTATCAACTGTTATGAGTAATCTAGGATTCTATAAAGGGTTAGAATCTTTAAATATTAAATCGGATAAGACGAAAGTCGGTGACCGTTACGTCGTAGAAGAAATGCGTCGTAGCTCATACAACTTAGGTGGCGAGCAGTCAGGACATATCGTAATGATGGATCATAATACGACAGGAGATGGATTGTTAACTGGAATTCATCTCGCAAGTATTGTGAAACGTTCTGGAAAGACTTTAAGTGAACTTGCAGGTCAAATGACAAAGTATCCACAACGTCTTGTAAATATTAAAGTATCAGATAAGCATGCTGTTGAACAAAACGAACACGTAGCAGCAGTGATTAAGGAAGTAGAAGACGAGATGAACGGAGAAGGTCGTGTATTAGTACGTCCATCTGGAACTGAGCCGTTAGTACGTGTAATGGTTGAAGCGAAGACAGATGAAGATGCAGAGCGCTTTGTTAATAAAATTAGTGATGTTGTAAGAGCACATATGGGATTATAAAAGGTCGTGACACGAGCGTTAACTCACGAATAAAATCATGAAAAGACGGACGAAATATTTTTGTTTCAACATCGTCGGTAAAGAAACATCTGGTGAAGCCAGGTGTTTCTTTATTGATGTTTGATAGAATACACTTGTATAAACAGACGCCTCTATAGTACAATAGTTTAAGTTTAGTAAACTATTTCATTCAAAAAGGAGGGTTGTAACAACTGAATATACAGCGCCAGAACAGGAAACTGTTGACGAGGACGGATGGTTATCGAATTTTCGGCGGATGCCATCCCGGATAAAGCGATTCGATAGCTGATGAACAAACCACCTGGGCAACTGGGTGAACAAAACGTATCAGCACCGCATAATAAGACTACTAAACAAAAATACAAATTGAATTGGAATTAGCAGGAGGAAATTATTATGTGTGGTATCGTAGGTTATATTGGAACAGAGGATGCAAAAGAGATCCTTTTAAAAGGTTTAGAAAAATTAGAATATCGTGGGTATGATTCAGCAGGGATCGCTGTACGTAACGGAGAAGATGTACGTGTCTACAAAGAGAAAGGCCGTATCGCAGAACTTCGTAAGGTTGTAGATTCAGACTTTGATACAACGACTGGTATTGGACATACACGTTGGGCAACACATGGTGTGCCTAATCACGAAAACTCTCATCCGCATCAATCTGAAAGCGAGCGTTTCACATTAGTGCATAACGGTGTGATTGAGAACTACGAGCAATTAAAGAACGAATATTTGTCAGGTGTGACTTTCAAATCAGATACTGATACAGAAATTATCGTTCAACTTATAGAACACTTCTCTAAGCAAGGATTAGAAACAGAAGCAGCTTTCGTTCAAGTATTAAAATTATTACATGGTTCATATGCTTTAGGTTTATTAGATACAGAGAATCCAGATGTTATCTACGTAGCGAAGAATAAATCACCTTTACTTGTAGGTTTAGGGGAAGGGTTCAACGTTATCGCATCAGACGCGATGGCGATGTTACAAGTAACAGACACTTATACAGAATTACACGATGGTGAAGTTGTTCTTATAACGAAAGAAAGCATCGAGATTAAAGACCTAGAAGGTAAGAAAGTGAAACGTAAACCTTACAAAGCTGAAATTGATGCATCAGATATCGAAAAAGGAACATACGCTCACTACATGCTTAAAGAAATTAACGAGCAGCCTGCTGCGATGCGTAACATCATCCAGGAATATCAAGATGAAAAAGGCAACTTAAAGATCGATAAAGATATCGTTAAAGCAGTACGTAAAGCGGATCGTATCCATATCATTGCCTGTGGTACATCTTATAATGCTGGTCTTGTTGGTAAAGAATACTTAGAGAAATGGGCAGGTATTCCAACAGAAGTACATGTTGCCTCTGAGTTTGTCTACAACATGCCATTACTTTCTAAGAAACCATTATTCATCTTTATCTCACAATCAGGTGAGACAGCGGATAGCCGTGCAGTATTAGTTGAAACGAAGAAATTAGGACATCCTGCACTGACAATTACAAACGTAGCAGGTTCAACATTATCACGTGAAGCGGATTATACATTGATTCTTCATGCAGGACCTGAGATTGCAGTGGCGTCTACAAAGGCTTACACTGCACAGATCGCAGTATTATCAATCTTAGCGCAAGTCGCTGCAGCAGATGCAGGTATTGATACTGGTATTGATCTATTACCAGAACTTGCAAAAGTGACTTCAGCGATTACAACAGTGATCGATGATGCTGAATTAATGGAGAAAATTGCAACGGACTTCTTAGCAACTACACGTAACTGCTTCTTCATCGGACGTACGATGGATTATTATGTAGGTGTTGAAGGTGCGTTAAAGCTTAAAGAGATCTCTTACATCCAAACAGAAGGATTTGCAGGTGGAGAGTTAAAGCACGGTACAATCGCATTAATTGAAGAAGGGACACCAGTTATCGCATTAGCAACTCAGGAACGTGTGAACCTATCAATTCGCGGTAACGTGAAAGAAGTTGTAGCACGTGGTGCACATCCATGTATCATTTCAATGGATGGATTAAACCAGGAAGGCGACACTTATGTGATTCCTCATGTGCATGAAATGCTAGCACCGTTAGTATCGGTTGTAACAACGCAGTTAATCGCATACTATGCAGCATTACACCGTGGAGCAGATGTAGATAAACCACGTAACTTAGCAAAATCTGTAACAGTTGAATAGAATAATGAAGCAGCAGTGAAACGCATTTGCGTTTCACTGTTTTTTTGTTTAGAAACAAGTAATATTGGATAGCGTTAAATAACGAATATTATTGTGTAAGGATTGCTGGACTACTATGCCCTTCAGGTCTTAACATTTTTTATAATTTTAATTGCTTAACATAAGATGATAAGATAGATATATTGATTATTGAAAGGAGTCTATGTATGACTGAAATAATGAAAGGTGCAGAAAGTTATTATCACCAGGGAAATAATATAGGGATATTGTTATCCCACGGTTTCACCGGGGCAACGTTCAGTATGTTGCCACTTGCAGAAGCGTACAGTGAGGCAGGATATACGGTATGTTTACCTCGACTTGCCGGTCACGGTACAAACTTAGAGGATATGGCGGCTTCAACATATGAAGACTGGATTGAAAGCATTGAAGAAGGACTAGCAAAGCTTAAAGAAACATGTGACACAATCATTATGTCAGGCTTATCGATGGGAGGGACGCTGACGCTTTATATGGCAGCGAAACATCCGGAGATTAAAGCGATTATTCCGATTAATGCAGCGGTTGTTATCCCGTATATGCACGCGGCAGCACATGTGGATCTCGATATTATACCGGGAAGCGGCAGTGATATTAAAAAGCAGGGTGTACCTGAAATCGGTTATAAAGATACACCGGTGAAAAGCATATTAGAGATTCGTAAGTTAATGCGTACTGTAGAAGAAAGTTTATTCCAGATTAAATGTCCTGCACTGATTTTCGTAAGCCCTGAAGATCATACTGTACCTGCATTTAATGCGGATCTAATCTATACGTCAATTCACAGTGAGTGTAAGCGCATCATTGAAACTCCGAATAGTTATCATATGTCTACACTTGATAACGACAAGGAATTCATTATAGAGCAATCACTTTCATTTGTAGAAACAATTATAAACGGCTGATTATTCAGCTGTTTTTTTGTCTGGAAGATTCATCTGACTGATTACCGGGTAATTTCAAATAGGAGGTAATATATGAAACTTACAGTACAGGAACTTTATGATTGTTTATATGATAATCTCGGGCCACAAGGATGGTGGCCGGCAGAAGATAATTTTGAAATTATCATTGGTGCGATTTTAGTTCAGAATACAAATTGGCGCAATGTAGAGCGCTCCTTATCGAATTTAAGAAACGCGACACAGTTCGATCCAGAACGCATATTAAATCTGCATATTTCTGAATTACAAAGTCTGATCAGACCAAGCGGTTTCTATACGAATAAATCTGCTGCAATTATAGCAGTATTAACTTGGCTGAAAAGTCATGAATACGACTTCAAAGCGATTGATAAGCTATATACAACAGAGCTTCGTAACGAGCTGCTAAAACTTCGTGGTATTGGATTTGAAACGGCAGATGTGTTACTCGTATATGTATTTGAACGCGTCGTATTTATCGCAGATACATATACGAGACGCTTATTCAATGCGCTTGGTGTTCAAAGTAAAAGTTACATGGACCTATATAATAAAGTCACTTTACCAGACACATTTACACCGCTTCATGCGCAGGAATTTCACGGACTACTGGATGAATTCGGTAAACGCTATTTAACTGCGAAAGGTGTGAAGGGTGCGACTTTTTTAGATGACTACTTCTTATGAGAATATCATCGTCTGCATATTACTTTGTGCAACAATCACAGGCCAGTAGAAGGGTGCGTCTTTCCAGCCGGAGTCACTGTGACCGTTCTGTCTGAGCAGTATAACGCTTGGATGTGTTTTACCAAGCTTATATGCCGTCTGCAATTCATCGTGACCCGTATCTGGTCTGTCAGCAAACCTTCCGTCACTACGAAGTCTGCTGATATTGCGATTCGTTCTGACGATGACCCATACGAGGTCATCTTCTAATAAGTATTCAATCATCTCAACGTAGCGTTCCATCTGAAATGGCAAATGTGTATAAATGAGTGTTTCATTGATCGCCATCAATATATCACGTACGTGCTGGACAGGGACGAGTACATTTTGGCCGGTATGACGTACAGCATGTTTTTCTAATGCGCTGACCATTTTATCGATGCGTTTCATCGCCTGGTTTAACTTCGTTTTGCTGACTGTTTCAAAACCAACTGGTAAGAATCGTTTACGAGGTCTCACTGTAATTAGTTCAGACATTAACAATTTATTAGGGTTACAAGGGATGATCTCTCCTTGTGCATCTTTCGTTAAGAATTTCACGGTATGATCCTGTTTCATAATTGCTTCGCGTAACCCTTCATCAAAGAAATGCATACGCTGCATCGCACTATAAATTCGGGGTGTCGTATAGAAACGAGTGACCTCGATATCTTCCATCGGACGAGCACCATACATACGTGAATGCTGCAGCACAGTGTCCTGCTGGAACTTACGTGGATCACGGCCATAATAGAAACCGATTAAGTTGCCGACAGTGATACCGCGATCTAATATTTGACCGCCGATGAAGAAGGTCATCGGCGTACGTAGTCTCAGCTCACCATTATAATCGAGCAGCTGAGTGACATCTTGTTCAGAATTGACGATTTCAATTAACAGCTCTTCATCAATTAGTGACGACTTCACAGATTCCAGAACATCAGTAAAATCTGGCATATGATTTACAGAATGCTTTAAATCTTCATAAGCGGTATGAACTAAATCACGAAATAATTGAGGGTTTTCTGTAATGCTTTCCTTTAACTTCGACTCCATACGACTGGCGACATCATATTGCCACACGTGTGCTTTTTTCGTCGTAATCGTATGCATGACAAAGCTGTATTTCGTAATGTGATCATTACTTAGATGTCTTACTTTCGCACCGACGATAAAGTTCATCAGTGCATGACGCAACCCTTCTAGGTTCTTCGATGTTAACAGATAATCATCTTTCACCCGTCTATTATCTGACTTACGTAATACTTCGAGTTCACTTTCATCGATTGCGTGATATAGGCTGCGCGCTCGAGGTGATTGTTCCTCAAAGTAAAACTTGCCACCAACATACTTATTATGCGTCGGGACGAGGACTGTAAACGCCGGACGCTTCGGCTGATAGCCACGTTCTGCAAGCACGTCAGCATCCGGCTGTAAGTATAACGAGTAAGGCGTTGCTGTAACTTGTAAGTATGCAGCAGTCGGTAACATCGCTTTAATATCATCCAGCTTTGTCGCGATTTTCTTCAGTTCTATTAAATTACGATCCTTATCTTCACTATAAACAACCGACGCATAATCCGCTTCATCATCGATAAACATTACTTTACGCATCTTCATCTCAGGATAACCGATAAAAAACTGTTCAAGTCGCGCGACATTCTTAATTTCTTTCTTCACGATGATGATCTGTTTCTGCTTCAGTTCATACTTACGTAGCTTCGGCAAACGTATAATATCGTGCACAATGACTTTATCCTCATCCATCGCACGTCGAAACTCTGCTGCGACACGCGCATACGTCTGACGGGCAAGCGCATTTGAATTCTTCGTTAATATTACGATACAGTCGAACACATCATCCAGCCCAAGTGCCATCGTACCGATGTAACTACGCGTCTTACCCGACTGGATACGCCCGAGCAGCATACCCGGACGAAACGTCTCCGTAGAATGCACCTTTAACTGTTCTTTCGTACGCTGCATAACTTCAATTTCTTCTTCGCTGTAATGATTCAGCTGATTTACACACCCAAAAAAATACCCATCTAATTTCAACTGCACTCAATCTCCTGTTTATTGTATAATTGTATATTCTACTATAAACTTAAACTAAAGACATGAAAGGAGTGTAATTATGAACAGAAAACCATTTTTCTATATTATGATATTCTTCCTGACATTCATATTTGCGAATGTCATTCGAAATATTATAAGCGGTGAACCGTTAGAAAACTATTTAATCTATGCACTCGTCGGACTGTTCATATTAGCTTCAATTATCTCAGACTTTATTAAGATCTTTATGGATGGAACAACGCGCACGCTTACAATGGGCAGCAGGATAATGGCACTTATGTATGCAGTTATCATCGCACTATCAATTAAAGGACTCACAATGTCTCACGAATCATTCGACCGTGCAATTTATATTGCATATATTATCTTCAGTGCGATCCTGCTCGTCTTAACACTTTATATGGACCGTGTGAGAAGAAAGTCAGAAACACTTAAATAAGGAGAGAGTCTTATGATCATCGTTATATTATTCTTACTGATTGGTATTTATATGTTAACCGGACGTGGAGGATTCCTGATTGCAGGCTATAATATGTTACCTAAAGAACAGAAACAGAAGTATGATGAGAAACGTCTATGTAGATTTGCAGGTGCTGTGTTCATTATAGCTACTATGTGCTTAGTACTTATCGAATATACAGAAGTCAATGAAGTGTTTGGTATCGCAGGATTTATCACTATAATATTGGCATTTGTCATCTTAGTGAATACATCTGATTATTTCAAAAAACGATAGTATGGTGGTTCAAATGAGATATTATTGGCACTGAAAATGGCACTCAAACTAAATTTGAGTGCCATTTTTTTAAGGATTCTTCGATTTAGCCATGAAATTGGCACTGAAACCTAAAGTAGGGAACTGTCATTAGAACATATATGTCTAACAGTTTCTTTACAGTGAAACAGCTACTGATAGAAGACCATTATGAATATACGAAACAACAGGACTATACATTGATGAGCGTGCTATCAGGCGAAGGAACGCTAACTGCTGACGGACAAGTCTATACAATCAGAAAAGGCAATCATTTTATTCTGACGACTGAAGATAAGGAAATTGAGTTCCAAGGTAAACTCGATATTATTGAGAGTTATGTATAGTAATTAGGCGTATAAATAATGCGTTGACCTTTTGAAAACACTAATGTATGATTAATATCAACTAAATAACTTATACAGAGAGATGGAGGGAATTGGCCCTGTGAAATCTCAGCAACCGGCGTTTGCACGGTGCTAAATCCAACAGGTGATTCCTGAAATATGAGTGTAGACTTTATACCCTTCTTTTTCAGAAGGGTATTTTTTTATGGAGGGATAGATATGTCAAATGGTTTCAGAAGAGGAATGGAAGCACGTCATGTGATGATGCTGAGTTTCGGAGGTGTCATCGGCACAGGGTTATTCTTAAGTACAGGGTACACATTACAGCAGGCAGGGCCTATCGGAACAGTGGTGAGCTATGTTATTGGTGCACTGCTTGTTTACATCGTGATGAAATGCATGGGTGCTCTAGCAGTAGCACACCCCGATGTTGGAGGGTTTCATACGTATGCGAATATTTATATTCATCAGTCGATAGGGCATGTCGTTGCCTGGAGCTACTGGCTATGCTGGACGATTGCACTGGGATCCGAAATAACTGCGGGTGGTATCTTATTTCAGAAATGGTTTCCGGATTTTCCGGTATGGTTGTTCAGTCTGATATTCATCCTCGTGATTGTCGGGATAAACTTTACGACAAGTAAGATGTATGGTGAAACAGAGTTCTGGCTATCACTGATTAAAGTAATTGCCATCATTGCATTTATTATTATTGGCTTATTAATATTATTCAATGTCGTACCGTCTGACTTAAAGCCGGTCACTTCAAGTGAGAAGCTATTTGACGTACCGAATGGATTATTCGGCATCTTTATTACGATGCTTGCGGTAAACTATGCGTTCAGTGGGACGGAACTCATTGCGATAGCAGCGGGAGAGACGAAGCATCCCGAGAACGTGATACCGAAAACCATTCGCTCGACAGTATGGAGACTCGGGTTACTATTTATCGGGACCATCGTGATCATGGTCTTACTCTTACCAACGGATCAAGCGAGCTTACTCGAAAGTCCATTTGTTTCGATACTGGATAGCGTCGGAATGCCTTACGCCGGAGATATTATGAACTTCGTTATATTGACGGCATTGCTGTCAGCAGCAAATTCAGGACTTTATGCATCCAGCAGAATGTTATGGAGCCTATCAAAGCAAGATAATGTATTACCAATCGCAAGAAAGCTGAACAAGAACGGTATGCCGGTTAACGCAACAATCATTAGTTTAGCTGGAGCGCTACTCAGCCTGCTATCAAGTGTGATTGCACCGACGACTGTCTATTTAGTACTAGTATCTGTTGCAGGATTTGCCGTAGTCGTTGTATGGATGAGCATCTGTGTGGCGAGGTTCAATCAATTAAGAAGAGAAGGTGTTACACAACGTACAGCATATATCCTACCGGTAGTAGGATTTACGTTATGTCTTATTTCTACAATCGGCGTACTCTTTGACCCGAACCAAAGACTTGCGACACTGTTTGGATTACCATTCTGTATTATCGTTGGATTAATTCATTATTTCCTGAAGAAGAAAGGAGCACATATTCATGCAGCTACGAGATAAGTTACAGCGAGACATCGTAATATTAGACGGAGGCTTTGGAACGACTGTAGAACAATTCGGATATGACGTGAAACACGAACTATGGTCATCGAATTTAATCCAGTCCAATCCGGAAGCGGTGTATAAGGTCCATAAAGCATTCGTTGATAGCGGTGCAGAGATTATACTGACCAATACGTATCAGGCATCTGTACAATCATTCTTAAATATTGGCATTGATAGAGCAACTGCACGCACATATTTAGCGACAGCGGTGGAACTCGCAACGCGCGCAGCAGGCAATCAAGCAATCGTTGCAGGATCACTTGGACCGTATGGTGCGATGCTCGGTAATGGCTCAGAGTATACAGGGGACTATGAAGAAACTGAAGCTGATTATATTCAGTATCATAAAGAGCGACTGGATATACTAATCGAAGCAGGTGTAAGTGTCTTTGCATTTGAGACAATCCCTAACATAGAAGAAATTAAAGCAGTGAGAACACTGCTGCTTGATTATCCACATATTGAGGCATGGATTTCAGTGACACTGAAAGATCATGATCATCTGTCAGATGGCACACCACTTGAAGCAGTGATTGAAGTAGTGAATGAAATTGAAAATGTATTAGCATTCGGTGTGAACTGTACGAGCGTGAACGTCATCGATGCAGCAGTGGATAAGTTGATCGCACTAAGTGCCAAGCCGTTAATACTCTACCCTAATAGTGGACGTCAATATGATGCGGTTCACAAAGTATGGATTGATCAGGAGGATGCATCGCTTGTTGAAGCGGCACCACGCTGGAAAGAAAAAGGAGTGAAGATCATCGGCGGATGCTGTCAGGTCGGGCCGGGGGAGATAAAGGAACTCGGAACTGCTTTAAAATAGAAGTTAATATATAAACAATTAAATATAATAAAGAAATAATAATAATGTATCTTGATAACCTTATTTTGTATATAATAATACAAAATATACAAAATAAGGAGAATGTCATGAAACGTTTGAGAAATTTATTCATTGCACTGATTGCTGTACTTTCAATAATCAGTATTTCAACACCGGCAAATGCTGCAGGATACTACTATAAGTACAATGGGTATAGTGGTAATAACTATCAATTTGTAAAGTCTAAGGCAATTATTAATGCGGTGAAGAAGGGGAAAGTCACTGTTAATGGAAAGACAGTTGTCAATAAGGTACCTATGGAATCAGTCGACAAATCATCAGAGACAATAATGACGTATAGTCTTGAGAACAAAAAGATTAAATCGAAATATATTCAAAGAAAGTATGATAGCGTATTCTTCCTGAATGATCATCTAAAGACGTACGCAATTATAATGCCCGTTAAAAAAGGTAAGATTACGAAACAACAATTTATCAAAATGTATGGTAAAAACTATGCGGAAGTGCAAGTAATCGATAATGAAATAAGTGTATATTATAAATTCAAAAATCATTACTTTGAAGGTGCTTTTAATAAAAAGAATCAACTGATTGCTGTCTCGATGAGTTCGCATATTGGCGGACAATTCGGCAAAGAATTTGAACAAATGATATTTGGGAAATAATATGAAAATGCTGCAGTGTCTATGCTATAGATCTGCAGCATTTTCACTATATCATTTGCAGACACCATCTTAAAATTTGATAAGTAGTATAATGAAAGAAAAACTTATGAGGTGTGCTATGGACAAATGCTTAATTATTGGATCAACAGTCTGTGACGTAGTGATTAATGTAGATCAGCTACCAACGACAGCAGGTGACGTACATATATCAAATCAGACGATGGCACTTGGTGGATGTGCATACAATGTAGTGTCAGTATTACATCATCTAGGTGTGCCTTATACATTTGTATCCCCTGTGGGCACAGGAATGTACGGGGAGTTTGTCGCATGTGAACTGGAGAAGCAAGGGATACAAACTGAAGTACGCGTTGATGGAGAGAACGGATGCTGCTATTGTTTCGTTGAACATCACGGCGAACGTACATTTATGTCACATCACGGTGTAGAGTATACGTTTAATCCACAGTGGTTAGATGGTTTGAATTTAGACGATTACAAGTATGTTTATATATGCGGGCTAGAAATTGAAGAACGTGATGGAGAACAGTTGATTGATACGTTAAGCGATGTTGATGCAACAATCATCTTCGCACCAGGACCACGCGGGAACTTGATTCCTCAAGAACGTATGGAACGCGTGTATCAACTCTCACCGATCGTACACTTGAATGAACAGGAGATTAAGGAGCAGACAGGTTGTGACACGGTTGAAGCGGCACTTGAAGTGTTGTATGAGAAGACACACAACAAGATTGTCGTAACACAAGGAGCGCAAGGTGCATTGATATATGATGGTGTGATTACAAATGTGCCGGGAGAAAGCGTGAGAGTTAAAGATACGATTGGTGCTGGAGACAGCCATGCAGGTGCATTTATATCTAGCCTTGCTAAAGGAATGGATGACAAATCTGCACTGACATTCGCAAACAAAGTCGCAGGGGAAGTAGTACAGGTGAGTGGGGTTAATTTAAGTTCAAATAAGTGGGCACTGTTGAAACAGCTATGACTTAGGCAAATTTAACTAAAAAATAAAAAGGTTAAAATAAACCAAATTCATTGACATTCAAAATATGCTGTATTATAGTTGTATTATAAAAGGTTAAAGTTAACCAAAAAGGAGTGTCTTATTTGAAATACGTAAATGAAGTTTGGTCTATATTGGACAGTACTAGAGGGGCTTCATCTATTAATTCGCTTGATATTATTGATATTTACGATAGATGGCTAAGCGATGGAGTATTTGATGTATCTAATCTCAATATTCGTGATGAAGCGACGAAAGAGAAACTCATCGGATTATTAAAACAAATGTCTAACCAAGAGTTAATTGACTTATTCTATATTGTTAAACAAAATGAACGCGTTTCTGATACGTACGAGTTTAGAGCGGGAGATAGATTAGCACTTGCTATTTTTAAACGATATGCGAATACAAAAGGGACTGTATTAGACATTGCTTCAGGGAGTGCGCAATTTATACGTACCCTGTATCAAGAAGAGGTTGGTAAATCTTATAGTGGCGAAGAGATAAATCCACATGTCGTCAAGATGGCCAGAGTTCTAACACAACTCAGTGGAATTAATAACATAGAGCTTCAGACGATGGACTCGCTTATTAACTGGAATAGCAAGAAGTATGACATGGTCTATTGTAATATGCCGTTTCTTGGCAACATCAAAAGAGAGCTACGTCAAAATTTAAATATTAAAACCGAATATAATCTTGAACGTATCTCGATTTCTGACTGGATCTTCACTTTGCGAGTATTGGAAGCGCTGAAAGAAGATGGCGTCGGTATCAGCATTGTCAGAGGAGCGGCATTGAATGCCATACGTGATAAAGAGATTAGAAAGCAACTTGTTCATAAGAAGTGTTTGAAGGCCGTTATTCAATTACCAGCTGGGTTGATGGAACATATACAGATGCCGACATACATGTTAGTGATGACGACAGAACAAAACGAAAAAATTCGTATTATAGATGCCAGCGAAGAATATATTGAAGGTACGAAGCGTAACAAAAAATCACTTAGTAACGATAATATCAATCGTATTGTTGAAGCTTTGGAGACCCATTCAGATATTGGAATTGATATTACAGAACAAGATTTAGAAAAAGTGGAATATAACCTGCACCCGCTTATACATTTAAAAAATGGAGAAAATATGCTTATTAATCCACAGCCTCTTTCTAAGTTAACATCTACATTATTGCGTGGAAGAGATATCAATAAGACAACACTTGATGAAGATAAAGACAAAGTCCCTGCAGGATACTTGTTAAACTTAAGTGATCTAAATGATATCTATATTGATGAGTTAAACCAACCGATCAGCCAGGAACTCTTAGATACTCATAGTAAGATGCTCGTACAAGAAAATGACCTTGTAATTACAAGCCGTGGATCTAAGATTAAAGTTGCTATTATTGAAAAAGCAGTTGCTGAGAAACAAGTCATTGTAAGCTCAAATATTACGATTATCAGACCAAATATGAATAAAATCAATCCTTACTATCTGTTAGCGTATATGAATAGTGAAACGGGAATGAACATGATTGAACGTATGAATACAGGAAGTGTCATCTTTACTATTACTAATAAGAAACTTGCAGATTACCTCATTCCAGTATTATCAGATGATGAGATGGAAATGATTGCAGATGAGATGAAATTAGAGTTAGCTGACTATAAAAGAATGGTAAAAAATATAAAGCGATTTAAAGAAAAACTGCCGACTATCTTTAATAAATTTAATAAGGAGGAATATTAATGCAACTGGAATATGACATGCTGATGGATATGCTGGATGGACTCTTCGAGAGAATTAAGCGTGAAGCCATCATGGAGAACCGTATTGGGAATATAGAATCATTCAAAATGAAATATGAACTTGAAACTGAGAAGGCACGAAATATCAGCTTTAATGAAAAATCTAAGATACTCATTATAGGTCTTAGCAATGGCTCCATTAAGAAGAAGGACATTGATGGTATATTCAAGGCAGCAAGTATTCCAGGACAATTTGAAGTCGTGGCATATGAAGAAGCTACAAACTTTGACCTAAGATTATTGGAGTATTCAACAAAATACTCCGATATCTTTATAGGTGCGATGCCGCATTCAGTTAAAGGCATGGGGGATGAGAGTAGTGGATTGAAGAAATTAAAGGATGGATCGGAAGTTATATATCCAAAGGTACATATCTTAAGAAAAGAAAATAAAGAGCTCGGTATCAATAAAACAAATCTAAAAACAGCGATACAAAAATCAGCATTATTTGAACTGGTGAATGTTGGATAACTTATTATAAATGCGCCAATTTTCTGGATAAAAAAGTGTATAATCAATGTAAGCGGATACATAAAGGAATTAATTGAATCGAGGAATATGATATGAATAAACATGAACTGAAATTGATTGAATTCTTAAATGGTAAATTTCCTGAAAAAAGTATTGATTTAACTTACGAAGAACTGAAAGCTGACTTGGATAAAAACGTTGTTGTAACTGCCTCCTATCTTTATGATAAATTATTCTCTGATTATGATAAAGGTAAAGAATTTATTAACAAATTTGGGTTTCAATTTATCGTTACGGATAATTGTGATATAGAGGAAGATAATACTAAGGAATTATACGTCGAAAAGCCAAATAAAGATCAAAATGAGAATTTTGATTTAGCTGCTGCTTTATTAGCAGAGGGTTAT
Source organism: Macrococcoides caseolyticum (assembly GCF_002902665.1). Classification (GTDB taxonomy): domain Bacteria; phylum Bacillota; class Bacilli; order Staphylococcales; family Staphylococcaceae; genus Macrococcoides; species Macrococcoides caseolyticum. The sequence continues at coordinate 20,851 of NZ_PPRM01000004.1, forward strand.
ATCGCTGAAGATAGCGCTGAATTTATACATAGTAAAACCTTTGAAGATGATTTTAATAAACATAGTATTATATCTTTTGAAAATAATGAAGAATATTTTTCTCAACTTAAAGAGGATGGTGACGATGAAGCATTCGAAAGAATTGTCATCGCCAATCAGCAACTCGTAAAAAAGATAGCACTACAATATTATAATGCTATGCCTAAAGGAGGACTTGAACTAGACGATTTTATATCATTAGGACAGAAAGGACTTCTGAAGGCTATAGAAAGATTTGATATAGAGAGAGGCTATCAATTTTCAACATATGCGACACACTGGATTAAACAAGCGATTAGCCGCGGTTATGCCAATGAGAGTCGTATTATCCGTTTACCGGTACATGTTCATGATTCTTTGAATAAGATACGTAAATTGATACGTAAAAAAGACTATGATTCTATGCAGCTAATGATAGAAGATATTAAAGCACAAAGTGACTTGTCAGAAGAACAAATAGAAAAGCTTTTATTATATGACCATCTATTTAATAAAGCACAAGTGTCTTTATCTACAAATATAGGTGAAGATCAGGATTCTGAAATAGGGGATTTTATAATAGAACCTACTGAAGAAAATCATGCAATGTTTGGTGATGATCTAGTGGAAAATGAGATATTCCGAAAATCATTAACGCAATATATTGATGATTTAATACATAAAGATTTAAAGCCACGTGAGGCAGATGTTATTATCAAGAGATTTGGACTTAATGGAACGAACGTCATGACGCTAGAAGAAATCGGCGAAGAACATGGGGTTACACGTGAAAGAATAAGACAAATTGAGAAAAATGTTCTGAGAAAATTGAGCAGACATCAAGTGATAAATAATTTTAGAGATTATTGGGAGGCAAATTAATGATTAACCACGATTCTAGTTTAAAAAGTTTATACATATTAGAAGGATTTAGTATAAGTGATTTAGAGAAAGAAAGTAATAAGTTATTTGATTTTGAACTCAATGGTTTTTTAGATGAGCATTACGCGGTAGGTAGTGCTGAGAAAAGAAAAATCGTCAGAGAAGTTAGAAACTACGATAAAGAATATGCTTGGGTAACGCCAGAGGAATTCTTTATCTATGGAGAAGTAATACAATATGAATTTGATGAAATCATCATCTTAAAAAATAATATTTATCCTGGAATATATCCACATAACTACGCACTTAAAGATATACATAAGTTCTATGAAAATAATTTTACCAATCCTAAATATAGCGCCACAGATTTTGATGAATTTATTAATGCAATCTATGGTATGGTAATCGAGTTTAACCATCAATACTACGTAATCTATAACGAATTTCTAAGCGAGATTGAAGAGATGACAATTCGCACTGTCTATCATGGTCAACAACCCCTTGAAGTTACAGAAGATGTTAATGCAATCGAATCAAATCAACTCATTGATATTAGTACGGAGCAGTCGAAAGTAATAGAATTAATTGAGAAACTAAGAAATACTACACCAAATTATTATATCATGTTCGCAAATATGGATGAGTATAGTCAAATCCAAGATTACCTTGAAACATTGAATAATGAATTCGATGGACGTATTAAAGTTGTGATTAGTTCTTCTCAAAAGAGAATTATTGCGAGAGAAAATGATTATACACGAATCCTGAAACAATACTGGGGTTATGATGGATTCAAAGAACTGCCATTCTATAAAAATACTACAGCATCTAGAGAAGTAGTTAACATAAGCCAGGCTCAAATTATCGATGATATCGTGAGCCAAGCAGAAAAGGGTATGAATGGAGAACTGCCACGCGACATCTTTATTACGGCATCTACCGGAGCAGGAAAATCATTGATGTTCCAGATTCCAGCTCTGTATTTAGCCGAGCAGTATAAAGATAAAAATCCGATTACAATCGTCATTTCACCACTCATCGGTTTAATGAATGATCAGACAGAAAGCTTAAAGCGAAGAAATATCAAGAATGCTAAGACGATTAACTCTGGTATTTCTCCATTAGAAAAAGAAAAAATTAAAGCAGAGATTAAAGCGGGTAGTATTGACCTTCTTTACATTTCTTCTGAAACATTATTAAGTCGTGGTGATATCGCAAATTTAATAGGTGAACGACCAATTGGACTATTTATTGTAGATGAAGCGCATATTGTAACGACATGGGGTAAAAGTTTTAGACCTGATTATTGGTATATGGGTAGCTATGTATCAAAACTGAGAGCGAATCAGACCTTTCCGATTGTAACGTTTACTGCAACAGCGATAGTCGAAGGTAAAAACAGTATGTTAGATGAAATTAAATCTACATTAAACCTTACATCTGTCATTAAATATATCGGAAGCGTTAAGAAGGATAACCTGTTATTGCAGATATCGAATATTGAAAAAGAAGATAAGACGAAATTTAAAAATGATGCAATGAAGATAAAAACAGAGTTAACACTTAAAACAGTCAAGGATGCTTTAAAAAAGAATGAAAAACTACTTATTTACTTCCCAACGATTAAACAAATTCACAGCTTCTTAAAATATGTAGATACGAATGCCGAAAGAACAAAAGATAAGATAGCAGTTTATTATGGAAGACTTGCACCTCATGAAAAGGAACTGAATTTCAATGCTTTCTTAAATGGTGAAAAACCCGTTATTTTAGCGACCAAAGCATTTGGTATGGGAATTGATGTACCTGATATTAAAAAAGTCTATCATTATGGTATGACGGGAAATGTGCTAGATTTCGTACAAGAAATAGGTCGTGCAGCGCGTGATCCTAAGATGATAGGTCATGCTAAAGTAGATTACCTGCAAAAAGACTTCAATGAAGTGAAGAAGATGTATGCCATGTCCTCAATCAAAAAATCAGAATTACTCGCAGTGATGGATAAATTAATTAAAATTTATAAAGCGAATCGTTATAAGCGTAACTTAGTAATCAATCCGAAAGAATTTGCACATATATTTGCTAAAGGTGAGACAGAATCATCTAACGATGACCCAGAGAATAAAGTGAAGCTCGCACTTCTTACAATCGAGAATGATTTTAAGAATAACATTAAATATCCACCTATTGTAACACGTCCTGGAGAAGTAAATGGTGAAGATTATATCCTCGTAAACCAGGACTTATTATCTACCATAGAACTTAAGAAGTATGCACCATTCTTTGAATTTGTAGAACATACAAACGGTGAGTACTATAAACAAGTATATAAATTTAAGACAGGCGAATACTGGAAAAAATATTATGCGGATAGATATTCATATCCTCAGTTTAAGTTCTTTATGGCAATCGGTGATGAAGAACTTCAATTTGATAAACTACTTAAGAAGCTTCCGATTGCATACAACATTACGATTAAAGAAGAAGAAGAAACAAAAGATTTAAAAAGAGATGCTCTTGAGATATTGGATCAATGTGAAGAGGCATTTAGAACATTTGCTGTTAAAGGGAATCATTTTGACGAAAAACAACTGGCTTATCAATTAAGAACGATACTAAAATCCAAGTTTAACGAGCAATTCAGTATGTTATTGATAAATAGTTTGTTAAAGGCAAGCGAAGTAAATAAAGTAAGCGGCATCACAGTATTAGCTGATGATAAGTTTAAGATATCAAATACTTATAATGATATATTTGATAAATTACGCTACTATGTAGACAAATTATTTAACAAAGAAATATCAGTTGCAATGCCACCACAACAATATAGTTATTACATCGTAAGAAGTCAGCAAGAAGAGATTAATAACTATACTATAATTCTTGGCTTATTAGAAGGCCTCGGAAAATTAAGCTATCACCTTTCAAGTGGAGAAACACCGACATTATCACTTCGCATCAACTCAGTGTATCCGCTTGAAAACGCCGTAGCTAAGCCGAAGAAGTATACGAATGAAATCTTAAATCATCAATACACTTCTCATAAAATAGGGTTAGCAATGTTGAAATATTTATTTACTAAAGAATTTGATGGGAATAGTCTTCAAGATAAGCAGTTGAAACATACAAAATGGTTCTGGGAGCAGATAGAGAATTATTTCTTCGGAATTATTCCAGATGAAGTTAGAAACGAAGTGTTTGTGAAGAAAGTGGATTAAAAATAAAGCAGTAATGGTTAATATACAAACTTGAAGCATCGCTTGGTTTTAGGCGATGCTATTTATGGTTAAACTATGCGTTTCATCTATCTAACGATAGCAGTTGTAAAAATGTCTGAAGTAGTATTAAGCGAGAATGAAGATGGCTTTAAGAATATACAATCAACCATCAATATTAGATGTTCAAAGTAATCGTCTTATATGACGATTGATTATAGTTCAGATAAAATCATTATCCCATTGCCAGTAGAAAGTTATGACATTTACGCACAGTATGCAAAAACAGATTTCAAAGAAGTAATTATTACAAACATAGTATTTCCACCACTAGTGCATGTGTTTGCGAAGATAGAACATCAATATGAAGAGTTCGAAGGTAACAGATGGTATCAAGTTATTAAACACATATTAGAAGTTTCTGGGGACGATATCATAATGATGGGTGACCGAGGAGCAGAGAGTTAAGTCATTGTACAGAATTTGCTACGAGATTCTGTATTTAAGGCATTAAGCGCGATTAAAATGTTTAGCGAAGGAGTGAAGAACTAATGGAACAATTATTAGATATGTAATAGAAGAGAAGGTTATGAACTTAAAAGCGAAATTTGAAGATTTTAGTAAAGGGTTTATTACAAGGTATAACGCGAAGGTTAGGGAATATATAAAAGAAGCCAATATATTAGAAGATAATATGATATTTGATTATCAGTCTTTACTGATTGAAGAGGATTATAAAGAGGCGGTCAGGAAGAATTTTGAAATTATGTATGAGATTTTGAAACGTATCACACCGGTGCAGACGAGTCAGGAGAAATTCTGGGTGGCAACGGCATTTAGTTACTATCTTGACTGTATTCAATATAGGTTGAAGAAGGATTTGGATAAAGCGAATAAAAAGTGTGTTAAATCTGCATCAGTTTATGTGAACGAGGTGCAACATTTGCTGTTTGTTAATATGCTTTCGAGGTTATGGTGGGTAGGATATTTGACGTATGAAGAAACGCCTGAAACCCCATATACGTTAACAAAATTTTTCTGCGAGAATGATTTCATTGCGAGAGCTGTTGTGTTCTTCTTAAGTAACTTTACGACGAATAAAGAACTAGAACTGGTTATACTATCAACGCTATATAAATTAAAGCAGCAAGGTGTAGGAAGTAAGCGATTGCACTTTGTAGAAGCGAATTGATATTTGAATTTATTAGGTGGAGGAGCTGTGCTTGATTTGATGAGTAGGGAGGAGGTTATAAAGTTGTTAGAAGAATAAATAGTTATAATTGATAAGATTTTTTTATCTCCAAGAAAAATGATATAATTGATTGGGATTTATTTCTTATGAATCGTGCTTATTTAAAAATTTTCCTTTAAATTTATAATATGGATTGGAATATTTGTTAGTAGAAAAAAGTCAGGAGGTTATGATCTCATATTTATTGAGTTAGAACATCCTTTTCTTAAACCTTTCATTAATAAGAATCCAAATAAAACGTGATCGATAAAGTGCTAATCAATGTCAGGCTATATTCTAATATCATAATACTTTTAGATGTATTAATGAATTAAATCAAAGACATAAGGAGAAAATAATGAGAATATTAAGTGTAAATGTAAATAATTTTGGGGGGACTAATAATAAACCTATATTATATGACTATAAATCTGGAAAAAAATATAATTGGGGTAGCTTTAATAAAGATGTCGATAATTGGAGAAGTAACAACGAAACGACTATTTTAAAGAATGTTAAATATATTTCTGATTTTTCTAAAGTGTATGATTTGATTTTCTTTTATGAAGTTGATACTAATTCTCAATCTTGGAACATGTTGTTAGACATAATGAACAAAAATTCTTTTGAAATACTTTTACCTAATCATCAAGAAAAAGAAACATTTAAAAAGGGCAGAAATAGTATTACGTGTGGTTTCATAAAACAAAATATTGATTACACTTATGGAGATAATAACTTTTTTAATGATTATAGAAGTTTAGAAATTATAATAAATGATGTTTATTTCTTAGCATTGCATATGAAACCTTTTAAAAAAGATTTGGATAAATGGGATAAGGTCAAAAATAGATTTGATTTGTTGAAAGACAAAAAATCGGTAATTTTAGGGGATTTAAATGTTTTTGCTACGAACGACACAAATAGAAGAAAATTTGATGGAATATTAGCTAGTGGTGCTATAGATTTGTGGATGAAGCAAGGTGAATCAAATGATAGACCGACTCATAAACAAAGTAGAATAGACTATATTCTATCAACAGAAAAATTATATGACATGGGTGTGAAGCAATCAATAATTGATAAGCCTCGTTTAGAAAAATGGACAGATCACTCTGCGGTTGCATTGGATATAGTTGACTATAAAAAGTAACTGTAATGAAGAATGTGGCCAAAAATTGTGATACCAATTTATATAATCAAATAATTCTATTTCTAATTGATTCAAACTTTCAAATTTCATTTGTTTGAATAATGTTCTACAAGTGATGTACATATCAATAAGCAAAAGCAGGGTCATCAATATTTTGAATGGTGGATTATCTACACTTAATTGGACAACACTCCTGAGGGGATATATTGTTAAATTGAGAAAGTAGGCGATTTTTGGTAGCTAAATATAATGGCTATAGATAAATCGATAAAAGTTTTAAGAAGAAAATGGAGAAAATAAAAACTGACTACGTTTATGTTTTATTACGTTCAGATGGTATGGTTGTCTGCGTTGGTGAATCTACTTATACTTATAAGAGCCAAGGAGATTTATTTAAAGCAATATATTTATCAGGTGCATCTGGTAATGAAAAAATTATTTTAAGCACGGTATACGGAGAAGAAATTTATGATACATTAAGGAACTACTATGACTATGCATTTATTATTCCTGTTGAAGAAAATGCAAGAGATATAGAAAAAGGATTAGGAAATTATTTAATTGAAAATAAAGTGCCTATATTAAACTACTTCTCACATATGATTAATAACAACAAATAAAATTAATATAGCTTTTATACAATTATCAATTTTTAATTTGAGTTGTAACTTAACTATGTTCAATTCTTTGCTCCATCAATATGTATGACATTGAATATTTTTCTCATTATTTTTAAGCAGCCGAATCAATCGATGATTCGGTTGCTTTTTTAGACAATGAAGTTGCCAATCTATTTGACTAGATAAATAGATAAAAACATAAACTAATCATTGTAATCGATTTCATTTCGTGATATATTTTATGTAATCGGTTACACAACGTGAGGAGAGTTAGGATGGCGACGATAAAAGATGTAGCGAAAGAAGCGGGTGTGTCCGTTGCTACGGTATCTAGAGCGATGAATAGCTCGGGGTATGTGCACGAGGATACCTTAAAGAAGATTAATAGAGCGATTGAGTCTTTAAAGTATAAGCCTAATGAGACGGCACGTACGCTGTATAAGAAACAGTCGAAGATTATCGGTTTATTGCTGCCGGATATTAGCAATCCATTTTTCACTGTCGTGGCGCGTGGGGTTGAGGATGCGGCGCTGGAGCGAGGGTTTCATGTTGTTATCGGTAACAGTGATCAGAATCGGGATAAGGAGCGTCAATATATTGATACGTTCCGGATGCATAACTGTGTCGGTTTAATTTCTTCTGCGCTCGTATGGGAGGATGCGTTACAGTATATTCAATCTTCACAGATGCTGCATGTGATGTTAGACCGTATCGGTGAGACAGAGTATTCTGTTGAAGCGGATCATTATAAAGGTGGCGTGTTACAGGCGGAATGTTTGCTGGATAATGGCTGTAAAAACATTTTAGTGATCAATGGTAATATGAAGTTTAGTTCTTTTAAGCATCGTCTAGAGGGTGCGATCCACACGCTTGAAGAGAGTGGTGCTGTCTTTGAGACTCTTGAGCTGAATGGTGAGGGTGTCGGTCATGCGTTGCTGGATCAAGTCCGATATAAGACGTATGACGGAATCATCTGCTATAACGATTTAATCGCAATTCAGGTCATGGGACTGCTACAGCATAATGGTGTGAACGTTCCGGGTGATGTTCAGGTGGTGGGTTATGACGACATACAAATCAGTGCGTCGTATTTCCCGAGTCTAACGACGGTAAGGCAGCCTTCGTATTTACTAGGGAGACTCGCGTGTGAGCAGTTGATTGATCTGCTGAATGGTAAGCAAGTAAGAAAAGAGATAAAGATAGATGTAAGCTTAGTTGAAAGAAAAAGTACAAGGAGTGAATAAAATGCGTGAGATTTATGTGATAGGTAGTGCTTCGATTGATTTAGTGGTTAAGAGTGACAGAAGACCGCTGAAGGGTGAAACAATATTAGGTGAATCATTCTTTATGACAACCGGCGGGAAGGGATCTAACCAGGCGGTAAGTGCAAGTCGTCTGGGTGGTAAGGTTAAGATGGTCGGTGCTGTAGGAGCGGATGACTTTGGGCAACAAATATTAGCGAACTTTAGAGAGAATAGCGTTGATGTATCCAATGTGGAATCGGTTACACATGTATCAAGTGGTACAGCACATATTACGTTATCAGAAGATGATAACTCAATTATCGTCGTGCCGGGTGCAAACTTTGCAGTGACAACTCATCAAGTCGCACAAGTTCTGAGTGAGGCTGCAGAAGATGCGATAGTGGTGCTTCAAAATGAGATTCCTAAAGACGTCATATTGTTCACCATTGATAAGTGCAATGAACTCGGGTTAACGACAATTTATAATCCAGCACCATTTATAGAGATTGAACTGGATTATTTGAAGAAGGTGACTTACTTCACGCCTAATGAAACGGAAGTGAAAGAGTTGTTTGGTGAAGAGTATGAGGAGGTCATCCAAGATTATCCGAACAAGATGATCGTAACACTAGGAGACAAAGGTGCCGTATTTTATAATGGTCAGCTTGTCAATGTGCCGGGTATTAAAGCAGATGTAGTGGATACAACAGGTGCCGGTGATACATTTAACGGTGCACTTGCGGTGGCATTAAGCGAAGGGATGACACTTGATGATGCGATCTTATTTGCAAATAAGGCGGCGAGTATTTCTGTAACAGGCTTAGGTGCACAAGGCGGTATGCCGTATAGAGCGGTGATGACAGATGTATAAGACAGGGACGTTAAACAGTGAGATCTCTAAAGTGTTAAGTGACTTAGGACATACAGATACGATTGTCATCGCTGACTGTGGGTTGCCTGTTCCAAAGGGTGTACAGAAGATTGATCTCGCAGTCAGACAAGGCTTACCTTCATTTATTGATGTCGTTGATGAGATGGCACGACACATGGTCATTGAACACGTCACTTTAGCTGAGGAGATAAAGGATAGCAACCCAGCAGTGTTGAAAGAGGTTGACAGCATAGTGAAAGGTATACCGAATGACTTTGTGACTCATGAACAATTTAAGACGCTGACAGAAAACTCGAAGGTCATCATAAGAACAGGAGAAGCCACGCCGTATGCAAATATTATTTTAAGAAGTGGTGTTAATTTCTAAGAGGGGGTGCTTTCATGATTAAAATGACGAATATCCATAAAGCATTTGGTGATAATAAAGTCTTACAAGGTGTAGATTTTGTGCTCAATGATCAGACCGTACATGCTTTGATGGGAGAGAATGGTGCCGGTAAATCAACATTGATGAATATCTTATCCGGTATTCATTCGAAAGATCAAGGAGAGGTCACTGTAGACGGCACGACAGTGAATTACAAGTCGCCGAAAGAATCTGAAGCAGCAGGGATTCAGTTTATTCACCAGGAACTTAATATATGGCCCGAGATGACGGTGCTTGAGAATTTATTTATCGGCAAAGAGATTACAAATAAGTTTGGCAAGATTGATGAAAAGAAAATGAAGCAAGAAGCATTACAAGTATTTGAACATCTTGACTTCAGCTTGCCGCTCAATAAATTAGCAGGTGAATGTTCGATCGGTGAGCAGCAGATGATTGAAATCTCAAAAGCACTGATGACAGATGCTAAAGTCATCATTATGGATGAACCTACTGCAGCCCTTACAGATAAAGAGATTGATAAATTATTCATCCTTATCGATAAATTAAAGTCTGAAGGCGTCAGCTTCGTCTATATTAGTCATCGTATGGATGAGATATTTAAGATATCAGATGAGATTACCGTCATGCGTGATGGTGTAACAGTGTTGCGTAAACGCACGGATGCAACGAGTTATAACGAACTTGTTCATGCGATGGTGGGACGTAGTCTGGATCAGCAGTTCCCAGACAGAACAGTGGAGCCAGGAGAAGTGATACTGGAAGTCGATCATTTATCCAATGATGCATTTGGAATGGATAATATTTCATTCAATCTAAGGGAAGGTGAAATACTAGGTTTCAGTGGATTGATGGGGGCAGGGCGAACAGAAATCATGCGTAGCTTATTCGGCATCGATAAAGGTGATAAAGCCGTTAAGATACTAGGGAAGAATGTTTCCATCAACAATCCGGGAGACGCAATAAGACACGGTCTTGCATTTATCACGGAAGACCGAAAAGATGAAGGCCTCGTACTCGATGCATCTATTAAAGACAATATGACCATGGCTAACATTAGAAGTTTTAGTCAATCTGGAGTTATTAAAAATGACCCTTTAGAATTATTTGTCAAACAAATGCAAGATAGATTGTCCATAAAATCTAACAAAGAATTACCGGTATCTTCGCTTTCAGGAGGGAACCAGCAGAAAGTCGTGATCGCAAAATGGGTAGGAAATGGACCGAAAGTATTAATATTAGATGAACCTACTCGCGGGATTGATGTTGGGGCTAAACGTGAGATATATAATCTCATGAATGAGCTTACTGAACGTGGCATATCAATCATCATGGTATCTTCAGAAATGCCTGAGATCATCGGATTAAGTGATCGCGTATATGTACTACAAGAAGGCGTAATTCGTGGAGAATTAACTGGAGATAACATCACGCAAGAGAAAATAATGACGCTCGCTACAGGAGGCGAATTAAATGAATAGTAAATCATTGCAAAAGAGAGGTTTAATTGAACGCTTAGGACCATTATTAGGATTGCTTATTTTAGTAGTGATTATCACAATACTTAATAACGGCTTTATTGCACCGAATAATATTTTAAACTTATTAAGACAAGTTTCAATCAATGGATTAATTGCATTTGGGATGACATTTGTAATCTTAACAGGTGGGATTGATTTAAGTGTCGGTTCTATTCTCGCGCTATCCAGTGCACTGACTGCAATACTGATCACAAGCGGTGTGGATCCAGTGTTAGCATTGTGTCTTGGTGCATTGATCGGGACACTGTTAGGTGCCGTCAATGGTGTGCTTGTTACTTTTGGTAAGATGGCACCATTCATTGCAACGTTAGCGACGATGACAATCTTCAGAGGACTGACACTGGTTGTAACGAACGGTAACCCTATTACAAACTTGGGAGACAATTTCTGGTTCCAGGTATTCGGTAAAGGGTATTTCTTCGGGATCCCAGTACCTGCAGTTACGATGTTACTCGCATTTGGCGTGCTATATTTCTTGTTACATAAAACTGTATTTGGTAAAAACACATACGCAATCGGTGGTAATGAGAAAGCAGCATTTATTTCCGGTATTAAAGTCGATAAAGTCAAAATATTGATCTACTCTATTTCAGGATTAATGGCAGCACTGGCAGGCGGCATACTGACATCACGTTTAAATTCTGCACAACCAACAGCGGGTACATCATATGAACTTGATGCCATTGCAGCAGTGGTGCTAGGTGGTACATCACTAACAGGAGGAAAGGGTCGAATATTCGGGACATTAATCGGTGTATTGATCATTGGTGTGCTGAACAACGGCTTAAACTTATTAGGCGTCTCTTCTTTCTACCAGCAAGTGATTAAAGGTATCGTAATTCTAATTGCCGTATTGATTGATCGCAAAAAATAAAACTAAAGAGGTGTAGCAATGAAAAGGATATTACCATTATTACTTGTCGCTCTGTTAACTTTATCAGCATGCAGCCTAGAACCCCCAGCATATCTAAAAGAAGATAAAACAAATAAATCAAACAAAGATATTACGATTGGCGTAAGTTTATCAACATTGAATAATCCGTTCTTCGTCTCCATTAAAGAAGCGATACAAAAAGAAGCCAAGAACAATAACTTCAAAATTAAAGTAGTCGATGCGCAAGATGATTCAGCGAAACAATCCAACGATATCGATGACTTGATTCAGCAGCAGGTGGACTATTTAATCATTAATCCAACTGACTCAGCAGCCATCTCTTCAGCAGTTCAAAATGCAAACGCTCAAGATATCCCTGTAATTACGTTAGACAGATCCGTTGAACAAGGAAAAGTAACGCAGTTTATAGCATCTGATAACGTCGCAGGGGGTAAGATGGCAGGGGAATATATCGTTAAACAAGTAGGAGAAAAAGCAAGTGTCGGCGAACTTGAAGGCGTGCCCGGTGCCAGTGCAACGCGTGAAAGAGGAAAGGGATTCCATATTGTTGCTGACAAACAATTAGAGGTAGCATCAAAACAAACAGCTAAATTCAATAGAGCAGAAGGTTTGAATGTCACTCAAAATATGATCCAGTCACACCCTGACATTAAAGCGATCTTTGCCCATAATGATGAAATGGCACTAGGTGCGATCGAGGCAATTGGTACAAAAGACATACTCGTCGTAGGCTTCGATGGCAATGACGATGCGATGAAATCTATCAAAAATAAAAAACTAGATGCAACCATTGCACAACAACCCGCACTGATGGGTGAAGATGCAGTTAAAGCAATATTAGATTTAAAAGATGGAAAGAAAATTAAATCAGAAGTAAAAGTACCGCTAAAACTTGTGGAACAATAAAGAAGGGAAAGACCTGTAAAATATATGAAAGTGGTTTGAGTCGTCTACACTTAATTGAACAACTCCCCTAGGGGGATATATTGTTAAATTAAGAAAGTAGGCGATTTATTTATGGCTAGAACAAGAAGAACATCTACGCCGAAATTTAAACTTCAAATGGTACGTTTATTTGAAAACGGGAAATCTAAATATAATATTGTTAGATAAATGGATTAAAAATCATCAAAATAGCGGTTCATTTAATCAAATTAAAAAGCAAGATTTCTATATGTAGAAATCTTGCTTTAAAATACGTAACTTAACTAAAAGTTTCAACTTTTGTGTTCACTCTAGACAGGTGAACTTTTTTATCACTAAAAGGTTTTACAAAATATTTTTTAATATTAATATTCTATATTTGGCATTGCGTTTACATGTTTTTGATAACGCTTAAGCGCATAAAAACCAGCACCACCAATAATTGTTACGATTAATAATTTTTTCAAGCTCATCATTCCTTTATTTTGTCTATTTATTATTTTGGTAATAATTTAGTTCTAAATCTTTTGATGTTTGTTGACGAATTTTTTTCATCAATTCTGTGTCATCAATAAGTGATTGACCATATGACGGTATCATTTCTTTAATTTTAGGTGTCCATTCAGATTCATATTCAGGGAAGTTTCTCTCAAGTACTTCTAATGCTACTGAAACTGAAGTTGATGCTCCTGGAGATTCTCCTAATAGTGCAATCACTGTATGATCTTTAGAGTTAACAACTTCTGTACCGAATTGAATAAATCCTTTACCATATTCAGGTGTGTCTTTAATGACCTGTACACGTTTACCTGCTGTATATAATTCCCAATCTTCGTCACGTGCTTCTGGGTAGAATGTACGTAAATGGTTCATACAACCTTCTTTAGTCATTAAGATTTGGTCGATAGAATATTTGATTAAAGGTAAATTCTTAACTGCAGAAGATAATAATGTTGCAATATTATATGGTTTAACAGATTTAAATAAATCTAAATTAGAACCATTTTTTAAGAATTTAGGGCCAATACTTGCGAATGGACCGAATAGTAATGTACGTTCACCATCAATATAACGTGTATCTAAGTGTGGTACAGTCATTGGTGGTGTCCCATGTGGCTCTTTACCATAGACTTTCGCGTCATGTTGCGCGATGATGTCTGGGTTAGTACAAATTAAGAATTGACCTGTAATCGGGAAGCCGCCTAGATTTTTACTTTCAGGAATACCTGTTTTTTGTAATAGTGGGATTGCACCGCCACCAGCACCGATAAATACATAATCAGCAATTTCAGTTTGAACGTCATCACTATTAAGTTGACGTACTTTTACTTCCCATTTACCATCTTGTCTTTGATTAAAATCGATAACTTCATGATTGTACTGAACATCAGCATTTGGGTGTTGTTCAATATTTTGAGCCATTTTACGTGTTAGCTCTCCAAAGTTCACATCCGTACCTTCATTGATTTTACTAGCGGCCATAATATCACTTGGACTGTGACCTTGCATCATTAATGGAATCCATTTTCTCATTTCTTCGATATCTTCTGTAAATTCGATATTGTCGAACATTGGAGATTCTTTCATCACATGATAACGGTCTTTTAAGAATTGGACGTTATTTTTACCTCTAACAAAACTGATGTGTGGTAATGGTTGTATGAAGTCTTTAGGGTCTGAAATATTTTTACTTTTGACTAAATGTCCCCAAAACTGTTTTGAAATTTCAAACTGTTCGTTAATTTCTTTTGCTTTTTCAATGTCGATTGATCCATCAGGTTGTTTCACTGTATAGTTCAATTCACATAAAGCAGCGTGACCTGTTCCTGCGTTATGACGCTCATTTGAACTTTCGAGACCAGGGCGGTCTAAACGTTCATAAAGTTTTATATTCCAACTTGGTTCTAATTCTTTAAGCATAGAACTAAACGTTGTGCTTAAAACCCCAGCGCCAATAACAACAACTGTTTTTGATTCTTGTTTACTCATATTGATCTCCTTCCTATTGCATATAAGTGATAGTATAGTACAATCGATTTGAAATTTAAAATACTTAGCTCGAGATAAAGAAATAAATTTTATTTCATAAAATTAGTACTTGATGATTGTCGTATAGATACCTTGTGAGTAGTAACGATAAAAATTTTAACGAGATAGTGAGCTATTGTAACATTTGGAGACAAAGGTGCAGTATTTTATAATGGTCAGCTTGTCAATGTACCGGGTATTAAAGCAGACGTAGTGGATACAACCGGCATCGATGATACATTTAACGGTGCACTTGCAGTGGCATTGAGTGATGGGATGGCAATGACAATGCAATGAAATCTATCAAAATTTATAAAGAAAAGCAATTGAACCTTCTAATTTTTTCCTTTTTAATAATTGGAAATTAGGTTTCGTCAGTTGATATTAAATTGAAATTAACATATGACAATAAGCATTTTCTATCCGTCTTATATTCTAGTATAGTATGTTAATACTTTTATTAACCATTCTTTTAAAAGGTGACGTCATTAATTAACTCAATATACATGAATTTAAATAATTTTCATTTAATAAGATATTTATAATCTGCTTGAATGTCATATTTGTTCTAGTATTTAGTCTAGCACTACTTCAATTAGATAGTGTAAGGCTTTATTTTTTTGCAATATTGGTTGTTCAAAATAAAAAATGTAAAAAATTAAAAATAGTACTAGTATTATATTGAAAAAATGTATATAATGAATTGGGTTTAAGACTTACACAATATTTTATGGTAATGCTTGAAATAATAGTTATAGTTGCATGATAATATTGCACAATATAAAGAATAAGAGAGTGGTGATGAGCATTAAAAAATTATTAAATTTGCTGACGAGCCTTATAATTGTAATTACTTTCTGCTTGAGCCCGAGCATTGTTTCAGCACAAGACATTGACAGCGTTCCTGAAACTAGCAATCCGAATATGTTGTATGTGGAACAGAAGGGTGAAAGTAATAATAAGGTAAAGTGGCATCTGAAGGTAAATGAAGCGAATTCAAGATTGAAGGACGTAGTCATTAAAATGGAACTGCAAGGTGGGCATGATATCCGTCTTGCGGAATTAAATATGTTACTGAATGCCAAAGGTGTAACAGTAACGCAACCTGATCCAGAAAAGAAAGTATTTCTACTGAGCATCAAAGCATTAGAGGAACCATTAAATGTTGAGTTTTCTTCTGTAATTACGGATAATCAGCAGTCTAACTACAAGGTGTCGTTATCAGCAGACATAAATCAGCACGTGACAGCAAGCGATATCTACTTTGTTAAAACACAACTAAGTGGAAAGGTTCAATATAAAGATGTGCCTGATAAAGTAACCCCTCCGGCACTAGAAGTTGAACTGATTGATAAGCAGCATCAGACAGTTGTCGACCGCACTGTTGTAAACGCTGATCATCTCGAATATACATTTGATCACCTCAACAAATTTAACATTGATAATCAGCTGATAGAGTATGAAGTGCGCCCTAAGGCAACTGGCAACTACAAAGTTGATGTAAAGGCAAACGATATCTTACTGCAGTATCTTTCCACAAAGATAGAAGGAAATATTCGTAACGAGTCGGACAAACCGCTAAATATAAAGATTATCAATAGAGCAACAGGATCAATCGTGGATGAAGTGCTGGTAGACGGAACACAATCTCACTATACGAAAGAGAACCTACCGCTTAACGATGATCAAGGGAATAGAATCGATTACGATATTAAAGTAGAGGACACAGAAGGATTTAAGGCTACAACGTCAAACTTTGATATTGAAGTCACTAAAGAAAAAGCAGAAAATACTCATCCTGAGAATAGTGTAGAAACAAAACAAGACGACCAGCCTAAAGCAGCTGTTAAAGTAGCGAAGAAAGATGAAGCTTCAGCCGAGCCTACAGCACAACCAAAGGTAGAGGATAAGGCAAAGGCAGAGAATAAGGTAAATGAAATATCTGCAAAGCAAGATATAAATAAAAGTACTGGGAATAATTCATTGAAAAGATTGAAAAGATCGTTAGTCTATGCAGCACCTAAAGAAATCCCGCTGCTTAGCACATTCAGCCTTGCAAACGTCAACTTACTAGGCTTTGCACCAATGAACAATGTAGCTGGAGTAGCTGACGACCCATATCCTACATATAAAGGGCAAATCAGCAACATGGCTTGGGACGAAAAAGGACTGTATCGCAATAGAACCCCACAGCCTGTTGAGTATAATGAATCATTTCAGTGGAAACAAGCACAACCGACATCAACTGAAAATGAATATGCAATTGATTTAAAGACGCAAGGCCGTGCATCTGTTACACAAGAAACGGTAGATATCGTTCTTGTGGTAGATAATTCAGCAAGTATGGGCGCTATTATAGGAAATGGAAAGACACGCTGGCAGAGTATGAAAGATGATGTGTTCAAATTCATAGATGAGGTAACCCAGGCTAATACAGGGACTAACACTAAAGTAAGGATTGGTGTCGTTAACTTTGCTTCAGCATTGAGACCGTCGATTAATCCAGGATTTTCAGGGAATCCTGCAGATATTAAATCTAAGTTCTACTCAAGTTATGTTCCAAGTGGTCAAGGGGGTGGAACATTTACTCAAGAAGGTCTAAGAAGTGGTTCTGAGCTACTCAGTACATCCAGGGCTTCAAAGAAAGTGATGGTTGTGCTTACAGACGGTGCACCGACTTTGAGTTACAAAGGGATTAGTGCTACGGGCAGTGAGAACATCACATCGTTTAGCAGCGTCGTTAAAGGGAATGGAACAAACTTTAACTTGAATGGCTATTTGGGATATAATGGCATACACGATCCTTATTTGATAGGTCTATATACAAAAATTACCAATCATGGTCAGCCAACGATTTCACAGGCGAAGTTAATTAAGAACTCAAGACCAGATTTTGATATCTTCTCTATTGGATTAGATACAACCGTTGCAAGCGGAGGTGCAACCGAAGAGGATATGAATAAAGTACTCAGTAACATTGCATCAAGAACGGAATATGCATTTACAACAAAGGACTCTGCATCAGAATTGTCAAAAAAATTATCAAAGATTTCACAAAGTGTATCGAATAGTATTTCTAATGGTGTTGTAACTGATCCGATAGGGCCTATGTATGATCTCAATTTAGGTAGTGACAATATATTTGATAAGTCCGATTATACATTAACCGCCTCCAACCCAGATCTAGAGAATGTACCGGTTGATTATGATCCAGACACAAAGACATTAAAGATGGAGGGATTAAATTTAGGAAAAGGTGAATGGGTTAATCTCAACTACAAAGTAAAGCTGAGAGTAACAGACGACAACTTTGTGGAAAATCAGTGGTATCCGATGAATGGTACTACAACACTGAAACCTTCTAGTGCCTCTATCAATTTAAGAGAGTATCCGGTTCCTGAAGCTAAAGCGAAAAGTCCATCTTATAACTTTGTATTTAATAAGGTAGATGATAATGAAAAACCATTACAAGGAGCGGTTTTTGAACTGAAAGATGTCAGTGGGAATACATTGAGCCGAACTTCCAGCTCTGGTGGACAAGTGCTATTTGATAACTTAAAAAAGGGACGATATAGTCTCACAGAAAAAAGTGCACCGAATGGCTTCATAAAAGACTCTAAAGTTTACACTGTCGTTATTGCTAGTAACGGTGAAATTAGAATAGATAATGTACTTTATACTGATACAAATAAATTTAAGATAATTAATAAAAAGTTATTAGGTTCAATAGAGGTGATCAAACATAAGACTGGTAATGAAAATGAATTGTTACCTGGTGCGAAGTTTGAACTGAGAAATTCAGCAGGTGACCTAATTGGTACACTGACGACTGGAACTGATGGAAAGGTATTATTTAAAGCATTACCCCTAGGTAACTACATACTGAAAGAAGTTCAAGCGCCAAAGAATTATCAGTTAAATAGTGAGCCTATTAATATTACAGTTAAAAACGATGAAAAAGTAATCGTTAAAGTTCCTAACAAAAGCAACAGTGATATCTTACCGAATACAGGGGGAACAGGAACCATATTCTATACTTTATTAGGCCTGCTTATCATGGGAATTGCCGTATGGAGCAGAAAGAAAGTATTTATTCGACAGTAATAATCCTGCATTAGCAGTTTATTATAGAAATTAAAAAATTAGGAGGACTATATGTCTAAATTTACACAGCGTTTGTCAATATTTTTAATAGTTACACTTGTATTAGGATTAGTATTACCTGTAAAAGCATCAGCAGCAACGGGGAAAGTAACGGATTTAACAATTCATAAAATAACAGGTTCTGAAGAAACAACTGCCACTTATGATCAGTTAGTAAATGGTACTGCGCCTGCAGGATCAAAGCCGATTTCTAATATTTCATTTACTTACTGGAAAGTAACATCAGAACAATTAAAGCAGTTGAAAGCGAATCCTCAGAATTATGATACGTTAGAAAAAGTACGTACTTTACTGTCAGAACCTACAGGAACGACTCCGAAAACAGCAGCAGACGGAACAACTAAAGTACCAAATTTAGCAGAAGGTTACTACTGGTTCATCGAAGATAAATCAACAGCAATTAAAGATGCTAAAGCAGTACCATTTGGACTTGAGCTTCCAATCACTAATGAGGCAAGAACAGGTTACATTAATGATCTGCACGTATTCCCGAAGAATACATTACAAGATTTGCCGACAATCGATAAGGATGTTAAATCTGATAATACAAAGTCTGCATCATTTGCAGTAGGTGAATCATTCAACTGGATCATTCAACCCTCTGTACCAAAAGGTATCGAAGAGTATGAAAAGTTTGAAGTTACAGATACAATCGATTCAAGATTGACATTTCAAGGTACGGAAAAAGTAAAAGTTACGATTAACGGTAACGTACTTTCATCAGGAGACTATACAGCAACTTATAGTAATAATAAATTAGTAGTCAGCTTTACAAAAGCAGGGCTAGGTAAATTAAATGTAGAAAATCCTAAACTAGAAATCTTCGTGCCAACAATGATCAATGACACAGCGGTTATGGGATTACCTATCAGTAATGATGCGACTTTAAACTTTGATAATGGTCACGGTGTGACAACTCAACCTGGTAAAGACACACCACCACCAACTGTACCTCCTACAGATATTCCGAAAGTCTATACTGGAGGAAAGAAATTTGTTAAGACAAATGGTCAAGGAACTAATCTAGGTGAAGCAGAATTTGTTATCATGAATGATGCAGGAGACTACCTTGTTCAAGACGGCAACCTTAAAGTTTCATGGACGAAATCTGAAAACGATGCGACGAAATTTATCTCATCAGCAGATGGTAAATTTGAAGTCAAAGGATTAGCGTATGGTGATGACAACGCTAACAACACAGGTGCAACAACTTATAAGATTAAAGAGGTAAAAGCACCTAAAGGTTACTCATTACCAACAAATCCAGTTACAGAATTTACTGTAAACTCAACATCTTACCATGCTGACCCATCAGCTACAGTATTAGCAGATGCAGCAGCACAAGAAATCATCAATAAGAAGACTGAAATACCGAACACTGGTGGAATCGGTACAGTTATCTTCACAATAATAGGTATTGGACTAATGGCGCTAGCTTTAGTATTCTTTAGAAGAAAGCAAGCATAACTTTGTTAAATGTGGTGGACGCTGTCCACCTCATTTTTTTAATAAGGAAGGCGATTTTTTGAAACCCGAAAAGAAAACAAAGAAAAATAGGATCTCTAATGTGATATTCGGCTTGATATTCTTCGCTGGGTTCGGCATATTGATCTATCCTATGATCAGTGCGGTATATTATGATTATGAAGCGAGTAACGAAGTTAATGATTTCAATAAAGAAGTTGAACTGCTGTCAGATCAGCAGATTAAAGCACGTATCGATAAGGCGAAAGCATATAATCAGTTGTTAACAGGAAATGAAGCATTACACGACGCATATAGTAAAGCACAAGAACAAGAAGGTCAACGTGAATATGCGAAGATGCTGGAAGTACATGAGAAGATAGGTCATGTTGAGATACCTGCTATTCATCAGGATATCCCTTTATTTGCCGGAACAACGGAAAGAGTGCTTCAACAAGGACTTGGACATCTTGAGAATACTTCCTTACCTGTAGGCGGAAAGAACACCCATAGTATCATCACAGGACATAGAGGGCTGCCTGATAAGAAGTTGTTTACCGATCTTGATAAAATGAAGATAGGGGACATGATATATGTTCATAATATTCAAGGGATACTGGCCTACAAAGTTGAACGTATCAAGGTGATAAAACCGGATGATTTCAGAGATTTGAAAATAAAGAAAGGTACAGACAGATTAACACTACTGACATGTACACCGTACATGATAAATTCACATCGGCTGATAGTAACTGGTCATCGCGTTCCATATACGCCCGAAGCGACGAGCCATCAATCGACTCAGGAACCATGGTGGTATAAATTTCTATACGTCTATAAGAACTATTTGATAGGTATCGGGTTATCTATTGTAATCTACCTGCTCTATCGATATTTCAAAAAGCATGGAAAGAAAAAAGTGGATCGATGAGCAAGAAGACGGCAATTATTGTCTTTGTTGCAGGATTGCTTATCTGTCTGTATCCTCTGATGGCAAAAGTCTATTATAATTACGACATGTCCCATCAATCCAAAGTACTGGATAGACAATTTCAAGTGAACGCTACACATCAGAAAGTGAAGTATACACAGTTTGAAGCCTATAATCGTGATATGCTATCATCTCAAAATATTGAAACACCTAAAGTTAAAGTTCAAACCAATAATCAATATGATGAACAACTTGGCACAGATGATACAATAGCAACCATAAAAATTCCGAAGCTCAATCTGCATTATCCAGTATACGATCAAGCTACCCCTGAGAACTTAAATAGAGGCGTATCTAGAGTCATTGGCACAAGTTTTCCGGTAGGTGGGCGTTCAACTAATAGTGTCTTAGCAGCACACAGCTACTCACCCTATCATGAATGGTTCACACATATCGACAAGCTTGATAATGGAGATAATATTATTATCAATAACTTCAAGGAGACGCTCTACTATAAAGTATATGACAAAAAGGTAGTCCGCCCCGATCAGGTAGAGGCATTATCGATTATTAAAGGAAAAGATATTATTACGTTATTAACATGTACGCCTTCTGGAGCAGATAGAATATTAATCTATGCAGAGAGAACAACAAAGGATGGCAATAAGATAAAGCATCCTAAAACAAAGCCGCTTTCTCAGGAGCAATCGTTGATGGAAAGATTGAAAGTGCTTTCGGAGTCATGGTTTGTGATAGTCGTAATTCTCTTGTTGTCATTAGCTTTTATAAAAAAGATTATGCATCATTA
The DNA here is from genome assembly GCF_002902665.1 of Macrococcoides caseolyticum. Taxonomy (GTDB): domain Bacteria; phylum Bacillota; class Bacilli; order Staphylococcales; family Staphylococcaceae; genus Macrococcoides; species Macrococcoides caseolyticum. The sequence goes on from NZ_PPRM01000004.1 coordinate 43,246, forward strand.
ACATGAATATATAATTTATTAAAAACAATAAGTTAAAATTTAGAGCGTATTAGATAATATGAGTTTCTTTGAATCGTCTACGCTTAATTGGACAACTTACCTGAGGGGATGTAATGTTAAATTAAGAAAGTAGGCGATTTATTTATGGCTAGAACAAGAAGAACATTTAAACCAGAATTTAAACTTTAAATGGTACGCTTATTTGAAAATATGACACCAAGCAGTAATGCGATGGTTTTGTGATTGTAAATGAAAAACATGTTATTACTCTTAGGAAGAAGAGTCCTAGTCACTATGCAAGTATGATGTACCTTCTCTAAGCTTGTAGCCAATCAAAACTACTTATATGAATAATATCAGTCCCCGCGTTTCGATTGAAGCGCGGGATTTTATTGTTGTGTAGATTACGCATGGGGTAACGATAGAGAATAAAAGAATATATTTTATTATTAAAAAAACTTTTAGGTTTACCTAAAGTTATGGTATATTATTGTATAAGGAGATGATAATATGAATAAAAGTCTGGAAGAAATAAATGGTAAGGTGTCTTTTG
>NZ_PPRM01000039.1 GCF_002902665.1 Macrococcoides caseolyticum
TTTTTTTGTATATTGAAATTTTCACGATTTTTTTTTGGAAGATTAGTTTTAATAATCTGATCTACAGCTTTTATAGTCTTATTTTTGTTATGAATTGTGTAATTTTCAATAAATGTTAATAAATCATTCTTATTAAACTGGTTCCAGTCTAATAATTGCCACTTGAAGAAAATGGGTAAGGATGAAGCATCGTGTTCAAGGTAGCCTAATCGTCCAAAATAAATATATAACCCATTTTTATTTTCTCTATAAAAAAGGTGTATGTTATTTACTAAGGGATTATGATTGATAAAATTTTGTGTATATTTGTGATTAATATTTTTTTTAAGTTGTGAATGCCATGACAATATACCATCAACTGATATCCCTTCTTCAAATTTACCTTGATGCTCATTGTTCTTTAAAGTTACAAAAAATATATAATCCCCTTCTCTTTCTTTTAATGCAATGATTCCGTGTAATCCCCATACACCTGAGCCTCTGGTATATTTAGAGTGACTATTAAATATTTTACTAACGTCTTCTCTACTATATAATTCTCCTAATATAAGCCTTTTCATTATATTACTCCTTGTAAAATATTTTTGATATACCCCTTATTCAACCAAAAACACTGTTTGGTAATACATTGTCCATCTGGAAGTTTGACTTTATCTTCAGCATTTCTAGCTTTTGGTCTGATATGACAAATTGGATTATCTTTTGCGCCAGGCAGGTTATTACGTATACCTCTTGAAGTCTGTGTAAATATAACACCTTCGTTAAGAAGGCGTTGTGTTTTTATGAAAAACTCTTGTAATGGTCCTTCGATATCAGTCATTGGCATGTTCCATAACTTATACCCAAGAAATATTTTATTACGTTTATCATCTTCTTTAAATACAACAAATAACCATTTTGTTGATTCGAACATCGTTTTTAAATGGCTATCATCCCACTCAGAAGTAACATACTCACCAAAATCAATGTTCTCAAAAGACATGTGTTCTTTCAATTTACCTTCATTGTTTAAAGTAATCGTTTTAAATTTAATGCTATACTTTTCAAATTCCTCGATTTTACTTAAATCATTCTTCTTAACACCTAACATATTACTTACTAGATGTGCGATACGATTTTTCCCATCACTAAGAGTGATATTTAATTGTTCAGCTATTTCAACATCAGATTTACCATAGTGATTCTTAAATTTATTATGTAATATCTGATTGATAGACTTTTCATTTACCTCTTTTGCAGTCGTAATTGCTTCAAAGTGCTCTTTTGTAATTAACTTTCGAACAAGATTTGACATGTATCCTTGCTTAATAGAATATGCTCGCTGCTTAGCCAAAATATCACTATTAGGCTGTTTTCTTAAAGATTTTGCTGCAGTGGAACCTTTGGTACATGCACCAAGTATTAATGTGTCACCTTCAGAAAGTAGGTGGGCTTCACCATTGATGATTTTGTTATGTATTATATTCCAATCTTGTTTTATTGTTTTTAAGTCTTCTTCTGGAAATTGGAAGTCTTCAACTTTAATTATTTGAGCGTTTCTGCGATCCATTTTGTTGTTTTTATCTTTTTTATATTCATAGAAGAAGAGAAGTAAGTGTTTATTTTTCTTCCAAAAGCTTGATGACTCAAATTCAACTGTAGCTTCGTCACAGTAATTGATTATATTTAATACGAGTCGCTCTTTGGCTTTTAGGTCTCCTTTTTTCATCTTTTGGATACCAGTAGCTTTTAGTTCTATTCCTACATCTGCGAAATCTGCTTCGGCATTCGAATTTATTTCATAACCAAAGTAACTGGCTTCAATAATATGTCCCACAGAGCCTTTTACATTTGTATTCTCCAACATATCTTTCTTATCAATTTCATACAAATATTTTCCTTCTGCTTCTTTTGCATACATTATCAATTCGTTGACCGTTTCATATTCAAATTTGGCTATTTTGATCACCTTCTATTTTATGTATTGTGTGAAATTTAGAGATTTTAATAAGCTCGTGTTTTGGAAATACTAAGTTGATAGGACGTTCATTATATTTTTCGCCTGAATTATATATGTATGGACCTTTATTTTCTTTAATGTAGTACTTATGACTATTACTGTTCAAATTATTATCGATGAATGACTCATAGTTCGTTAAATTAAAGTCATAATGCTTATCTAAACATTTAATCAAGTCTTTCTTTAAGACCAAAACAGATTCCATTTGCACGATATCATTATATTTTATGGTCTTCCAATCTTTATCTTCAGAGTTGCGCCAACCCCAGCTGAATAAGTAAGCATCTGTTTTACTATATTTAGGATTAAATAACCAACCAACTTTTTCTTTGTTATATTTAAAATAAGAAAGTTCCAAAGCAAAGGTAGGGAGACCTGTATTATTAATTGAATTAGCAAAATGATGTGATGCTGTTTTTTCATCTATATTTAATTTTTTATTAAATAGTTTATGTTTGCCAACAGTATCTACTCCAGCGTGTTGTAAGTTCATATCTGTAACTCTATTAAATACTAATCCAAATTCTTTCTCTAGAAGAGGATATATATGTGTATTTAAATACTTATTAATGTCCTTTTCGATATAGATATCCAAATTAAAATTACTCATATTAATCATCTCCTATCGAGGTTACTTATTACAAGTATATTTTTCTCAAATAAAAAAGTCTACCATCAATTGGTAGACTAAAAAAGATTTAATTGCGTAATATCATCTGGATAGAGTTTTTCGATTTCCTCAATTTGATTTCCCATTCTCGTAATTAATGGTACAACTAATGCGTTCCCCATACAGAAGAATCTCATCTTCTCTGGCATACCTTCAGTCCAGTTATCAGGAAAACCGTTCAATCGCTCAGCTTCAACAGGGGTAAGTGTTCTAAATTTATCTTCTGACTCTTTGATAAAATGTGTGCTTCTATTTACTGAGGATTCACTCGTTAGCATCGTTCTTGCAGGTAAATTAATGTCATCGCTTTCTGACATACCACCTTCACTATAAATATACTTATGACCATCTGCTGTAATTCTTTCGATTTTCTTTGAGCCTCTTAAATATCTGAACTTCTCAACCTTATCTTCTGGAAGGTAATATTGTTCTGGGACTTCTTCAACGAGGACAGATCCAAGTGTAGCTGGAGATTCATATTTCGGTACAGTATGAGCTGTATAAACTTCTCCATTCTTCATATAGCCCGACGGATGGAATGTATAAGAAAAATTATCAGAAACACTAACAATATCACTCGAAAGTGAAGTAGTAGAAACACGATTCTTGACTATTTCATCAGTGATAGGGAATGCTTTCGCAAAGAATCCATCTTTAAATACAATTTGTTCCTGTGTTTTCTTGAGTATTGATTTAGCGTAGTTCGTTTCGCGTCTATATCCAAAGATGAATACACGTCTTCTACGTTGTGCATTACCATAGTCTGCTGCATTGATAACACGCCATTCAACATCATAACCAAGTTCGTTTAATGTAGAAAGCATTACTCCGAAATCTCTTCCTCTTTGTTTAGAAGGAGATTTTAATAATCTATCAACGTTTTCAAGTAGAATATATTTAGGTGCAACGTTTTGTATGAATCGTGTAATTTCCCAGAATAATACACCTTTCTTTCCTTGCATGCCAAGTTCGCCATTTAATGAGCGTGCTACTGAATAGTCTTGACAAGGAAAACCACCAACAATCATGTCGACATTCGTCGCAGCAAGTTCAGCATTTGGAACTTCTGTAATATCCTGATTACTATGAATGCCTGTTTTGAAGTTTCGTGAATAACAATCAAAAGCATGCTGCACTTTTCTAGAAGGTTCCCATTGGTTTGCCCAAGTAACTTCAAACATATTATTGTTAGTGTTTTCTAGACCGATACGAAAACCACCGACACCTGCAAACATTTCCGCTACTTTTATCTTCTCCATAGTGGGCCTCCTTATAAATTATGATTAACTTTTATATTTTATCAAAGATCTGGATTGATTGATATATCAAATTTATTACCATCTTAATTATACGAACGATCGTTCGTGTTGTAAAGTATATAGATTTACATTTTATATGAAAAATGTGGGTATATATACTTATGAAAGGGTGGTGTTTGTTATGGAAGAACATACTCTTAATAAAACGATGGTAGCTAACTCAAAGAAGAAAAGTAAACTTGAGGACATCGTTCGTAAATTCTTATACTCCAAAGGCATCAGGTACAGAAAGAATGATAAAAAATTTCCAGGGTCTCCAGATATCTATATACCTAAATATAAAACAGCAGTTTTTGTAAATGGCTGTTTTTGGCATGTACATAACTGTGATTTATTTGTGATGCCTAAGAGTAATCAGGATTTTTGGGAGAAGAAGTTTAATCGAAACGTTTCAAGAGACGAACGCAATATCGAAGAATTAACTGAACTTGGTATACGCGTCATAGTTGTGTGGGAATGTGGGCTTAAACCACTAGAAAGAGAAGAGACATTGAAAGCATTATATGAGATGATTGTTAATGAATAATAAATAAGAATATATTTTAATTTTTCTCTCTAAACAATTTTAAATAATAGGTTGTAATGTATAATAAAGATAAAATATTCAAACTTGTTACACGATTATTCTGAAAAGGTGATTATATGTTTCGAAAAATTTCTGCAAAAAATCCTAAGTTCATTGAAATGAATCAACGCTTTAGAAGTTTTTTTAATAGTTATGAGGACTTTGTTGTAAACACCGAACTAGGATATACAAAAGGTGTCACTAAAAATACAGGGAAAGGTCCTTCATATCATCGTTATTTAGTAAGAATATTTATCTTTATAGAAGAAATTTTCAAGGTAAAAATATCAAATCCTGTTAGTTTAGATACTTTTAAGTTAGTAGAAAATTTATCATATTTAGAAACTTATAAAGCATATAAT
>NZ_PPRM01000040.1 GCF_002902665.1 Macrococcoides caseolyticum
GTTTGTTTGTTAATATCATATCATGAATACGTTTAATTCAAAATGATATATTTATAATATATATGAGGTGTATAGTATGGAATGGGAGCAGATTTTTCATGAAATTAAAGAGAAATATAACTTTGATAAAATGGATGAAATATTAGAAAAAGCATATGCAACACAGACGGTATATCCAGCACGCGAGAATATATATAACGCGTTTAAGTTTACCCCATTTAATGATGTTAAAGTTGTAATTATAGGTCAAGATCCTTATCATGGCCCAAATCAGGCACACGGCCTAGCTTTTTCAGTGATGGACGGTACAAAACTTCCGCCATCATTGCGTAATATGTATAAAGAACTGGAAAACGATCTAAACATTCAAAGGCACACAGGTGAATTGACAGGGTGGGCATATGAAGGTGTGTTATTATTGAATAATGTATTAACCGTTATAGGTGGCCAGGCACATTCGCACAAAGGTATTGGGTGGGAGCAGTTTACAACTGAAATTGTAAAAGCTGTTTCGCGCTATAGAGAAAATGTAGTATTCATACTATGGGGAGCACCCGCACAAAAACTTGAACCTTTGATTGATAGGTCAAAACATAAAGTGATTAAAAGTGTCCATCCAAGTCCATTGAGTGCCTATAGAGGATTCTTTGGATCAAAACCATATAGTCAGATAAATGAATATTTGGTCGCACACAATAAGACACCGATAGATTGGGGAAGGGAGGATATTCAATGAATACTAAACTCATTCAAAAATTGTCTGAAGAAGTTGAAGCGCTTAAACGCGCTTCAACTGTTGTAGAATTTAATAAACATCTCTATGCGATAGAATTGATGGCAAATATTGGGCAAAGCGAAACGAAATCGATAACTAATAAACCTGCATATATGCCTGCAGAATCACCACCAGTAAAACAAACAGGAACACACGAAGCAATCTCACCGGAAGAACTGAAGATGATGGGTGCTAAAGTTGTATCGAACGATAGTAAGATTAAAACAGATGATGGTTTTGGTAATGGAGATTCAATCTTTGATTTTTAAATAACAGGAGGATGTTAATGTGAAATTATTCTTAATTATAGGTGCAGTTAACGCCATGTTAGCAGTAGCACTTGGTGCATTTGGTGCACATGGTTTAGAAGGTAAGTTAAGTGAGAAGTACATGGACGTATGGGATAAAGCAACGACGTATCAAATGTATCATGCACTTGGTATTATTGTTATTGCTATTTTAAATGGTACTACGAAGATGAACTTAAATACAGCAGGATGGTTAATGACGCTAGGCATCGTATTTTTCAGTGGATCACTTTATGTATTAGCATTAACGCAAATTAAAGTGCTTGGTGCGATTACTCCAATCGGTGGTGTATTGTTTATTGCAGGCTGGGTTATGATGATGATAGCAGCAATAAAATATTAAAAAAAGGCAGGGAATTAAAAATATTAATTCCTTGCCTTTTTCTTGATTTTTTTCGTGTCTAAACGCTCGTGTCACGACCTAATATTTACGTGTCGTATTTTGTTGTTGCGAACGTTTCTCTAATTGTTTTTTTACTATTGGGATTAAGATAGGACTTAATTTAATGATTAGTTGAACTAAACGTTTCATAGTATAGCCTCATTTCTATAATTTATTAATTGTTATATAACCGTTATTACCAATATTAAACATGTTTTTTGCGCAACATGAAATAAAATGGGATTCCGATAACTACAAAAAGTACACCGAGCATCGAACCGAAGAAATCACTCATTAATGTACTAATAATAATGAATAGTCCACCACCCATCGCAACGATAGGGACGATTGGATATAGTGGTACTGAATAGTCACGTTTTTGTCCTTTAGTTTGTTTACGTAATATAAACAATCCGATAAAACTGGCGATATAGAAGATATAAATTACGAATATACATATTTCAGATAAGTAGTCTGCATTGACGATTTCAGGAATTACAATCGTAAGTAGAAGTAGAATCATGCTTACAACATACATTGTGATCATTGCACCAATTGGTGTTTTAAATTTAGGACTTACATAGCTGATAAATTTCGCAAACGGTAATAAATTATCATCTGCCATCGCAAATGGTATACGAGGGAAAGTCATGATTTTCCCATTCAAGCAACCAAATATTGAAATAATGACACCAATATTAACAAATTTAGAACCGAGATCGCCGAATAATATTTTAGCCGCTTCGGCAGAAGAAGTGTTTCCAAGGCTAACAAGCGTTTCAGCAGGAATAACTTTAAAGACAGCAATATTAATGAGTACATATGCAAATGTAACAACGCTTAATCCTACAAGCATCGCAAGTGGCAGGTTACGTTTTGCATTCTTCATTTCTCCTGTTAAATTTGTCAGCAAAATCCATCCATCGTATGCAAATAACGTAGCAAGAACGGCACGACCGAAATTAATTTCTCCTTTATTTTCAATCAAGCTTGTCACGTTATGACCGAATACACCTTCTTTACCCCACAATAAACCGAAGACAATAATCGCAAATACAGGAATCAGTTTACAGATTGTAGTGAAGGTCTGCATCGCACCGCCAGCATTTGTACCAAGAATATTAAGAATGACAAGAAAAGTAAATGCTGCGATGCCGATCCATATACCTAAGCCTGGATCGATTCCAAAAAAGTTCGTTACGAGTATACCGAAGAATAATGAAAGTGAAGCAATAATTGCGGGGCCATAGATGACAGTCTGCATCCAACCTGTTAAAAATCCCCAGAACGGACCATAAATATCTCTAATATAAGCATATAGTCCGCCGGTTTTTGGTATTTGTGCGCCTACTTCTGTAATAGTCAGACCTGCTGCTAATGTTAATATACCCCCGACAACCCAGGCCCAAATTGCAAGATCGCTTGTACCTGCATGATTGAGCACCACAGAAGGTTTAACGAACACGCCTGAACCAATGATGGTTCCGATAACTACCGTGATTGCAGTCCAGAATCCTATCGTTTTTTCGAGCGCTTGTTCTCCATGATGTTTATTCATAACGCCACCTCTTTTTATTGTTTTTATCAATATATCATGAAATCAGAATATAAAGAATAGTAATTCAATAAAGTATTTTTTATAAATACTTGTTGATTTATTTGAGATATTTGATAACATTGTAATTGAGAATTTTTCTCATTGATAACTATTATCAATGATGACAGGAGCTTTTGTTCATGAAAATAATATACACCACACTACTGTTGCTGGTTTTATCTATAATTTCCATGTTTATTGGTGTTGTAGATTTAAGCCCATCAAATTTACTAAACTTGGATGAGAATCAAAAGAATATTTTGCTGAACAGTCGATTGCCGAGAACATTTGCTATTATATTAGCGGGTGTCGCACTAAGTGTAGCAGGTTTATTGATGCAACAGCTCACACGTAATAAATTCGTGTCACCAACAACAGCCGGGACGATGGATTTTGCGAAGTTTGGTGTACTGATTGCAATGATATTCTTTGCACAAGCGCCACTACTTGTTAAATTATCATTCAGTATTGTTTCAGCAATTATCGGTACGATGATGTTTATGTGGATTGTGAATCGTATCAAGTTTAAAGATGCTATCTTTATTCCCCTTGTAGGGCTCATGCTTGGTAACATCGTTTCAAGTTTAGCGACGTTTATGGCACTACGTTTTAACGCTATGCAAAGTATTTCTAACTTCTTTGTAGGTGATTTCTCGATGATTACGAAAGGGCGTTATGAAGTGTTATTTGTTATTATCCCTATGGTAGTACTGATTTACTTCTTTGCGCATCACTTTACAATTGTAGGAATGGGTGAGTCCTTCAGTAAAAACTTAGGTATATCTTACGCGAAGATGATGAATTTAGGAGTTATTATTGCAGCAATCGTATCGGCAACAGTAGTGGTAACGGTAGGTGTATTACCATTTTTAGGATTGATTATTCCGAATATCGTCGGATTGTTTGTCGGCGATCATATGAATAAGGCTTTACCATATACTGCACTATTTGGTGCAATCCTTGTTATGGTAGCAGATATTTTTAGTCGACTAATTATCTTTCCTTATGAGATTCCGATTGGGCTCACACTTGGGATCGTAGGAAGTGTTATCTTTATGGCGATTCTTCTGAAGAGGAGGAAGTCATATGTCTAACCAAATGAAAAAGGCGAGCTCACTCATTATTGTAATGCTACTCCTTATGATAGGGTTTGTGATGATTCAGTTGAATTTTGCAATTCTTGATGATGTCCTCCCTTCGAGGTTAAGAAAACTTGCAGCGATATTACTTGTAGGTGCAGCAATTGGCGTATCATCACTCGTATTCCAGTCTATTACTGAGAATCATTTATTAACTCCTTCAGTCATTGGATTAGATGCTGTGTACTTATTTATTCAGACGATTATCATCTTCTCATTCGGGAAGATGGGAGATGTCGTGTTTAACGTATATACGAACTTCTTCGTATCCGTAATATTAATGATTGGTTTTACATTAGGTTTGTTCAATCTCGTCTTTAAGAAGAATACGTCCGTATACTTTGTACTGCTCTTTGGTATTGTAATGGGGACATGTTTTTCAAGCTTATCAAGCTTCATGCATATGGTCATGAATCCAGATGACTTCTTGCTGTTACAGGATAAACTGTTTGCGAGCTTTAATACGGTGAACGAGAAATTATTAATGATTAGTTGTGCACTCATCATCCTATTACTGATATATATTTACAAGAAATCATATGAATTAGATGTATTAAGCCTCGGTAAGACTCATGCAATCAATCTTGGTGTAAATGTCGATAAACTTACGCGTAATATGCTGCTTGTGATTGCAATACTTGTCAGTATTTCTACTGCACTTGTAGGACCAATTACATTTTTAGGTATTATTGTATGTAACGTAACATATCAGCTCATGCAGACATTTAAACACCAATATTTAATCATTTCCGTAATTGCAGTCTCAGCAATTACATTGTTACTTGGCCAGATGATCAATCAATATTTCTTCGATGGAACGACAGAAATAACGATACTTATTAACTTTGTCGGAGGAATCTACTTTATATATTTATTATTCAAGGAGGGCGCACATGATTAAAGTTAACAATCTGTATAAGAATATCGGTAATAAAACAATATTAAAAGACGTGTCAACAGAAATTAAGAAAGGTGCAATTACAGCGATTATTGGCCCAAATGGTGCAGGCAAGAGTACATTGTTATCAGCCATTACTAGACTGTCTGATTTTGATAAAGGGACAGTACAGTTAAACGATACAGAAATTAGCAAGATGAAAAGTGACGATATCGCGATGCAGCTTGCAGTACTGAAGCAAAGCAATCATACAAACTTAAAGATTACAGTTAGAGATCTGGTAAACTTCGGACGTTTCCCTTACTCAAAAGGACGCCTTACGAAAGAAGACGAGCGCATCGTTAACGAAGCAATCGACTATTTAGAGCTAGAGTCTTTTGAGACAAGATTTCTTGATGAACTATCAGGTGGACAAAGACAGCGCGCATATATTGCGATGACATTAGCACAAGATACAGACTATATCTTCCTAGATGAACCATTAAACAACCTTGATATGAAACATTCGGTACAAATGATGCAGCTATTACGTCGTTTAGTACGCGAAAAAGGTAAAACGATTGTCATTGTGATACATGATATCAACTTCGCATCTTGCTATGCGGACTATATCATTGCGCTTAAAGATGGTGAAGTATTACTAGACGGAACGAAAAACGAATGTATCACAACAGAAACCTTGAAGACTGTGTACGATATGGATATTAATATCGAATGCATATTCGGACAGCAAATTTGTGTATACTTTGATGATGAAAGTATGACAGTAGATGAATTTATAGAAGAAGTTCAGGCGGTATAAGCTTAAACCATTGAAAGGAGTGTTGCCGGGTAATTACTACTATGGGCAGCGATAAAACGGGGGAAATACATAAAACTAAGGAGACTGGAAAATGAAACGTATTATTGGATTAGTTATCACATTATCATTAATTTTAATATTAGCAGCATGTGGAGGAACGAAGGATACTTCTAAATCAGATGATAAAACATCAGGTGGTTCAAATGACAAAGCTGAAACAGTAAAAATCGATAATAAATATACTTTAAGTGGTGAAAAAGAAGACGGCAGTGACGCAAAAGAAGTATCTGAAACTGTTGAAGTATTAAAAAACCCAAAAAGCGTTGCAGTATTTGATTACGGAACACTTACAACATTAAAGGAAATTGGCGCGGATAAAAACGTAAAAGGCATGCCAAAAGGTGAAGGTAACCGTAGCTTACCCGAATTCTTAAAAAAATATAAAGATGATAAGTATGCAAACTTAGGGAGCTTAAAAGAACCAAACTTTGAAAAATTAGCTGAAATACAACCTGATCTTATCTTAATCTCTGGTCGTCAGGCTAACCAGAAGGTAATGGATGAAATGAAAAAAGCAGCACCGAAAGCACAAATTGTTTACGTTGGTGCAGATGATAAGAACTATATTGATAGTATTAAAGTGAATACTGAAAATATCGGCAAAATCTTCGGTAAAGAGAAAGAAACTAAAAAGCTTATTGCAGACATAGATAAAAAAATCAAAGAAGTTAAAGCAATGACTGAGAAATCAGATAAAAAAGGATTATTCGTGTTAGCAAATGAAGGTGAACTCTCTGTATTTGGTAAAGGCGGACGCTTCGGGTTTATTCATGATGTATTAGGCGTGAAAGAAACGGACCAAAATATTACAGCAAAAGGCCACGGACAAGTAATTAACTTTGAATATATCAACAAGAAGAATCCGGATATTATCTTTGCGATGGACCGTGGGGTAGCTGTAGGTGGTAAGTCTTCAGCTGAACAAGCGTTATCAAATGACGTTATTAAAAATGTTAACGCAATTAAAGAGGATAAAGTTGTAGAAGTAGATCCATACTTATGGTATTTCTCAAGCGGTGGCGCAGTAACGATTGTGAAACAAATTGAAGAAGTAGAGAAAGCTTATAAATAAAAATAATGCGTGTGTCTTTTGACACACGCATTATTTTTATAAGGCAAATAAATCCTGAAGGTCATTTGCTGTAAGAATGTTTCCGACGTAGAAGCCGCCAAACTCACCGTAACGTGCTGATACTTCGTCGAATCTCATTTCGTATACTAGTTTCTTAAATTGTAATACATCGTCTGAGAATAATGTAACACCCCATTCATAATCGTCGAATCCTACAGAGCCCGTGATAAATTGTTTAACGATGCCCGCATATCCACGACCAATCATGCCATGTGAACGCATAAGCCCTTTGCGGTGATCCATATCTAACATATACCAGTTATCTTCACCTTGACGGCGTTTATCCATCGGGTAGAAACATACATATTCAGAACGTGGTAATTCCGGGTATAATCTTGCTTTAATATGTGGATTCTCATATGGATCTTCGTTTGAGTCACCCGCTAAATAGTTGCTTAACTCAATTACTGAAACGTATGAATATGTAGGGATTAAGAAATCTCTGATTGCAAGTTTATTGAATTTGTTTTCAAGCGCTGTTAAGTCTTTCATTTCAGGGCGTAATAACCAGAGCATTAAGTCAGCTTTCTGTCCTGTAATGTTGTATAAAGCGTATGAACCTTCTTTTGCAACGTGGTTATCTTCTAAAGTGTTGATAAACGCTTTGAATTCTTCAACCATCGCAGTTCTTTCATTTTGTTCTAAAATTTTAAGGCTTGTAAAATCGATTGCATAGAATAGATGTAAACTATACCATCCGTCTAACGTCTTTGCTGCTTCGTTCATTATCCATCTCTCCTTAAATTTAATCATGTTTATTCTAACATATATAATGGTATAAGTAATTTCTTATAATCTACAAATTGATGACGTGAAAAATAACGCAATTAGGTTTATAATAGGAACGGAAATAATTTAATTCATTCGGGAGGCTATTATGGCTAATTTATTAGAAGTATTAAACGAGAAACTTTCGGGGAAGAATGTAAAGATTGTACTACCTGAAGGTAACGATGAGAGAGTATTACAAGCTGCAGTTGAGTTACATAAAGGTGATAAAGTTGCACCTATCGTTCTAGGTAATAAAGCTGAAATCGAAACACTTGCTGCTAATTTAGGTGTTGCCATTGATGGTATTGAAATAATGGACCCAGCTACGAGCGAATTACGTGAAGACTTAATTGCGAAGTTTGTAGAGCGCCGTAAAGGTAAAGCGACAGAAGAACAAGCAACTGAAATGTTAAAGGATCCGAACTATTTCGGTACGATGTTGGTATATGCTGGTCATGCTGCGGGGCTTGTATCAGGTGCAGCGCATTCTACAGCGGATACTGTACGTCCTGCATTACAAATTATCAAGACGAAGCCAGGCGTATCTCGTACATCAGGTGTATTCTTCATGATGCGTGGAGAAGAACAGTACGTTATGGGTGACTGTGCAATTAACCCTCAATTAGATTCACAAGCATTAGCTGAGATTGCGATTGAATCAGCGAAGACTGCAAAACAATTCGGTATGGAACCGAAAGTTGCAATGTTAAGCTTCTCAACGAAAGGTTCAGCAAAAACACCTGAAACTGAGAAAGTAACAGAAGCAACGAAATTAGCACAAGAGAAGTTAGCTTCAGAAAGCGATTTACAAGGTGTCGTAATTGATGGTGAATTCCAGTTTGATGCAGCGTTTGTTCCTTCAGTTGCAGCGAAAAAAGCACCTGAGTCTCCAATTCAAGGTGATGCAAATGTGTTCGTATTCCCTTCATTAGAAGCGGGTAATATCGGCTACAAAATTGCACAACGTTTAGGTGGATTCGATGCAGTTGGACCAATCTTACAAGGACTAAATGCACCAGTAAATGATTTATCACGTGGATGTTCTACTGAAGATGTAGTATCATTATCAATCATTACTGCAGCACAATCACTATAATGACAGGTTCCATTTTCGAAGGGAAATGGCAATATGTTGATCATACGACAGGACTGCAGCCGATGCAGTCCTTTAGTTTTGATGATATGTACTGTCATTTAGTTGGTCAAGGTAATGATGCTGTAGTGAGAACGTGGGTACATAATCATGTCGTTATACTTGGTATTCATGATGCAAGATTGCCTTATCTCGCTGAAGGGATAGAGTATTTAAACAATAAGGGATATGGCGCCATTATGCGTAATTCCGGTGGGTTAGGTGTTGTGCTTGATGCAGGTGTGCTGAATATTTCTCTTATATTTAAAGGAGATATCAGCTTTTCGATTGATGCAGGTTATGAATATATGTATGAACTTGTACAGGAGATGTTTGCGTCGTACGGTAAACGTATTGAAGCGAAAGAAATTACGCGCTCGTATTGTCCGGGGAGTTATGACTTAAGCATTGATGGCAAGAAGTTTGCAGGCATATCGCAACGCCGTGTTAAAGGTGGAATTGCGGTTCAGATTTATTTATGCATTGAAGGCAGTGGCAGTGAGCGTGCCGAACTGATGCGTCAGTTTTATGATATTGCACTTCGTGGTGAGGTAACGAAGTTTCATTACCCGGATATTGACTCATCGTGCATGGCAAGCCTTGAAGAATTGCTTGAGACAGAGCTATCTGTTGAAGAAGTACTGTTTAAATTACTGTTCGCGATGAAAGCACTTGGTGCAACACTTTCAAATAATGAGATGACAAACGATATGTGGACATTGTATAATATATATTTCGAGCGCATGATTGAACGTAATAGTAAATTGAAGATAAATCAGGAAGGGTGACATAAATGCGTAATAAGTTTCAGGTATGTGATGACTGCCAAGGTGTGTGTTTAAGAACGTTGTTACCAAAATTAGAAAAGTTAGATCCAGATGCTGAAGTGGAAATTGCATGCCAGTCTTACTGCGGACCAGGTCGTAAGAAAACTTTCGCATTTGTGAACAATCGCCCACTTGCAGCACTTACTGAAGATGAGCTGATGGAGAAAGTGAAGAAACGCCTTTCTCAAAAACGTGATCCAGAAGAAGAGGCACGTTTAGCAAAGCGCAACGCCGAACGTAAACGCAGACTGGATGAACAGAATGCAAAGCTGAAAGCGAAACTGAATAAAGGTTAGATACACTAAAGCACAGAAAATGAATGATATTTTCTGTGCTTTTTTATACTCGTCGATTGTAAAATTAAGCTAGACAACTAAAAAAGCCTTCTGTGCTAAACTCAATATGTATTTCCGACCAAAGAAAACATAAGGAGTTAG
>NZ_PPRM01000041.1 GCF_002902665.1 Macrococcoides caseolyticum
CCCCAGATACCGAACACGCCACACTCTTCGTTTAGACCTCTGATGTCATACATGCGTGAATTGCCCCTTTCCAAGCCTCCGTCATACGATTCACGTCTAAAGTAACTTCCCCTTGGTTTGTAGATAGTTTAAATGATTCTGTACCGAATGTACCGATCGCTTCTGCACCGTCGATATCAATTTCTTTACCTTGTTTCGCAATAACAATGTAGTTCCCTTGTGTTTCAGCAAACAGTTCTGCATCATTCACATCAAGCTGCGCTTCAAGACCTGTATTGAAGTAAGCTGCAATCTGTGCAAGTTTCACGCCGATCCCACCTTTACCGACAGCTTGAACATGACCAAGCTTACCGTCAATGATGTGCTGACGAATCGCTTCACCGCGCGCTACTTCCTGTTCGAGATCGATCGCTACATCAGTATGTGCGACTTCATTGAATAATAGCTTCTCGAGCTGGCTGCCACCGAAGTCCGGTTTAACCTCTCCGACGAAATAGATTGTATCGCCTTTAGACGGTTTAAAATCTACTAAATAATCAACATCTTCAATCAATCCGACCATACCCACTACTGGTGTCGGGAAGATTGCATCACCTTTTGTTTCGTTATATAGGCTGACGTTACCTGAAACAACAGGTGTGTTCAGCGCGCCACACGCTTCCGCCATACCACGTGTAGAATCTGCTAGCTGCTGATAGATTTCAGGCTTTTCAGGATTACCGTAGTTTAAGCAGTCCGTCATTGCAAGAGGTAAGCTGCCGACAGATATCAAGTTACGGTATGCTTCAGCTACGACCATCTTACCGCCTTCGTATGGGTTATTGAATACGTAACGTGCTTCACCATCTAAGGTTGCAGCGATGGCTTTTTTCGTACCTTCAACACGTGTTACACCTGCTGATAGTCCTGGCTTGATGATCGTGTTCGCACCCACCTGCTGATCGTACTGACTATATGCCCAGTTCTTAGAAGCCATTGTCGGGTGAGATAACAACTTCATCAAAGTATCCTGCGCATCGATATTTGAGTAGTCGTGATTCACAGCATCAAACTGTGCTGCACGACCTTCTAATACATATACCGGTGCTTCATCAGATAACGGCTGCACCGGTATATCTGCAAAGACCTCCCCTTCATACGTCAATACGAAACGATCTGTATCCGTTACTTCACCGATCACAGCACTATCTAATTCGTAATGGTCGAACAAATCCAAGAATTTCTGCTCCGTTCCTTTTTCAACAACAAGCAGCATACGTTCTTGTGTTTCAGATAACATCATCTCATATGGTGAAATACCCGCTTCACGCGTCGGCACTTTCTCGAGTTCGAGATGAATACCGCTGCCACCTTTAGCCGCCATTTCAGAACTTGATGATGTCAGACCTGCTGCACCCATATCCTGTATCCCGACTAATTCTGGGAATGTGATGGCTTTAAGTGTCGCTTCCATCAACTTCTTACCGACAAACGGGTCACCGATCTGCACTGATGGACGTTTAGATTCGCTTTCTTCACTTAACTCCTCAGATGCGAATGTTGCACCGTGGATCCCGTCACGACCCGTCTTAAGTCCCACGTAGATGACAGGATTACCTTCACCTTTCGCTGTTCCTTTTTGAATCTTGTCATGATCGATAATACCGACGCACATCGCATTGACAAGGGGGTTCCCTTCGTACTGACGATCAAACTCGATTTCACCTGCAACTGTAGGGATACCGATACAGTTACCGTAGCCGCCGATACCCGCAACGACCCCTTTGAATAGACGCTGGTTCTGCTTCTCTGTTAATTCACCGAAACGTAAGCTATTGAGCAGCTGAATTGGACGTGCACCGATGGATACGATATCACGGACGATACCGCCGACACCTGTCGCTGCACCTTGATAAGGTTCAATGGCAGACGGGTGGTTATGAGATTCAACCTTGAATACTACCGCCTGGTTATCACCGATATCCACAACACCAGCGCCTTCACCAGGACCCATCAACACACGCTCACCTGTCGTCGGGAACTGCTTTAAGAAAGGTTTAGAATGCTTGTATGAACAATGTTCACTCCACATTACAGAGAAGATACCAATTTCAGTATAGTTTGGCATACGTCCTAATATGTCGACCACCTTGTCGTACTCTTTATCTGAAAGCCCCATATCCTGGTATAATTTATTCTCTTTAATTTCATTTGCAGTTGGTTCTAGAAACTTGACCATGATTATTTCCCCCAGCTTTCTAAAATGGATTCGAATAATTTCACACCGTCATCCGTACCAAGCAATGCTTCCATCGCACGTTCCGGGTGAGGCATCATACCACATACGTTGCCTGCTTTATTCACGATTCCTGCGATATCTTCGATCGAGCCGTTCGGATTGTCATGATACGTTAAGATGATCTGATTGTTTGCTTTCAGTTCAGCTAACGTTTCATCCGAGCAGTAGTAATTACCTTCCCCGTGTGCAATCGGATAGATCACTGTCTCATCTTTATCGTACTTATGTGTAAACTTCGTGTTGTTATTGACGATTTTAAGCGGTTCGTTCTGACAGATAAACTGATGCTTCGTATTATGCATTAAAGCACCTGGTAATAATCCGATCTCCGTCAGGATCTGGAATCCATTACATACACCTAGCACCGGCTTACCTTCAGCAGCTAAACGTTTTACTTCAGGCACAATCGGTGCCACACGTGCCATCGCACCACAGCGCAGGTAGTCACCAAATGAGAATCCTCCTGGAATCAACACACCATCAAAGCCTTCAAGCGACGTCTTACGATAATCAACATATTCCGCTTCAAAACCAGTCTTCAAAGCTGCATTGAACATATCGCGATCACAGTTTGAACCTGGAAATTCAATCACAGCAAACTTCATTATTTCGTCTCCTCATCTTCAACAATTTTGTAGCTGTATTCTTCGATTACAGTGTTCGCAAATAACTTCTCACTTAATGTATTAACTACGTTTGCAACGGCCTGTTCGCTCGCTTCGTCAACCGTCATATATAATACTTTACCTACGCGAATATCGTTGACTTGAGTGTAGCCCAGATCATGTACCGCACGTGTTAACGTTTGTCCTTGTGTGTCTAATACCTGTGGTTGTAATGTGATGTGTAATTCGATTTTAGTCATTTTATAGCGCCTCCAGCTTATTATAGAATTGAGTATAAGTATCAATCAGTGAACCTGTGTCTTCTCTGTATACGTCTTTATCAAAGTTTTCTTTCGTGTCTTTATCCCAGATGCGGCAAGTATCCGGTGAAATTTCGTCTGCAAGCAGGATATTACCGTCCTGGTCCTTACCGAATTCAATCTTGAAATCGATCAGCTGCAAATTCATCTCATCCATCATCTTCACGAGCATGTCATTGATGATTAACGCCTGACGTTTCAGTTCAGCGATGTCGTCATCATCTGCAATGCCGAGTAACTTCACGTGGTCATCTGTAATAATTGGATCATTCAGTGCATCTTCCTTATAATAGAACTCTACAAGCGGTGATTTGAACTGCACACCTTTGTCAAAACCGAGACGCTTGACAATTGAACCTGCAGCATAGTTTCTGACAACAACTTCAAGCGGAATAATTGTAACTGCTTTAACTAGCTGTTCAGTGTCGCTTAACTTCTTGATAAAGTGAGACTCTAGCCCTTGTCGTGCAAGGCGCTCGAAGAAATAGCTTGTAATCAAGTTGTTCAGTCGACCTTTACCAGCCATACTATCTTTCTTTGCACCGTTGCCCGCTGTTACTTCATCCTTGTATTCGATGCGGAACACATGGTCCTCATCCGTACTGTATACACGCTTTGCTTTTCCTTCATAAACTAAGGTCATTTCATCAGCTCCTTATATATAGGATAATAAGTATCCGTGTCATCGTCTAACAAAAGGGTAATATGTCCCATCTTCCTGTTTTCTTTCCTTGCCTCTTTACCATATACATGGACATGCCATTCTGGATGTTCAGGGAAGAGATGTTCCATCAAGTCCAGATCCTGACCGAGCAGATTGTACATCACAGCGGAACTGTGCAGCTTGATTTGTTTCGGTAATCTGTAGCCAAGCACCGACAGAATATGCGTATCAAATTGCGAATAATCACACGCTTCAATAGAGTAATGTCCGGAGTTATGAGGACGTGGTGCGATTTCGTTGACGTAGAGCCTACCTTCTTTATCGATAAAGAATTCCACAGTGAACGTACCGACGAAATGAATCTTATGAATGATTTTCTCCACTTCAGCAATCGCAGCTGCTCTATACTCATGCGCCTGCTTCACCGTCGTACTGAACAGGATCTGGTTACGGTGGACATTCTCCTGTACAGGGAAGTAGACGACCTCTCCCTGAAGATTACGTGATGCTGTAATCGAAATCTCACGGTCAAGCGCAATACGTTTCTCTGCGACGAGAACATTGCCATCAGCCATATTGTACGCTTCTTCTAACTGTGCTTTCTCCGTTACAACAAGTTGACCCTTGCCATCATAACCGCCGAACACAGTCTTCAGTACGAGTGGCAGACCGATTTCACGCACAGCAGCATCGACATCCGCCGGACCTTCGATACGCCTGTATGGAACAACCGTAGCGCCACTTCTTGCGATGGCTTCCTTCTCACTGAGACGATTCTGCAGAATATGTACCGTTTCAAAACCTTGAGGCACATGATTTTCTTTTGCAATGACTTCTAGCGCCTCTGCATTAATATTCTCAAATTCATATGTGATGACGTCGCTATAGCGGCTTAACGCTTTCAATCCTGCAATATCATTGTACGGTGCATGCACGAAGTGATGTGCCACGAAGCGTGCAGGACAACGTTCATCGGGATCAAGCACAGCAACTTTAAATCCCATGCGCTGTGCAGACTGTGCCATCATCTTACCCAGCTGACCCCCACCGATGATACCAATCGTGTCACCGAGCGCGAATTTATTTAAGGTCATGCTGCATCGCCTCCACTTTCTTTACTAAAGATGCTTCATAATCATCCAGCTGAGCTACTAAAGCGGTATCCTTCAGACTGAGCATACGTGCGGCAAGAATCCCTGCATTCTTAGCACCAGCTTTACCGATTGCAGTCGTGGCTACCGGAATTCCACCAGGCATCTGTACGATTGATAATAAGGAATCCATTCCCTTCAAAGCTTTCGATTCAATCGGTACACCGATCACCGGAAGCGTCGTCATCGAAGCGACCATTCCCGGCAAGTGCGCCGCACCACCAGCACCCGCGATAATGATCTCGATGCCTTTCTTACGAGCAGACTTCGCAAAATCAACCATCGTAAGTGGCGTACGATGCGCAGATACAACACTCGTCTCATAGTCGATGCCGAAAGTTTCAAGTATTGTAACCGCTTCTTTCATCGTCTCCCAGTCAGAAGAAGACCCCATTATTACTGCTACTGTCACAACTATCACCCTTTATAATTATTTGAAAAGCGCCTTCATTTATGTGTATATTACTTATATAGCATAACAATGACACGTACAGATTTCAACGGAAAAAACGAACAATTACGTATTTTTTTATTAATTATTATTTTTTTGTTCGTATTTTTAGATTGCTTACTGCTATAATGATATTAAACGTTCGAATAAATGGAGGGAACTGGAATGTCAGCAAAAG
>NZ_PPRM01000042.1:0-4479 GCF_002902665.1 Macrococcoides caseolyticum
AAACTATAGATATATAGATAAAATAATATATTACATAAGGAAGGGTGCATATGTCAGATCGTAATTTCTTTCAGTTTTTTGGTGGCAGAAAATTATTATTCACATTAACTGTATTAATATTAACAGGAATATTGGTACTAATAGTTAATCAAATTTCATTTATCTTTAAACCATTTATCGTTATCTTCAATACAGTAATAGGGCCTGTTATCCTGGCTTTCATTTTATATTATCTTCTGAATCCTCTTGTCAATTTGATGGAACGTTATCGTATTAATCGGTTATGGGGTATCATTATATTGATTGCTACCATTATCAGTCTTTTTGCTTTACTCATCACCTGGTTAATTCCTGTTATAGAGGTTCAGGTTACTGGGTTAGTTCATAATGCTCCAGATTATTTAAATCATCTATTAAAAGACTTTAATAGATTATCGAATGATTCCAAGTTTGCTCCATTTCTGCAGAACATTCAGGAATGGGTAAATACAAATCTTAGTGATCTTCCTAAGAAGGTTGGAGAGTACCTTGGTAATTTCTCAACTCGTCTGCGATCGGTTGTCGATACAGTTGCAAGCGTAGCTATTGTCATCATGACTTTCCCATTTGTACTCTTCTTTTTGCTTAAAGATGGCGAACAGTTTAAAAATTATGTATTAAAATTAACACCACCAAAATTTAGAAAAGATCTTCATGATATTTTAGATAAGATGAATGTTCAGGTCGGTTCGTATATACAAGGCCAGATGTTTGTTGCTTTCTGTATCGGGGTTCTATTGTTTATTGGTTATATGATTATCGGGCTTGAGTATGCTTTAATTCTTGCTTGTATCGCTGCAGTAACAAGTGTAGTTCCATACCTGGGACCAATGATTGCTATCAGTCCTGCTATTGTTATTGCGCTAGTTGATTCACCTGTTATGTTGCTGAAACTTGCGATTGTATGGATGGCCGTACAGTTTTTAGAAGGTCACTTTATATCTCCTAACATTATGGGGAAGACAATGCAGATTCATCCTTTAACGATTATTTTTGTTCTGCTTTGTGCAGGGAATCTACTGGGTTTGATCGGCGTTATACTTGGTATTCCTTTATATGCTATATTAAAGGTTTTGACTCAGTATATATTCGATAAATTTAAGAAGCGTTATAATACGTATTTATCAGAAGATGGGGATGTATATTGATTTTGAGATAAGTCATCATTCTAGACGAATGATGACTTATTTTTCATTTATTTCCAATAATATTTGGTTTTTTTCTTTTTTTTCTGTAGAATATGTATGAATTTAAATTAATTATTGTGAGTAGGGGTTTTATGAAAATATTATTTAATAATTATCGGAATGTAATTAAGTTTTTATTTATGGCATTACTGTTTATTTTTGTGATATATCGTCTAAAGGGTGAGTTATCGACGATTGATTTCAAATCGACGATGACGGCATTTAAACATTTGAACTCTATACAGTTGGTGCTCCTTATTTTTGCCGGCCTTGTTTCAGTCAGTATTTTATCTCTGTATGATTTTGTATTGGCTAAGAAAATGAATCTGGAAATCAAACATATCAAACTCTTTAATGTCAGTTTCATTGCAAATGCTTTAAATGCCGTTATCGGATTTGGAGGAATGATAGGGGCAGGGCTCCGCTTACTTATTTATAGAAATTATACCGAGGATGATAAAACGCTTATCAAGGTCATTTCAATGATGTTGTTATCGATGATCTCAGGGATGAGTATTCTGAGTTTAGGTATTGTTTTTGATATTTTTCCGAATACCCATGCTTTTGATCAGTATACGTGGTATAAAATTGGTATTTTTATCATTGCGCTCTATTTGCCGGCATTTCTTCTGTACACACTTATTAAACCTGTTAATAATGATAAATTTCTGGGAATAATATTTACGCTTGTATCAAGCATCGAATGGTTGGCAGCGAGTGGGGTATTCTATCTGATATTTAAATTTATACATATCGATGTGCAGTATTCGTTAATTATAGGTATCTTTGTTATCGCTGCTTTAGCTGGATTGCTCTCAATGGTTCCAGGTGGATTTGGTGCTTTTGATCTGATGATCCTTATTGGATTTAAAAGTATTGGTATCACAGAAGAAAAAGTATTGCTTGCACTCGTTATATATCGTGTCGTCTATTATTTCGTTCCCTTTCTTGTTGCAATGGTTTTATCCACCTTTGAGTTTAAGGGATTTGCAAAGAAACAATTTGAAGAACGCTTTGAAGATAATAAGTATTTTGCACCTGCGATTGAAACAAGCTCATTATTTTTAAATCTGTTAAAGGATGTGTTAATACATCTACCAGCTATAGCCCTTGGTATCCTTTCTTTTATTACTGGGTTTGTATTTCTGATGACAAACAGTATATTGATAAACGATGCTATCTATGATGTCCAGCACAATACATATACCTTCTTATCTTCTTTATTCACGCTTGCTTGCTTGCTGCTGATGATAAATGCGAAAGGTGTGATGCATGATACGAGACGTGCACATATCATCAGTATTGTCGCTGCTGCTGTAATATTAATCATTCTTTTCTTAACATTTGGAAACTGGCTTGTATACATTTGGATTGCAGCACTTATTTTACTTCTATTTATCGGAAATATGAATATTAAGATGATTAAACGTCCAATCACACTGTTCAGAGCAGGTTTAACGATACTCTTTACTTTCGTTATTCTTTCAATCAATAGCTGGCTCATCAGACTCCAGCTAAGTGAACTATTAGCACAGGATAAGATAGAGTTTGATGGTAATTTAATGAGAAATTATTTTCTATTCTTTATTATTGCAACAATATTACTAATCAGTATAACTTCGTATTTCTTCAACAAGAAATATATTGCTAACATCGCTATGGATGTTTCTGAAGAACAGCGTGAACAAATTATTGAGATGTATGGAGGCAACTTTGTCAGTCATCTTCATTATTCTACCGATAAATCGTATTTCATTAATCAAGCTGAAGATGCATTTATCATGTTTCAGACACATTATGATACAATTTTCGTGCTTGGTGATCCTATAGGTAACAAGCAGTCATTCAGAGACTTATTATACGATTTCTACAACCAGGCTAACTATTACGGATATGAAATCATCTTTTATCAGGTTAAACCCGATTATCTCCCTTTGTATCATGATTTCGGAAATATTTTCTTCAAGTTAGGTGAAGAAGCTGTAATACCTCTTAATGATTTTACTATCAGTGGTAAGAAGAAACGTGCATTTCGTGCAACAGTGAATAAGTTTGAATCGCAAGGGTATTTTTATGAGGTTGTGCATCCACCATTCAGTTCAGAGTTTGTAAACCAGTTACAAACTGTATCTGATGAATGGTTAAATGGAAGATCTGAAATGAACTTTTCAGTTGGGAGCTTTAATGCGTATTATCTCAATAAGGCACCAGTTGGCGTCATACGAAATGATGAAGACGTCATAGGATTTGTATCATTTATGCCGACAAATTATAATCACTCTATCTCAGTTGATATGATTCGCTGGAAAGAGAATGAGTTTCAGATGATGGATGGTCTATATTTAAACACGATGCTATCGGTCAAAGAACAGTATGATTATTTTAATATGGGCATGGCACCACTATCAAACGTCGGCAGCCATAAATATGCATTTTATAGAGAGCGATTCGCAGGAAGGATATTTGAGACAATTTCTCATATCTATAGTTTTAAAGGCTTACGGAACTATAAAGAAAAATTTAATCCGAACTGGGAGCCACGCTATCTTGTCTATAAAAAGGGGAATAGTCTAGTGACATCTATGATAAGAGTGAGTTATCTCATTAATAAAAAGACAAGAAATTAATTTTTCTTGTCTTTTATTTTTTGTCTTGTTTCTTGTTCTCTTTTATAACGTTCAGGATCTTTCTTATAGAAGTCCTGATGATATTCCTCTGCCTTATAGAAGGTCTGCGCTTCTCTTATTTCTGTGACAATCTGTTTATCGAAATGAGCTTGAATATTGCTAATATAATCTTCAGCAGTCTTTCTTTGGCGCTCATCTGAATAAAAGACTGCCGTGCGATACTGACTTCCTCTATCTTGATATTGTCCCTCATTGTCAGTCGGATCAATAATCTTAAAGAATATTTCAAGTATTTGCAAAGTCGTGAATACTTGATCATCATATTGTATTTCTACGACTTCAAGATGACCAGACGTACCGGTTTTTACTTGTTCATAGGTTGGATTTTCAATATGCCCTCCCATATAACCACTAGTGACTGAGGATACGCCATCATATGTATCAAAAGGTTTAACCATACACCAGAAACAGCCACCTGCTAAGTATATTTTCTTTTTCATATATTTCTACCTCCTTTTTGTTATTTTACTTTATTATTTGGAAAATAAACCGATATATGCTTGCAATAATGTAAATTCTTTTATAAGTTTATTATATTGTAATATAGAAAGCAGGGTATGTATGAG
>NZ_PPRM01000042.1:4494-13906 GCF_002902665.1 Macrococcoides caseolyticum
CAAGAAGAAAAGGAAAGAAAATCAGATTAAAAAAACTACCATTTGTAATTTTGGGATTAGTTTTATTACTTATACTGATAGTAGTTTTTATCAAATCAAGTTATAATAGTGGCCTTGATTTAGCAGCAAGACATGGGCAAAAGCATGTCAACTATGACTTTAATGGAGTATCTAATAAAGACGGTAAATCAAATGTTTTAATTTTAGGTCAAGATCGCATGATTGATGGATCAGCAAGAACGGACTCTATTATGATCGCACAATACGACTTCCTTAATAAGAAGGTAAAAATCATTTCAGTCATGCGCGATATATATGCTGAAATTCCAGGATATAGAAACTATAAAATTAATACAGCCTACACGTTAGGTGGGCCAGAGTTACTGCGTAAGACGATAGAGAAAAATTTAGGTATTCCAATAGAACATTATGCAATTATAGATTTCAAAGGGTTCGAAGCCATGGTAGATGAAATCTCACCGTCTGGAGTACCGGTAAATGTGGAAAAGGATATGTCTGAGAATATCGGTGTATCTTTAAAGAAAGGTCAGCATAATCTAAATGGTAAAGAATTATTAGGATATGCTCGTTTTAGACATGATGAAGAAGGGGACTTTGGACGCGTAAGACGTCAGCAGCAAGTAATTTCTGCGTTAAAACAAGAAATGGTCAGTCTTCCTGTGTTCTTTAAAACACCGAAATTAGCTGGAATTGCAAGAGGTTATGTCAATACCGACCTTAAAGATGGCGAGATATTTCGAATGGGAACAAGCTTTGTAATCCGTGGAGACAAGAAGCAGAGCACATTGACCGTACCAGTAAAAGGAAGTTTCCAACAGGCAAGCTATCCTGAAGCAGGGGCTGTGCTTGAAATAGATAAAGAAATGAATAAAAAGGCGATACAGAAGTTCTTAAATGAATAAAAACAGGAGAAGCGATTGCTTCTCCTGTTTTTATTGTTGATCTGATAATAATTGACCCGCTACTGCATAACGCTCTTTTTTAAGTTCTTCAATAAATACATGAACTTTCTCTTTCGGCGCTCCAGAGTTACGGCTTACAACTTCCGTTACTTCTTCAACGATTTTCTTTAACTGTTCTTCAGAACGACCTTCAACTAATTCTACTGTTACGAATGGCATAAACATTCTCCTAACGTCTAAAATTTATTGTTCAATGCTATTATATACTATTCATAGATATTACGGTTAACAGATGATCCATTACCACTTATCCAGTCGTCCATGCCGTCGTCTTCCATAATCTCGACGTTAACATCTGTAACATGAGGCTGTTTTAATAATGCACTCGTTACCGACTTTTTGATTTCAGTTAATTCTCTTAAATTAAATTCATGGTTTGAAACTTCGATCAATGCTTCAACGTGCTTGTCTTCTCCTTCTTTCATTACAACAAGGCGTTTGATATCTGAAACATCAGGATGTTCTAATATCACTTTAGAAGCATTAACTTCCATCTCTTCATCTGCACGGCCGATTGCACCAGCCGCATTTTCCATGAAGACTTTAAACACAACATAGAACATTGCTAGACCGATGATAACAGAAACGATACCTTCAATTTGGCTCCATCCTGTAAAACGAGCAATAATAATAGCGATTAAAGCAATGAATCCTCCGCCAGTTGCTACTGTATCTTCCATGAATACCAGTTTCGTTGCAGGTTTGGCACTTCCAATATTAGCAAAACTAGTAGTTAAAGGATGAAGGCCAGTGGCAGGTTTGTGAACTTCTTCAAGTACTTCTTGTCCTGCTTTATATAATACTGATCCTTCTAATACAACACCGATCAATAATACACCAATAGCAATTAAAAATTGATTTAACGATTGCTCTTGATGCGTTGGATTCATAATATGATGTATTCCCTCTAACACTGTTTCATAAGCTAAAATCGCAACGATGATCACGGCGAATAAACAAACGATGTTAACCAGACGGCCATATCCAAACGGGAATCTTTCATTCGGTGCTTTCTTAGAAACAGCTGAGCCGACCCAGACAAAAAGTTGGTTTGCAGCATCACCATAAGAGTGCATCATCTCTGCGAACATTGCAACGTTACCAGTAAATATATAGGCAACTAGCTTTAAAGTACCTAAAATAAAGTTGACGATTGCTGCAATTAAAGAGGATTTACTCCCTTTTTTGAGTAATGTAAATAATCCTGTCATAGAATTCTCCTAACATATTTAATTTTATATTTACTTTACCTATTATAGGTGAAAATAAACATAATAAAAAGAATACTTGATTGATTTGATGTTATTACTTTATTTTAAATTTTCAATTAACTATGCGACAATAGAAGTAACTTATATCAGGAGGGTTATTATGTTTAAAGAATTATTAACATCTATCGGTATTGGAGATTCTAAAATCAACACAAAGCTGGAGAAAACATCATTCAGGTTAGACGAAGATATTAACGGGGTAGTGGATGTACATGAATTAGATGGACTTGAGATCGATCACATAGAATTATCATTAATTGAACGTAAGAAAAATAAGGATGAAATGAGTCAATTCGAATACTTAGATGAGAAATTAGCATCATTTACTATCGAAAACAGAGGATCAGAAACAATTCCATTCACATTTCCGGCAATTCATAACGTTGAAGATGTAAATCATACGTTCGTGATCATTACACATGTATTTGTCAGCAGCTCAGTTGATTATTATGATGAGGATGAAATTTACTTTGAAAGTGTCAGTTAAAGTTAATAACTAAAAAATAGATAATCCATTATATCGAAAACCTGTAGTAGATAATAAAGATAAAATAAAGAAATTACTTATAAACATGGGAATTTTAACAATCTATTCAGCGTATGGATACTATGGGTGCTCACTTTACAACTTTACTGAGCATTATCTTATCCATCGCCCTAATACCATTTTCCATAATGACTTCTTTATATTCATTGATAAAGAAGTCTTTTTCTATTTCTTGAATTCTTAATCCACACTTTTGATATAACGCGAGTTGATTCAGACTTGAGTTCGCTGTGGCAATGATTAACTTATCGTATCCTGAATGCTTCGCTATTTTCTCCGCTTCTTTTAAGATCACCTTACCGTAACCTTTCCCATGATAAGCTTCACTTACTGCAATGTTCATTATTTCAATGGTTGATTCACTAACTTCTTTTAATACGACAACACCAATAGGTTTACTTTGTTCTAATATATAGATTGAACTTTCACTAATATATCGATTAATCATTTCAATCGAAGGGTCTGCTAATAACAATAACTCTAAAATTTCATCGTTGATTTCATAAACTTGTTTTAACATCGAATCACCTTTTTGTAAGAATTTTCTGTATAATGTCATTATATATTTTTTTCTTATGATAAACACAGAAAGGTGCATATTAATGAAACCAATCTATACTTTTGAACAAGCTACTGATCTAAATAAGTATCATGCTGATATTACATATTTCCATACACAAATTAATGATTTCGAAAAATACCTTATAGATAATTTTCAGTTAAAGGATATACCACATGGTGTATTCTGGACATCACGTTTTGTGATGGAGGAGGTACTCGAAAAGCCAGTACCTGCTTTTACGAGAGATGAAGCGATTTATATGTGTGCTGATCGTGATTATTGGGAACAATATTTAACAGCGTTGCTTCCAGAAGTTTTAAAAGATAAATATACGTCATTTTATACCGAACACACTAAAGATGAGATGCTTGCAATATTAGGACATGAACTCGCGCATCATATTGATCTATTTCTTGCTGAATTTGATGAAGAGAAACCAACCTGTGAAGATATGTGGTTTGAAGAAGGAATGGCGACTTATCTTCCTAGAAAGTTCTTTTTTGATGAACAGTTATTCGAAGACATATATCATCTTGAAAAGTCACTTTATGAATATTATTTAAATGAATTCGGTGACCTACCTTTAGAACACTTTACATATGATATTTACTCACACCCAAAGGAATATATTATGTTACATTACTGGATGAGTTTTGTTAAAGTCACTCAGTTTGTAAGTCTTGTAGATGGAGATGTATCACGTTTATTTAAACTTTATCATGATTGGGATAAAGAAGGGAGAAAGGTATCTTTAGCGCATTATTTTAAAACACATATTTAGGAGGGTGCCATGCATATTGATGATTTAAATGATCACTTGCCAGGCTTTCATTTTTTGAAGTTAGAAAGCTTTAACAAAGGCTGGTCAGATGACAAAAAATATATTGTTACAACTCTAGATGATAAATATCTATTACGTCTTTCTTCTATTGATAGAATAGAGGATATTCAATTGCAAATTAATTTAGTTGAACAGTGCATGGACCTTGGCCTTCCAGTGCAACAATTAGTATCACACGGCGAGTATCATAATCATTATTGTTTACTATATCAATGGATTGAAGGTCATGAAGCTAAAGAAATATTACCGACATTAACTTTAGGAGAACAATATAAGCTTGGTCTTGAAGCCGGGAGAATATTGAAAGTCATTCATGCTATACCTGGAGCAGAGCAGTTTGGATGGCGTGACTTTTTTCTAAAGAAAATCGAACGTAAGAAATCGATGTATCTAAACTGTGAATATAAATACGATAATGATCAGTGTTTATTTAGTGTAATAGAAAAGTATGAAAATCGTATCATCGATAAACCTGTTGTCTACCACCACGGCGATTATCATGTAGGGAATATGGTCATTGATGAAAAAGGTAAACTGTGGATTATTGATTTTGATAGATGTAGTATCGGTGAACCATTTGAAGAATTCAATCGTATCAGCTGGTGTGTGAACACGAGTGAGGCTTTTAGTAGAGGGCACGTTGATGGATATTTTGATAATAAAGTACCGATTGATTTTTGGGAAGTATTATCTGTTTATATCGCTACGAATATCTTTTCTTCATTACCATGGGCAGTCCCATTTGGTCACAAAGAAATACAAGTGATGAAAGAAGAATTTGAAGTACAACGTAAGTATTATGAAGATTTTAATATGGTAATACCTAAATGGTATAAATAATATTGCGAATTACATCATTGGAGGGATACACTTGAGTGAAATATGGGAACTTCTAGATATGAATAGACAAAAAACTGGTATCCTCCATGAAAGAGGCGTTACAGTACCTGATGGATTGTACCATTTAGTAGTAGAAATCTGGATACAGAAACCAAATGGTGATTTGCTACTTACACAACGTCATCCTGATAAACCACTTGGTTTGAAATGGGAATGTAGTCGAGGATCTGCTGTTGCAGGAGAAGATGGTGTACTTGCTGCACATCGTGAGTTACTTGAAGAAGCAGGTATATTTGCGCCTTTAGATGATATTCAATTCAAAGGTTATACCATGCATTCACATTATATTACTGAGACTTATCTATACGAATCACCAACCAATGACATTACATTTAATCTTCAGGCTGAAGAAGTTGTTGATGCTAAGTGGGTAGCACCGAATGAAATTGAACAAAATTTAGATGAAGTAATACCAGATTTATGGCATAGATATTGTAAGTATATTAAAGTGGGGTAGTTAACATGCGTAATTTGAAGTTTGAGTTTGACCTTTTCTTTATATCAGAAGCTTTCTTAAATGAACATCAGCATAATTTATTAAACACCTTAGTTGTTCTGAAAGAAGAGTTTAAGAAAAACAGTAGTTTATCGAATGTTGTTAACCATTCAACGTATCAAACATGGCATCTGACATATGAATTTGTTATTGTAGCCGAACCAGGATGGTATGAAAGCATAGAAAATACATTTAAAGATGCATTGAAACAAGAAATGATCGATAATGGTACGCAGCTGATCAATGATGATAGATTAATAACTTCAGCATATTGGGATACGCTCTCTCAAAAAGAACAAATAAGATTTATCCAACAGTTCGATGATGAACCTAGCAAAACAGATATAACGCAGTTCAGTAGAATATCTCATCTTACTGCATTGCATAATAAATTCCCGGAAAACCATGGCGCAAATTGTTTGTCGGCAACACTGTATGCATTAACTAAAAATCCATTTATATTAGAACAGTGGGTGCATCAGGAAACCTTTATGCTCTTCCTTAACCGTCTTGGATACAAAGAAGTGGAATCTTCATTTAGCAGTGGAGATATTATCTGTTTCTATTATGACGATTTACTTACACATGCATGTTATGCGATTGATGACGAATATGTCTTTAACAAGCAAGGACAGACATTCTGGGAACCATGGATGATAGAACGATTTGAGACGATTCAAAGTAAAAGAGATGAAGTTAATTATAAAATTTATAAAAAAATTAAGGTAGGATAGTCTAATGAATGGCTATTCTACCTTTTATAATGAAAACGACATTGTAAAATACAAATGGAATCATCTTCTATCTTATATACGAGCCTATGTTCATGAGTGATCCTTCTGCTATAGCAACCTGTATAGTTTCCTAATAATTTTTCTGGCTTACCTATACCTTCATTTGCACCATCAATCATAATACTCTTTATTAGTTTATTTATTCTCTTTAATACAGTTTTATCGTTAGATTGCCAGTACGTATAATCTTCAAAACCACTTGAATAAAATAGTATCTTTTTCTTAGGCATCTAAATCAATCTCAACTTGAAGTAAGTTATTTTTATCAATTGATTCATCAATCGCTTTTTGTAATCTTTCGGCATTCGCTGGTGTACTCTGTAAATAAAGTGTTTCAATCATACTATTATAATCTTGTTCAGATAATATCACGGCATTATACGTATTTGTTGTGATTGTGTAAGGTTCACAGTCTTCATTAACAATATCTATTATTTTTCTAAAATTTGATCTTGCATTAGAATAAGTTGTGACTTTCATTTCATCGCCTCCTTGTACAATAATATTGTACCACTCACGAGATATTATGTATACAATTATTACTTTTTACTCTTAAATATACTGATTTTAAAAACCCATCGCTCAAACATTTGAGCGATGGGTTTATGCTTTAGAATATATTTTTATATCGATATGTTAGAAAGCAAACCAATAAGTAAGCAAGCGAAGCTACAACAAATGCGAATGTTAAGTTAGTGTGTTCTGCTAGTATCGACATCACAAATGTTGATAAACAAAATCCTAAACTATATATACTCTGATTTAGTGTGTAAGTATCAAGCAGTGTTTCATGATTTAAATGCTTTTGGATTTCTGTGTGTAGTGATATAGACAATAGCTGTTCTATAATGCCATAAAGCCATGATAGCAGGACAGCTAGTATTAACCATCTGTTAATCCCGAAGATGAACGTAATGAGTGAAAGCAGCATATATCCACTGTAATAGAAGTGCACCATTTTAAATCTTTCAATCAAATGAATCATCTTTGATCCGACAAGTAAACCTACGAAAAATGCCGCGTTGATAATACCAAACCAGTAAGATGGGGCATTTAAATATTCTTTTACAAAGGCGATCATTATTGCAGCAATCCAGACAGCATGGCCAAATGACGCGATGAAAGTATTCCAATTTAAATATTGACTGTAGCTGGTACGATTGCTTTTAAGAACCGCTTTGAAATTTTTGGAACCTATACGCTCACTCTCTACAGTATTAATATTAAAATTTATCTTCATCATAAATATCACAGATATGATAGACAAGATGATACAAAACATAATCAATCCATCACTATGCAGGAATGCTAACAATATACTGCCTAATGCCCAGGCTGAAATTTGTATCATATTATTCATACTGCTAATTTTTCCGTTTGCTCTAAGTATATTATCCTTTAACTCAAAGTAGGGGATTAATGTGTTGCTTAATGGATTTGTAAAACCATCTAAGAACGCAATCATAAATGCTAACCCTAATATATAGATATAGTGCAATTCAATATACATTGTACCGATCAATATGATCAGCAAGCCACATTTCATCGTTTGATTAAACACTAAAATATATTGCTTTTGAAATCTAGAATATATAATTGGTGCGATAAATCCACTTACAAAATAAGCAGATGTGATGAAAATAGGAACTAATGCACTTAATTGAATAGAGTGAGTCAATTCATATAGATAAGCAATCAGTGCAATAATATAAATATTATCGCTCGTATTGGCGAATAACTGACTAAAGTATAAGTATTTAAAGTTATTTGTAAATCCTTTCATGATTTCCTCCTAATTTAAGAAGATCATAGACTTACAAATACAACTTATTTAATTGTTTTTATTGACTTGTAAGTCTACGTCTAATTGATGAATTAGAAAAAAATCATTACATATGAGATCACCTTTTATTATTTTTAATGCATTCATCTTATCATTATCAGAAAATTTGTACAATATTAAAATGGGAGAATTTATTGATTATATTGAAACAGATCATCTTTTAAATCTGGGCTTTCAATAATAACTGCATTTAAACCATTATTCGTTCTTGTTTCATGCATTTCCAAAGCTTCAAAGAATACCTCTGTATTCTTACTGAATGAATTGTGATTATCAATTTCTCCAAAGGATATATTTTCATAGTTTTCTCCTTTTATTTCATTTTAATTTTTCGAAAATCCTTTATAATAAATGTAATACATTAATTTGAGGGTGTTACATATTCTTTAATATATTATGTAATTTTATTATTTTTTTGCATGGACAAATGAATTTTTTATTTATTTTGAGGTGATATTTTGGAAGCTTTATTAGTTATTGATTTTCATACACACTTTTTAGAAAAAGGTGATTTTTCAGTAGTTAAGAAGAATGCTATTCATCTAGTAGAAGTATTTAAAGAAAACAAATTACCTATCATTGCGGTGGAACTTATTAATCACGAAACAAATAAGCCACTTCCTTTAGACCCAGTTATTCATAAAAATGCCGATAAGATTTATTCTAAAAATAAACCCAGTGCTTTTAAAGATACAGATTTGCAACAATATTTAATTTCACTTGGAGTTACTGAACTAATCATTATCGGTTTTAATATGGAATATTGTATTTTATTTAATGCGATTATTGCTAATGAACTTGGCTTTAAAGTTACAGTAATCGAAGATGCTTGTGCAACAGTTAATAATTCAGAAACATATGAAATGCCTGGGTTAGATATTAATGATTTCGTATCTACAGTTTTGCATTGGTCTGATGAAGTAGAAGTTCTGATGATAGACGAGTATGTGTGATTTGGGTTATTTATAATTTTGAGATAATCTCAATTTTTAGCTGTAAATAATATCGTGAGGCTCATTATGAAGTTTTTGCAGGTACTATCCATCGACCGGATTTTATTTTCTTTAAATGTATAAAGTTATAACTTTG
The DNA here is from genome assembly GCF_002902665.1 of Macrococcoides caseolyticum. GTDB lineage: Bacteria > Bacillota > Bacilli > Staphylococcales > Staphylococcaceae > Macrococcoides > Macrococcoides caseolyticum. Next base: position 13,821 of record NZ_PPRM01000042.1, read on the forward strand.
AAATAGAACTAGCATATTATTGCTAGTTCTATTTATTTCTAAATAAATATTTAAATATTCTAAAAATTGTTATATAATATAATTAA
>NZ_PPRM01000042.1:13921-112416 GCF_002902665.1 Macrococcoides caseolyticum
GTTGGTATTGTTTTTAGAAGTTGCGAAGCGTATGCGTTTTGTTTTAACGGTACGTGGGAAATTTGCGTTTGAAATTAAAAATTGGTGGAGTCTGCCCTTTTTTAAGCAAGTACAACTTCTAGAGGAATACTAAACATGGTTCCTCTAGCAAACTAGAGGAGAGTAAAAATGAATATTTTAAACGTAGCACAAGTATCAAAATCTTTTACAGGTGATGTAATATTTGATGATATTAAATTTGAAGTAAACGATCATGATCGTATCGGTCTTATCGGAAGAAACGGTGAAGGTAAAACAACCTTATTCAAACTCATTTCAGGAGAAGAGCGTCCTGATAGTGGTTTTATTAGTTTATCAAAAGATATACGAGTTGGTATTTTGAGCCAAATCCCGAAATTCCCGGATGATATGGATGTTTATTCATGTTTAGCACAAACTTTTATTGATCTTGAAGTAATAGAGAAGAAAATGAAAGCATTAGAATTAAAAATGGCAAGTACCCCCGATAATCTTGAAAAGATTTTAGTTCAATATGCCAATATACAAGAGAAGTTTGAAGCACTAGGTGGTTATGAAATGGATAGTAAAATCAACTTTGTTATGCACGGTCTTAAAATTAATCCATTGGCCGGTAGACTTTGGTCTCAGCTTTCAGGTGGAGAACGTACTAAAGTTGGTTTAGCCATGTTATTACTTCAATCACCGGAATTATTACTACTGGATGAACCGACAAATCATCTGGATATCGATAGTATTGAATGGTTAACGCAATTTATTAAAAATTATAAAGGTGCTGTTATTATTATTTCTCATGACCGTTATTTTCTTGATGAGACGGTGAGTAAAATATTAGAGATAGATCAACAAGCACTGCATATTTATCACGGAAATTATTCTTACTTCATAAAAGAAAAAGAAGATAGAATCTTAAGAGAGTATGAAGAATACAAAAATCAACAGAAGAAAATTCAAAAGATGAAAGCACAGATCAAACAATTAAAAATATGGGCGAATCAAGCTGTACCACCAAATGCCGCAATGCATCGTCGCGCAAAAAGTATGGAAAAAGCTTTGGCTAGAATAGAAATAAAAAAGAAACCGATTATTGATGCTAAAACAATGCAGCTTGATATTCAAAGTGCAGACAAATCTTCTAAAGATGTGTTCACTTTAATTGATGTTGCCAAAATGTATGATGATATATTGTTTGAAGATGTAAATATGAAAATCAGAAGAAATGATAGGATTTCTATTGTTGGAGCCAATGGTACAGGAAAAAGTACGTTAATAAAAATGATGTTAGAGGATGTTAATCCTGATGAAGGCGAAATTATTATTGCACCTAATATTAAGATTGGTTATCTGTCACAACATCATTTTACTGAAGACAATGATACTGTTTTAGACGCGTATCGTGCTTACGCATCAGTCACTGAAGGTGAGGCTCGTAATCATCTCGCTGGCTATTTATTCTATGGTTATGACGTATTTAAAAAAGTGAAAGATTTAAGTGGGGGAGAGAAGATGCGTTTACGATGGGCACAAATTATGTCGAATGATTTTAATGTACTCATTCTCGATGAACCTACGAACCACTTAGACATTGAATCTAAAGAAATATTAGAAGATGCTTTAGATAAATTCGAAGGAACGATTATCGCTGTTTCGCATGATAGATATTTTCTTGATAAGTTTTTTGATGTTACTTATTGGATTGAAGATAAACATGTAAACATGTATTTAGGAAATTATAGTTATGCGAAGCAGAAAAAAGCTGAATAAACGTAAAGTGGATGAGGTAAGTGAATGGCTGGATGATGTTTCTGTCAAAAATACAATAATCTCAGTAATTCTGTACGACGATCAATTTTATATCGTTGATGGTCATACACGTTGTTTCGTTGCTTTCCAAAAAGGGGTTATAGATATACCGGTTGAAATTTATGATATTGATAATACATCAGTAGATATGCAATTATATCTGGATTGTATAAAGCGGTGTGAACAAGAAAATATTTATCATATTAATGATCTATCCCATCGCATTCTAGGAGAAGCAGAGTTTGAAAAACTATGGATTGAGAGATGTCAAAGTCATATGGAAGATATACAGGATACGCTTGATGCTGATTTTGCTTATCGTGAGCATTTGAACCACAAAGTAACCTATACTCACGAAGAAGTCATGAAATATTTCAAATTGTAATCCTACACCAATCTGTTATAATAAATGTATAACAGATCGGTTTTATTTTTGTCTTTAAATCTGTTCTATACTTTGTATAACAGAGAGGTGGTTTAATGTATATAGAGATTGATGAAACGAGTAATGTACCGGTATATTTACAGCTTGCCAATCAAATGATTCATCATATTGCAGAAGGAAATGTCGTACCTTATGATCCATTACCTTCTGGTCGTGCATTTGCGAAGAGTCTTCAGATTAATATGCATACGGTGAACAAAGCCTATCATTATCTGGAGGAGAAACAATTGATTCTTGTGCAGCCGAAGTCCGGAGCGATAATTCATCCTGATGCTTTAAAGGCTGCGACAAAAGTTGAACGGGAAGATTTAATAAGTCGTTTGAAACCGATTATTGATGAAGCAAAGTGCAAACAATTGGATGTAGCTGATTTACTGAAATTAATTGAAAAGGGAGAGGGTTAATGATGGAAGGTTTATTACTTAGCGGCTTATTATTTTTAACCGGCTTATTATTCTTATTGAATGGTCGTTTCGTTCGTCGTAATATAATATTTAGTGTCTTTGTGCCTGAGAGTGAAACAGATAATGGGGCAATTGTATCGGTAAAGGCGCAATACAGAAAACAAATTTTAATGTTAGCCATTGCTGTAGCACTATTATTTATAGTAATTTATTTATTTGCCAGTCATTCTGTAGCTTTATTAAGCTTTGTTATATTGCTGCACGTTTTAATTATCGGTGCAATTATTATCTATAAAAGTGCTCATGATCATTTGAAAGCCGTAAAGTTAAGCGAAGAGTGGATGAAAGATATTAAAGTAGTTAAAGCCACAGATACACGTTTAATGACAGAAAGTACACCACTTCCGAATGTTCTATATGTAATGCAGCTGATTGCATTTATTGCTGCATTTATATTTGTTGCATTAAATTATGATAATATACCCGAAACAATTGCTACCCATTGGAATTTTGAGGGTGTAGCTGATGATTTCAGTCAAAAGAATTTCTTCAGCGTGTTTTCTCCAGGCTTACTTGGATTAGCCATATTATTATCACTTTGGGCAAGTTCAAAGGGGACAAGCTTTTTCAATACGACTGTAAATCCTGCTGTCAAAGATGCTTCTATCAATTTTATAAAAAATTCTAAGCTGATTAACAGTATGATGATTCACCTTATTTCATTTACGATGACCTTATTATTTATATTAATCTTTATTCGACCTGCAGTGTATAATGATAATTATTTGCCGAATGGTATCATGATGATGCTGATTGGAATGCTGCTTTTAATTACAGTGGCTTGTATCTATTTACAAATTTCTGAAGATAAGAAGTATCGTCAAGCCATAGCCACTTCAGACAAAGCGCCATATTACAATGAGGAACATTATATCTTTGGACTATTCTACTATAATCCTGATGATCTGAATGTCTGGGTACCTAAGCTTTCAGAAATGGGGATGACATTAAATATGGCAAGACCGATGTCTTGGTTTATATCGTTTATTTTACTTGGATTACCGATTGCTATACTAATTGTAATTACAATTTTCTCATAATGCTTTAATATGAAGTTAACTTCATTTTTACGGATGTTTCGTTAGATTTGAAGTTAACTTCATTTTTTATTTATTCTGTTTTCTATTATTATAAAAATATAACAATTAAATCATTAGGAGAGATGCTTATGATTTCATATGAACAATTACAATACAAAGACGTTAATCAATTAAAAGACTACTTTAAACATGTTATTTCACATACATTTTTAAACAATGGCGTTGATGATGATGAAGACCTTAATAATGAAATTAATAAAAAGATGACTTATATCAATCGTTATTTTAATGGTTCAGATGATATGTTTATGGTCGCTAAGGATGGCGACGTTGTTGTTGGAATCATTGGGTTCTATACACCTAATCAAATGATCCAGGAGCTTGTCGGAGATAAAGTTGATGGATTAAAAGAGATGGGGACATTATACATACATCCTGATTATCAGAGTAGAGGAATAGGTAGTCAACTTATCGCGCTTTTGACACAGTTTATGAAAGGGCAGGGTGTCGATTCGTACTGCTTTGACTGTGGTTATAAGAAAGCGATGGCCACGTGGACGCGTAAATTTGGTCAACCTACATATTTCTTTAAAGATTACTGGGACGTAGGAGATCATTATGCTGTTTGGGTTGTGGATATCAAGGAGACGTTTTTATGATTCAATCTTTAAGGTTAGAAAAGTAGAGACTGTAACCAACCTTGCTTTAAGACTATGGCTGGATAATGTATATGAAGATTCAATAGATGAATTTAAGTCTTTAATCCATCATGATAATCAACGTGTATTTCTGTATCATGACAATCATCTGGATGTAGGCTTTGCACATGTCAGTTTGCGTGTTGATTATGTTGAGGGGACAGAAACAAGTCCTGTAAGTTTTCTTGAAGGTATTTTTATCTTACCTGAATATAGAAATCGTGGAATAGCACGAGCACTTATTACAGCTTGTGAACAGTTTGCTAAAGAGAATGGATGTACTGAATTTGCTAGCGATTGTGAGTTAACAAATATAGATAGTATTTTAATGCATGAAAAATTAGGATCTGAAGAAACAAATAGAATCGTGTGTTTTAAAAAGAAAATAGAGTGATTTATATGTTTATTACATGTGTTCCGGATGTGGGGTTGTATTCCATATTTGCCGTTTATTTATTTTTGTTTTAATATCTCTAAAAACAAGAACATACGTTCTATTTTTATTGAAATAGAACGTATGTTCTGGTATGATAAATATATCATCAAAGATTATAAGAGGGTGCTTAATATGTATGATTACAGTCTATGCGAGAAAAGAAATGTACTCTGTATTGACCAGAAGAGTTTCTTTGCGAGTGTTTCTTGCATCATGAAAGGACTTGATCCTATAACAACAAAGCTCACTGTTGTCGCTGATACGAAACGTCAGGGGTCGGTTGTACTTGCTGCTACACCACCGCTGAAAGCGATGGGGATTAAGACCGGTTCACGTTTATTTGAAATACCTCATCGTTCTAATATTTATATTATCAATCCATCGATGAACACTTACCTGAAAGTTGCAAGTCAAATTGCTGAGATTTCACTGCAATATGTTGCACCGGAGGATTACCATCAATATAGTATCGATGAATTCTTTATGGATGTTACAAAGAGTTACAAATTATATGCAGAAACTCCTTATGAATTGGCTTTAAAGATTAAGAATGAAATTTATGATAAGACGCAAATTCAGTGTGCCGTGGGAATAGGGGATAATGTCTTACTCAGCAAGATTGCATTGGATATGGAGTCAAAGAAACAACCGGACGGTATTGCTGATTGCTGAGTGGCATTACGAAGATGTACCGGCAAAGATGTGGTCGATTGAGCCGTTAAGTAAGTTCTGGGGAATTAATCGTCGCACCGAGAAGAAACTCAATCAAAAGGGGATATTTACGATTGGGCAGCTTGCTAATTATCCGCATCATTATTTAAAGCGCGATTTCGGTATTATCGGAGTAGATCTGCATTTACATGCGAATGGCATCGATTCAAGTTTAATTCGAGAGAAACATCATATTTATAAACCCTCTATTAATAAAAGTCAGATTTTAATGCGTGATTACCGTTTCGATGAACTGCGAGCTGTCGTGTTAGAACATGTTGAAGAAGTAACATTCAGACTACGTGCTGACAATATGATTGCACGTACGATTTCTTTTACTGTTGGCTATAGTGATGAAGGGAAAGCAAATAAAAGTTACACATTATCTGAAGGGACGAATTTAACTGCTGATATCTTTCAGGTTGTATGGGGATTTATGATGCAGTTATGTGATCAGAAGCGTATGTATCGTACAGTAAATATTTCACTTACGAACTTTATTCGTGAGGAAGATCGTCAGTTATCGCTCTTTGTTGATGAGTTTGAACGTGAGAAACAAGAGAGACTGGAAAAGACGGTAGACCAGCTAAAGATACGTTTCGGGAAGAATAGCATCTTGCGTGCAGTATCTTATACAGAGCAAGGCACGGCGATGAAGCGCAATGGTCTTATCGCTGGTCATAAGGCATAGTAGTAATTATAACTATCTAAAATAGCATGATAAAAGGTTATATCAAATCAATAAAATATATAGTATAGATATTTAATAAAATTTGTTAAGTTTACATTTTACTATATTGAATGTACAATATTTATACATAGTATACAGAGAGGATGATGTATATGAAATTAGTTAAATATAGTGAACTTACAAAAAATGCACTAGATAAAAGAGAAAAAGTTATATTAGCTATGAAAGAAGTAGATAAAAACTTTGATATTGGACAAAGAAACTATGATGCTAAACGTATCGATGGTAAAAAAGAACAATTGAAACGTATGAAAGAAAAAGAGTATGCATTACACTATTAGACAAGCTAAATTAGATTTAGAAAGAATTGAAAGCTGTCAACCTTTAACCTAGGAAGAATTAAATTGAATAATCAAAAATACGTCTTTCTGGAATTATTCATCCATCAAACGTATAATAGACATAAATTGTTAATATATATCAATATGAGGTGCATACAATGAAAGAAGATGTAATCCGTTATGAGAAAGTATTAAATGAAACAAGTGAAATTGTTGAAAAGATGAATGCGTTATTAGATCAATTGGAAGCAAATAGCACAGATTATAATGCCTTAAAAGACTATTATGGTAGCGAAGAGTATATGCGTGATGTAGATTTATCAAATGAATCTGATACGTATCAGGATATCCCGACTGGTGTATTATCAGAAGACGGTGTATATAACTTAATTGCTGAACAATATGCTTTAAATATAAGAATGCTGGAAATTGCGACACAGCAATTGAAGACGCATTAATATAAATCTATTTTATTTGTTTTGTAGCAACCAAAAATATGGTATAATTACAGCAACCTAAGATAACGAGGTAAAAGGTCATGGTAATTCTATAAATCCAAATGATGATATTGAATACAATATGATAATTTGTGATGACAGGATTACTATGTCCTTTTTTAATATCATCATTTGGACTTTCATATATTAAAAGATGAAAGGAAGAATGACATGATGCTAAAATTTCAAAATATTCATAAGCAAGTAAAAGATACTACTTTATTCAAAATAGACCAATTAAAGATTAACCAAGGAGATAAGATTGGCTTAATCGGTAAAAATGGTTGTGGAAAATCAACTTTACTTAAAATGATTGCCCAAATAGATACATCATATTCAGGTGTAATAACTAATCCGTTTCAAACAAAATATGTTCCGAAATTAAAAGAAATAACGAGCCATTCCGGCGGGGAACAGACGAAAAGTTACTTACTTGATGCATTTAATAGCAATAATGCTTTATTGTTACTTGATGAGCCATCCACTAATTTAGATATGAACAATATCAAGTGGCTCATAAATCAAATCAACCAATTTCAAGGAACAATGATAATCGTGAGTCATGACAGATCATTACTCAATCAAACAGTACAAAAAATATTAGAAATAGAAGAGAAAAAACTTAATATATATACCGGTAACTATGATGATTACGATGAACAAAAAAAGAAACAATATGAGCAGCAATTAAAAGAATATGAACAGTATCAAAAGAAAATTAATCAACTCCAGCAAGAATCAATTGAAAGAATTAAACATGCCTCAAACTTTAAAAAAAGAAAGAAGAATATTAGTATTTCCGACTATAAAGTCAACTCAAGAATGGGTGCTTATGACAGTCAGGAAAAAGCAATCGCTAAATCAAGTAAAGTGCTGCAAAAACGAATTGAACAAATAGAAAAAGTAGAAAAACCTCTGAGTGACAAACAATTTAAGATTAAAGCAATAGGTAAATTAAAAGATACTGGTGCTACGTTAATTCATTTAGATAATTTTACCGTTAGCGTTGGAAATCACCTGTTATTTCAATCTGGCATCTTCAAACTAGTTCAAGGGGATAAAATTGCAATAACTGGATCGAACGGGAGTGGTAAGACAACTTTTATTAGACAATTAATTGAAAAGCAAATAGATGGCTACTATAAACCAAATTTAAAAATAGGCTATTTTGCGCAAAATTTAACGACGTTAGATGAACAAAAAAGTATATTTGAAAATGTACGAAGTACATCAGTACAGGACGATATACTTATTAGAAACGTACTCGCTGCATTAGGATTTGATTATTCTAGATTGAATCAAATTGTTAAGTTTATATCCGGTGGAGAACGTGTCAGACTACAAATCATAAAGTTAATACTCGGTGATTATGATCTGTTAATCCTGGATGAACCGACAAATTTTCTGGATGTTTCTACATTGCAAGCATTAGAGCGATTTTTAATAAATTATCCTGGTAGTTTTCTGATTGTATCTCATGATGAGCAATTTATAAATAATACGACAAAGAATAAATTTGTCATAAAACAACAACAATTATCAGATGACACAAAACAGAAAGAATATCAAACGACTGATAGTAGTCACTTACAGCTATTAGAATATAAATTAGAACAGATGTTACTTGATCCTGACATTGATATACAGGATGTTATCAAACTTAAGAAGAAAATAGAAAATCTTAAAAAGTAATCACCATTCATAAAACCAAAAACTTTCAGGTCTCCTGAAAGTTTTTTTATCGTTTAATCACAAGCTCTGAAAAGTTATAGAATCCAGCAGTAGTTACTTTTGCATTATGAATGCTATTTGGTACTTTAACTTCTTGAGTAATGTTGAAGATAGGGTAGAGTGTATGTGATTCAAATAACGACTGATTAATCGCATGATTCAGTTCATTCCACTCACGAGTATCTGTTGCGATATATGTAGCATAATAATCACTCAACAGAGGATATTGTTGTGATAAATGGTGATGCATCGTTTTATTTTGATAGAGCATCGTAAAGTATTCAAAGGATTCCGCTTCACTAAAGAACATACCATGGATATAGATATCCCCCTCAATTGTTATTTCACTTTTAAAGGAAGTCATAATATCGATAGGTTTTAATACCGTTTCTATATTGTATCGCTTTAAATATCTTTTATACTGGAGCATCTTTTTTTCGATGTAGCTCGGATAGACAATTGTTATAGAGAAATGATCTTCTAATTTATTTAATGATTTAAGCGAAAGTGGCTGATCTTTCAGAATATAAGGGGTTCCTTTACTTGTGTGTATATCTTTAAGATGATGAACTGACTGCTGAAATAAGTAATGCACAGTTGCTTTCTGAAGATCAGATAACTTATTTTGAGCGAGTGACAGGACATAATAAAAACCATCCGTTACTTCGATATGCTGGAACGTATCACTATCACTTAACGTAAAGTTACTTTCTTTAAGCTTCGGTATATAGATTAATTCCACTTCATCAATATATGATTGATAGCCATAATACTGATCAAATGATTTTAAAGTCGTCTGAAATTCATTATTCATTGCGATATAAAATGGTCCAGTACCGATAATATGCTGCTTATCCTGCTTATAGATTGCAAGATTTAACTTACATAACACGTCTTTAAAATACGGGAAATCGTGATAGTATACTTTAAGCGTAAGTTTATTAATCACTTCAATTGACACAATTGGATTTAGTAGCACCTTCGTCTCCTGATACGCTATCGCATGACTCAGACATCGTTTAATATCTTCAGCAGTCACTTGAGTACCATCATGAAAGTAAACATTCTTCCGTAAATAAATCATTGCATGATCATCATAGAAATCGATATGCTGTGCTATCTTATAATGATATTGATTCGAATGTCTATCATAAGCGATTAGCGTGTCATAAATATTACTTAATATATTTGAGCTATTGATATCAACCACTTCTAAAGGATGAGAATAGAGTGGGGCGTAGCGCTTCTTAACGACTAATTTATCTGCATCAGCTGTAGATACCCCAAGTAATTGATTCGCTTTCGTAATCAGTATCTGTTTATGATGAATAGACCAGTCCCATGTTAAATATTGAATAGCATCTGACAATTGATGTCGCGTTAGCATTACATTCACCTTATTGAAATATAATGTATCGATATCCACGAACCATTGAACCGTTGTTTTATTCCCTCGACCACGTGCACTCTTAAAAGTTAGATAACCACTATCCTGCCACCTTTTTAAACTTCTGGATAAATGCTTCTGGCTCACCTTTAACTGTTCACTGACAGACGATTGATGAAATGCTGTAATCTTTAAATTATAGAATGACAGTAATAATTGCTCCATAGCTCCTCCTAAAAGTGGACTAAAATAAAATATTGTCCATTTTTAAATCATTAAGTCTACTTTATCATATGTATAAAGTTAGGGGGAATGAAAATGAAAGTTCGTGATTTACCGATTAATATCCAGCTCAGATTGTGGGGTTCATTTGTCAATCGCTGTACTTATAGTGCGATACTACCATTTATTGCACTATATTTAACTGATCAGCTGAATGCAAGAATCGCTGGATTGTTTTTAGCATCAATCGTCTTTGTCCAGTTTATCAGTAATATATGGGGAGGTTACTTAGTCGACCAATTCCCGAGAAAGAAGATGCTGATATTGGGTTCATTTACTGAAGCATTATCGCTAATATTTATGTGGCTAACCGTTGTCAACTCATGGATTTATCTATTTATGACGACGTTTATACTCTTTACCATATTCAGTGCATTTCGCAGACCTTCTATGAGTGCACTTGTACAGGATTCAGCAACAGATGAAAATAAGAAATTATTATATCGTATGGATTACTGGCTAATAAATTTATCACTGGCAATCGGAGCACTCCTGGGCGGGCTATTCTATAGCGAACATAAAAGCTGGCTATTCTTTGCTTCAGCGATGGTGGCACTGATATTAAGTTTCTTATATATGAAATATATTGAAGAAACAAACAGCTTTATCCGTAAAAAAGAACATAATAATGTCTTTGTAGACCTGTTCATTGCCTATCAGACTGTCGTTAAAGATAAACGATTCGTATTGATGGTAATCGGTACCATGCTCATTGCAACTGTGGAGCTTATGACAAGTACTTACGTTGCTGTAAGGCTTCATAAAAGCTTTGAAACGGTTTACTTATTCAACTTTGAAATTACCGGTGTCAGAATGTTTACAGTGATTAACCTCGTCAATACAATTACCGTTATTACATTTTCTTTATTAATCGGTAAGTGGTTAGATAAATTTAAACTGAGTAAGATTCTGGGGTTTGGGCTATTGATGTACGCAATAGGATATGCTGTGCTCACTTCAGCAAATATGTGGTGGCTGATCATCATAGCTGTGCTTGCTGCAACATTCGGTGAAATGATTTATGCTCCGATTAAAAGTGCTGAAATGCTGACACTAATACCCAAAGAAAAACGTGGTACATATAATACATTCAGCTCATTCACGTTCAGTGGCGCACAGTTGTTATCAAATGGCTCGCTCGTCCTTGGAACGTATCTGAATCCGTATGCGATGAGTATAGTAGTATTTGTTATCGTTATTTCTGGAGCTATGCTTATGATGGGCAGTTTATTCAGCATGAAGGAACCTCGCTGATAAAATAAAAATAAATAATGTTAGTATATTGTACTCCCTCTCATTATCAGATAAGATTAAATTATCAGTAAATTTGAAAAGGAGAATGAAAATGTATCCAGATGTTAATAGCACGATGCAAGAGATTGAGCGTTTAGTAAATATTCCAGGTCCGTCAGGTTTTGCGTTTAAAGCAATTGCCTATGTGACTGAAACGTTAGAAGCGGTTGGTTACAATGTACAGCAGACTAATAAAGGTGGGGTATTAGTTACTGTACCTGGAAAAGATGATACACGTCATAAATATTTAACAGCGCATGTTGATACGTTAGGTGCGATGGTTAAAGAGATTCTACCGAGCGGCCGCTTACGTTTATCAATGGTGGGTGGTTTCAGGTGGAATGCTGTTGAAGGGGAGTACTGTGAAATCCATGCGAATGATAAAGTGTATACAGGAACGATCTGTCTCCATGAGACAAGTGTCCATGTTTATCGTAACGCAGGTGATATCAAACGTGATGAGGATCATATGGAAGTGCGTATTGATGAAATCGTGAAGTCTCAGGAAGATACTGAACAGTTAGGTATCAGTGTCGGAGATTTTATTACGTTTAATCCAAGATGCGAGATTACTGAATCCGGATTTATAAAATCTCGTCATCTAGACGATAAGGCAAGCGCTGCGATGCTGATTCAGTTATTACGTCATTTAAAAGCTGAAAATATTGAACTGCCGCATACGACACATTTCTATTTCTCAAATAATGAAGAGATCGGTTATGGTGGTAACTCTAATGTTCCGGAACAAGTTGTAGAATATATCGCTGTTGATATGGGGGCGTTAGGTGATGGGCAGGCATCTGATGAATATACGGTATCCATCTGTGCAAAAGATAGCTCAGGCCCATATCACTATCAATTGAAACAACATTTAGTAAATCTTTGCAAAGACAATAATATTGATTATAAAGTAGATATTTATCCATATTACGGTAGTGATGCAAGTGCTGCAATGAGTGCTGGTCACGATGTTAAACATGGTCTATTTGGAGCTGGTATTGAATCTAGCCATGCGATGGAACGCACACACAAAGATTCGCTACTGAACACAGAAAAACTTATCTATCATTATGTCATGAGTCCTGTACTTTAAGTTAAATGTTTTTATTCACTCTCTTTCTTCGTTATAATGTATTTATATCAAAGAAAGGGAGTGTTTATTATGGCGAAGAAAGTTCTAATGGTTTTAACGAATCATGATACTTTGAACGACGGCACACCAACAGGTCTTTGGCTCGGTGAGGCTGCAGAGCCTTACAAAGTATTCCAACGCAATAATATTGAAGTGGATTTCGCTTCGATTCAAGGTGGTGCTGTACCACTTGATCCCAATTCTACTAAGAACGATGAAACGAAGAAATTCCAGGACGTCGTACAAAAACTAGGGAAAACATTGAAATTAAGAGATATCGTATTTGAAAACTATGACGGCATATTCATACCAGGAGGCCATGGTACAATGTATGATCTGCCAGGAGATCCTGATTTACAGAATATATTGGCATTCTATAAAGATGATAATCGCGTTATCGGTTCAGTTTGTCATGGTCCAAGCGCATTTATAGGGGCTAAACTAAAAGATGGCAGTTCCTTGATCGATGGCGTCAAACTAACTGGATTCACAAACGAAGAGGAACAACAGATGAACTTGGACAACAACGTTCCGTTCGCTTTACAAACTGAACTCGAAACAAACGGTGCAAGATTTGTGAAAGGTAAGGCATTTGAATCAAATGTCGTAACGGATGGTAAGTTTGTAACTGGACAGAACCCTCAGTCCAGTACAGATGTTGCAGAAGCATTTGTAAAGGTACTATAATAAAAACCGCACTCTTGTGCGGTTTTTATTATATAAAGACAAGCTTGAAAATGATGCCGTTAATGATACCTATAAGGAGACTTAGCATCGTCCCAAGTAAAATATATTCACTTTTTTTATCGATTTTATCAGGATTATGATGCGTACCGTCATCTTTAAGATCATTAAATCGTAATATTGATTTGCTTGCTATTACAAGCCCTATTGCTGTATATTCGCCGAGTATAAAAAATAAAATAACCAGCATTCTTTCTATATAGCCTATAAGTAATCCGATGTTATCGGATGTCTTCATTTCACTCGCACTCATAAAAGTTAAAATACGTTTAACGACTGGGCCTGATAGCAGGTAGAAGAGTGTACCTATCAGCATGATGATTATTTTCAGAGCCATGTTAAACCTCCTTTTAACGACTGGATGATCGAAGGTTCAATAGTGCATTGTGCATCAGAAAATGTCAAATGTTTCTTGATTAGTCCGAGCTGCTTATAATGCGCTTTATTCAGATGTTCTGAAATGGTGGAAACGCTCTTGTTATTCAGCTGAGCAATTTCTTTTTGAGTATCGATATAGAGCGACTGCTGGAAGATCGCTTGCTGTAAAAGCGATTGATTTTGGACAATTTCAGTAAGATAAGGGAATAAGACATCATTATAAAGTGACATATCTGCCGCTTCAATCGTAACATAAAAATCACTGATATCTGATTTCTTAATGCGATCCAGATTATTACGTGCCGCTTTTGTCAGCTTACTGTTCCAATGTTCAATATGCCGCTTAGGAACCTCCTCATTGCCTGCTGCAATACCAAATTTTACTGGCTGAGATTTATAGGGCCATAACAGTTTAATATAGTACGCTATCAGTAGTGTCGCATGCGTACAATCACTAACAAAAAAAAGTTCATCGCCCATTCTGTAATTAATATAGCTGAAGTTAAGAGATTGCGTCCATTGTTCGATACTTTCTGTTATCCCTTCAAGAGCTTTACTGATGTCATCCGTATTATTCAGCTGTGTACTATTTGAAACGTCCATAATAAATATAGAAAGCATAATACCCCTCCAAAATTCCGGCTATATAACCGAATTTTTAAAATTCCGGCTATATAACCGAATTTTTAAAATTCCGGCTATATAACCGAATTTTATCATGAGCAGCGTAAAATCACAAAGATAGTGCATTAAAGATTGAATTAATAGTCTTAAAAGGAGCCGAACTATAATTATAAATGATTTTTACGGTATGAATATGTTAATATGATGCTTGAGATGATAAAAGAAGGAGAAAACAAATGAAATTTACAACACTTACACGTGAAGCATTCAGTGCTTTCACAGACCAGCATCCAAGTCATTTTACACAGATGGCTGTAAACTATGATCTGAAGATTTCAGAAGGTATAGAGACACATCTGCTCGGTGTGAAAGATGAGAATAATGAAATCATAGCTGCAGGTCTATTTACATCGGTTCCTATAATGAAAATCTTCAAATATTTCTATTCAAACCGCGGTCCTGTCATGGATTATCACAATAGGGAGCTTGTAACGTTCTTCTTTAATGAACTTAAGAAGTATATGAAACAGCATAAAGCGTTAAATTTAAGAATAGATCCTTACATACCATACCAGTTACGTAATCACGATGGGGACATCATCGAAACATATAAGACAGATGATATTTTTGAAACATTGAAATCCCTTGGTTTCAAGCATGACGGCTTTACAACTGGGTTTCACCCGATACACCAAATCAGATGGCATTCAGTCCTGGACCTAAAAGGTAAAACGAAGGAACAGCTCATAAAGGATATGGATAGTCTTAGGAAGCGTAATACTAAGAAGGTCATAAAAAATGGTATTAAAGTAAGATATCTGGAAAAAGACGAGCTCCATATTTTCCGTTCATTTATGCAGGATACAAGCGATAAGAAAGATTTCGAAGATCGTGGAGATGAATATTATATCTCAAGATTAGAAAAATTTGGAGATCGTGTGAAGATGCCGCTTGCCTATATTGACTTTAATACTTATATTCCCGAGCTGGAAGCAGAGCTTACAGAAATAGAACGTGCGATAGACAAAGCCAAAGCTGATATCGAAAGCAAACCAGAAAATAAAAAGGCACAAAATAAGTTAGCGGATAGTGAAAGACAAAAACAAGCACTTTTAGAGAAACTGAAAGAAGCACAGCAACTGAAAGAAAAACATGGTGACACACTACCGATTGCTGCTGCGTTTTACTTTATAAATCCGCATGAAGTAGTCTATTATGCCGGAGGGTCTTCGAATGAATTCAGACATTTCTCTGGAAGTTATGCAATACAGTGGCACATGATCAACTATGCTATAGATCATGGTATCGACAAATATAATTTCTATGGCATTAGCGGTATCTTCAATGAGGATGCACCTGATGCGGGTGTTATTAAATTTAAAAAAGGTTATAATGCCGATGTCATTGAGTATATCGGTGATTTTGAACTCCCTGTCAATAAAAGTGTCTATAATATATACAAACGAATCAAGAAATAAGTATTACTGGAGGCAGTATCTATGAAGTTTACAGAATTAACCGTTGAGGAATATGACCAGTATATGTGGAAAACTGAGGCGATGAGTCATTATTTTCAAATGAAGGAGAATATAGAGAATCGTGAACGAAAAGGCTATCCCGTTGTATTGCTTGGTGTAAAAGAAGGAGAACGCGTCATCGCTGCAAGCCTCTTCTCGAAAATTCCGATCTTTGGAGGTTATCAGTACTATTCGAATCGAGGGCCTGTGATGGACTTCCATGATTCGAAACTGGTTGACTTCTTCTTCAAAGGTCTTGACCATTATTTGAGACGTCATCAGGCAGTATTTGTAAAGATTGATCCTTATTGGATCTACAAATGCTATGACAAGGATGTTAATGCAAAGGACGATGCTGCAAACGATGAGATTATTCATCAGCTCAAACAGCTTGGCTATCAGCACAAAGGATTCAAAAGAGGATACTCACCAGATGAGCAAGTACGCTGGATGAGTGTCATGTATTTACATGGAGAAACACCGCAATCTCTGATGAAACAGTTTGATTCCCAAAGAAAGCGCAATATCAAGAAAGCACAAAAATATGGTGTAAAAGTACGAATGCTGCATAAGGATGAACTGAATCTATTTCTTGATCTCTATCGAGAAACTGAAGAGAGAACCGGATTTATATCAAGACCGGATGACTATATGCAAGGATTCAATGATACATATGGAGAAAATATACTACTACCATTAGCGTATATAGACTTAGATGAATATATGCAGCAACTTTCCGAAGAACTTACACAAGCAGAAATGTCACGAGACCAGATGATGGCAAATGAAAATAAAAGCGAAAAACAACTGACGAAAATTGCGCAGAAAGATCGTGATATTGATCACATAAAACAAGAGCTGCTTGAAATAAGCGAATTGCGAAAAACAGATGGACAAATACTAAATCTAGCAGCGGGCATGTTCTTCCAGAATCATTATGAGGTGAATTATTACTCAGGTGGTTCCAGCACAAAATATAACAAGTTCATGGGTCCATATGCAATGCATTGGTATATGATCAATTATTGTCTGGACCATGGCTATGACCGTTATAATTTCTATGGTGTGTCCGGAGATTTCAATGAAGACAGCGAAGATTATGGTGTATATCGTTTTAAACGTGGATTTAACGCACAGATTGAAGAACTCGTCGGTGACTTTATAAAACCAATCAATAAAACTAGATACAATGCATATCAGCTATTAACAAGTGCGCGTACTAAAGCTGCACAAATAAAACAACGTATAAAAAAGTAATCACTTAAAGTGATTACTTTTTTATATATTTTAGTTTACATAATATATATTATCAGAAGTTATAGATTAGAGACAAACCAGAACCTACTCGTTCTGGTTTAACGCTCTTTTTCATGACGTTTTATAGATTCCATCTCTGATTGATTCTGTATATCATCATAACGTTGCTGTTCATCTAATGCTTGTTGTTTCATGCGTTTTGCTTTTCTATGATCGCGTGTCACATACCAGAAAATAATACTTAAAATTAATGCGATCACAGACAGAAATGCAGCATATCCTAACAATGGCTGATATTTGATGGCATAAAAATTAGGTAAAATAAACGCAGAAATCGCTAAAGCTAAAAACGTTAGAACCGGTGCGAAAATAAATCTTCCCATCAACAATCCAAATAATATTGAAATAACAACCATTCCTACAATCGAAATCAATAAAAAGTTTGGGATTTCATAAAAACTAATATCTCCTACTGTGAACATCCAGTCACTCCTTTATCATTTATTTAATACTTTTAGTATTATATCCAATTTGATGCTAGATATAACATAAAATTATAAATAAACGAACTTTCTAAATTATTAGAATAGTAGTACAATGGAGGTGTTGATTTAAAAATGAAAGGAAGATGATTTATGGGATTACCATCAAGAAGTGAAGTTAATGCGTCAGAAACATGGGACTTATCTCCCCTGTTTAAAGATGATGCTTCGTTTTATCAAGCGTTAGAACAAGCAGTAGAAAATGCACGTGAATTCAACAAGAAATATAAAGGTAATTTAAACAACACAGACATAATCCATGAAGCGTTAGATACATATGCAGAGCTTAATATCGCATTAGACACTTTAGGAAATTATGCAAACTTACAGTTCAGTACAGATCAGACTAACCCTGATGCTGGAAAACTATACAGCAAATTTTCTTCAAGTTACGGTAAGATTGCAAGCGAGCTTACATTTTTAAATTCGGAACTTATAGCAAAAGAAGAATCAGAGCTTATAACTTTGAAAGATACCCTGCCATATAGTCGTTTCTTTGAAAAATTAATTAAAGCGAAACCATATGAATTACATCCAGAGGTTGAAAAGGCTCTAGCATCGTTCTCTCCAGTGTTTAATGCTCCTTATAATTTATATGATACGACTAAGATGCAGGATATCGATTTCGGTACATTTGAAGCACACGGTAAGACGATACCGATGAGTTATGTTTCGTTCGAAGGTGAACTAGAAGTTGATAATGATACAGAAGTTAGACGCAACGCCTTTAAAGCTTTCTCAGATACTTTGAGAAGGTACGAGCACACTACAGCAAAGACTTATGATACACAAGTGAAGCAGGAAAAGATTGAATCTGAATTAAGAGGATATGATTCAGTCATTGACTTCCTGTTACACGATCAGGAAGTGTCACGTGATCTATACAATCGCCAAATTGATTTAATAACGAAAGAACTTGCTCCACATATGCGTCGTTATGCAAAACTGATACAAAAAGCAAATAAACTTGAAACAATGAAATTTGAAGATTTGAAGATTTCATTGGATGAGTCATCTGAACCAGATATTACAGTAGAAGAATCACGTGATTACATTAAGAAAGCACTCTCTGTAATGGGCGAAGAATATATGCAGCTCGTGAACGATTCTTATGACAAACGCTATATTGATTTTGTACAGAATAAAGGGAAATCTACTGGCGCTTTTTGTGCAAGTCCATATGCTACCAATCCATTTATCTTAATTTCTTGGACGTCTAAAATGACTGAAGTATTTGTGTTAGCACATGAATTAGGACATGCTGGTCATTTTAACTATGCGAATAATAACCAGAATATATTTGATGCTAACTGCTCACTGTATTTTGTTGAAGCCCCGAGTACGATGAATGAGATGCTTATGGCAAATCACTTATTAAAAGAATCGGATGATCCTAGATTTAAACGCTGGGTAATTGCATCGATTATTTCTAGAACGTACTATCACAATTTTGTGACACACTTGTTAGAAGCGGCATATCAACGTGAAGTCTATAATCGCGTAGATGCAGGTGAATCGCTTACTGCCCCACTTCTTAATGAAATAAAGCGTAACGTCATTTCAGATTTCTGGGGAGATGCTGTAGAAATTACTGAAGGTGCGGAACTGACATGGATGCGTCAACCCCACTATTATATGGGATTATATCCCTATACGTATTCTGCAGGACTAACGATTGCGACACTTATGTCTAAACGAATATTAGAAGAAGGACAACCTGCTGTAGAAGCTTGGACTGAGGTATTAAAGGCTGGTGGCTCTAAAACTCCTGTAGAGCTTGCCAAAATGGTCAACATCGATTTAACTACCGATGCCCCACTTAAAGAAACGATTGCTTATATCGGAAGTCTCGTTGATGAACTTGAAAAACTAACAGAAGAAATTGAAAATTAATAAAGGACTGATATGTAATGTCTAAACAAAAAGTAGTTGTGATTACTGGTGATCAGAGTGGTATCGGTAAATGTGTTAAAGAAAGTTTTGAAAAAAATGGCGCAATTGTATGTGGCATCGATATACAGGAAGGAAGTTTTTATCACGGTGATATCGCTGATGAGAAGGTGCTGGAAGCATTTGTATCGAAAGTAATAACACACTACCAAAAAGTAGATATTATTATTAATAACGCATTACCAGTCATGAAAGGTATTGATGATTGTACATATGAAGAATTTCAACATGCGCTTTCAGTCGGTGTAACTGCCCCATTCTACCTTGTGAAGTTACTGAAACCTCATTTAAGTGAAGGTGCATCAATTGTAAATATCAGCTCTACTCGTGCAATGATGAGTCAAGCTCAGACTGAAAGTTACAGCGCAGCAAAAGGCGGTATTCATGCGCTTACCCATGCATTAGCAGTGAGTTTAAGCGGCATTGCGAGTGTAAATGCTATCAGTCCGGGGTGGATTGACACTACAAATACAATCTATAAAGGTGCAAATGCGTACCAGCACCCTGCAGGTCGTGTTGGCAAACCTGAAGATATTGCGGAAATGGTCAAATTTCTATGTTCAGAAGAAGCGGCATTTATAACAGGTGAAAACATTACGATTGACGGTGGTATGAGCAAATTAATGATTTATCACAATGACCAAGGATGGTCGTTGCAATAAAAAAACGGCTGATTTGTAGTGAACCCAAAAAGTTGAACTTTTTATTAAGCTACTTTCATTAAAGCAAGATTTCTGTATTCTACAGGAGTCTTGCTTTTTAATTTTCTCTTCTTTCTGACTAAATTATAATACTCCATATAGTCAATAATCTCCTCTTCTAGTTCATCATAAGAATCAAATGTTTCTCCATAAAACATTTCTTGTTTTAAAATACCAAAGAAATTCTCCATCGGAGAATTATCAAGACAATTACCTTTTCTAGACATGCTTTGAATAATTCTATTCTTTTTCAAAGTTTGTACCCAAGATTTATGCTGATATTGCCACCCTTGATCGGAATGGATTGTAGTTCTATAGGGAAGGTCTGGAATTACATTAATTGCTTTTAACAATAATTCCATAACGAATTCCAATGTTGGACGCTTACTAATTGAATAAGAAATAATCTCCTTCGAACATACATCAAAAATTGTTGACAGATATAGCTTAGTTCCATTTTTAATGTTGAATTGTGTTACATCAGTAAGTAATTTTTGATATGGGCGATTAGTTATGAATCTACGATTCAATTTATTCTTAGCTGTTTTGCCAACTCTCCCTTTGTACGACTTATATGTTCTATTTCTATATTTAAACTTTGTACAAAGTAAATTATTTTCTCTCATTATTCTAAGAACTTTTTTATGGTTAACTACAAAACCTAACTCTCTTAGTTCGTCGGTTACTGTACGATAACCTATCCTATTTTTATGTTTGTTAATGATTTCTTTAATCAAAGTAATTAAATAATTGTCTTTATGTTTAGTGACACTAAGTCGTAATTTCCAATAATGGTATACACTTTTCGCTATCATAGCTACTGATAATATTTCTTTTAACTTATAGTTAGATTCATTCCTTAACTCAATAATAGCAGCTACTATTTCTTCGTTTGATTTTTTCGAGCTAAGGATTGTAACTTTTTTTCGAGAGCAATTGCGATTTCTAATCTCCTGTTTTCCTCACGTAAGCGTATTAATTCTTGTCGTTCACTTTCGTTTAAACTAGTGTTATCAACCTTTTTATTTTTCATAGTTTTAGACGCACGACCCTTCGGTTTTGATTCTAAACCTAGGATACCATATTGATTGTATTTCATCTGCCACTGAGCTATTAAAGTAGGATTAGTAATCTCAAAGATTCTAGCAGTTTCTTTATATGAAAGTTGATTAGTAATTCTATACTGAATGATTCTTAATTTTTCATCTGTTGAATATTTCTTTCTGGTCATACTGGATATAAGGCCGTCAATACCGAAGGTATCAAATTGGTAAGTCCATGTTTTTAGCTGTGAAGGATCGATATCATATTTGTTACTTAATGAATCATAACCAATATTTCCTTCTTTATATTCTTTGATTAGTTTTAATTTAAAATCAAGATCATGCTTTTTATTCAAAATAAACACCCCTAAAGTTGAATTTTAAGGTTCAACTTTAGGGGTGCACTTCAATTCAGCCGTTTTTTTATTGATTTAATTTAATTTTATCGGGTTCAATAGTGATGCGCTTACTCTTGTATAATCTGCCGATTGCGCGTTTAAAGCTCCCTTTACTCATATTAAATACGTCTTTGATTGCTTCGGGATCTGATTTATCAGAAAATGGAAGCTCCCCACCATACTCGTTCAGCATCGTTAAAATCATTTCGGAATCATCATCCATACGTTCATGCGCAAGTGGTAAAAATGAGCCATTTAATGTCCCGTCTTCTTTATGACCAATGATACGTACTTCAACAGCTTCACCAAGACGTGGTTCGCTACGTCGCTCTGATTCATGCACGAAGATTTTGTACCCTTCTTTTGACAGTAAAAATGTGCCGACACGTAAGAGGCGATAAGGATGTGCTGTAATCGTTGTATGAAGTAGTGTTTCAGGTGCCGCGGTGTACATCGTATCTACAATTGTTTCACTTGCAAGACGACCGTATAATTGATCATTTCTATCCACTCTGAGACATGCAAAAACTTCATCCCCTGCCTCTGGCCACACTTCTTTTAATTTTGGAAGATCTTCCCACGGAATAACAATTTCACGCGGTATACCGATATCTACGGTTACACCATCACGGTCTTTTTTGATAACCTTTACCCAGTCATAACGATCGGTTGAGATATCAGGTATGTTTTGTGTTGCAAATAAATCGCCAGTACGACCTGGATAAACGAAAAATGAATAATCTTCGCCGATTTCCAGCTCATCATCCTCTAATACTTCAGATGCATTGAGCTTTACTTCTTCGCTGTTTGGTCCTAATAAATAATAAGTAGATCCTTCTAGACGGTCTACACGAAGGAAGTCGATACTTCCTGATAATTGTTTTTGTTCCATATGTCTCTCCTTTAAGGCTCTGCCTTTATCAATTACTTATTATAACACATAATTAAAATATAGTCTGTTAATGTATAAATGTACTGTAAAGCATGCTATTATTGAATGTGGAATGCAAATTTGTTATCCATATATGGTATAATTTACGCGAAATAATTATAAAGGAGATCATACATGTTACAAGTATCTAATGTTAGTTTACGTTTCGGAGATAGAAAGTTATTCGAAGATGTAAACATTAAATTCACTCCAGGCAACTGCTATGGATTAATCGGTGCGAATGGTGCCGGAAAATCAACTTTTTTAAAAATCCTATCTGGTGAGATCGATTCGCAGACGGGCCACGTTTCATTAGGAAAAGATGAGCGTTTATCTGTTTTAAAACAGGATCACTTTGCCTATGAAGATGAACGCGTATTAGACGTCGTACTTCGTGGAAATGAAAGATTATGGAATGTAATGAAGGAAAAAGATGAAATCTACATGAAACCTGACTTTTCCGATGAAGATGGTATGCGCGCAGCTGAACTTGAAGGTGAATTTGGTGAAATGGGTGGCTGGACTGCAGAAAGTGATGCACAAGTATTACTCTCTGGACTCGGTATTAAAGATGAGTTACACGAAAAGAAAATGTCAGAGCTTGAAAACAATCAGAAGATCAAAGTGCTATTAGCTCAGGCCCTATTTGGCGAACCTGATGTATTATTACTGGATGAGCCGACGAACGGTCTTGATATCCCTGCCATCAGCTGGTTAGAAGAATTTTTAATCAACTTTGAAAACACTGTAATCGTAGTATCCCATGACCGTCACTTCTTGAACAACGTATGTACGCATATTGCTGATCTTGACTACGGTAAGATTAAAATCTATGTTGGTAACTATGACTTCTGGTATCAGTCGAGTCAGCTTGCACAACAAATGTTACAGGATTCAAACAAGAAGAAAGAAGAAAAAATTAAAGAACTTCAGGACTTCGTTGCACGTTTCTCAGCAAATGCATCAAAATCTAAGCAAGCAACGAGCCGTAAAAAGATGCTTGAAAAAATTGAACTTGACGACATTCAGCCATCAAGTCGTAAGTACCCGTTTGTTAACTTTAAACCCGAACGTGAAATTGGTAATGAGCTGCTTCAAGTGCAAGGATTATCAAAATCCATTGATGGCGTTAAGGTCTTAGATAATATCTCATTCACAATGAATCCGAATGATAAAGCTGTGCTTGTTGGTGATTCAGAGATCGCTAAGACAACATTACTTAAAATCTTAGCTGGAGAAATGGAGCCTGATGAAGGCACTTATAAATGGGGTGTAACTACAAGTCAGACGTATTTACCGAAAGATAACTCTGAATACTTTGACGGTAAAAATATTGACCTTGTAGAATGGTTACGTCAGTATGCTCCACCAGAAGAACAAACTGAAACATTCTTACGTGGTTTCCTGGGACGTATGCTTTTCTCAGGTGAAGAAGTCCGTAAGAAAGCAACGGTATTATCAGGTGGAGAGAAAGTACGTTGTATGTTAAGCAAGATGATGTTATCGAGTGCGAACGTATTATTATTAGATGAACCGACAAACCATCTGGACTTAGAAAGTATTACTGCAGTAAACGATGGCCTTAAAGCATTTAAAGGCTCAATCATCTTTACTTCACATGACTTTGAATTCATCAATACAATCGCCAACCGTGTCATCGACTTAAATGTCACTGGTGGTCTCTCAAAAGAGGTTACTTATGAAGAATACTTAAAGGAACAAGGCGTATTAAAATAATTTTCTAAAAATACTTTACAATTCAGAATACTTTTTGTATGATTATATTCATAACTTAATAAAGAAACAGATGAGGCGCATCAATCATGAGTACATAACTACCCTACTGCAATAAGTTATGGAAAGGGTGCGATGCCGAAACACTATATTATGTTGCAGCATACATAGTGTTGGATTCACAGGTTAAGAGCTAAGAATCTGTCATTATATTACTATAATGGAGTGCATCGCTTGTATATAAACGTTAACAAGTCCGGAGCATATCCGGGCTTGTTTTTTTGTTGCAGATGCCATAGGAGGATTTTAATTGCATAATCAATTAACTCAATCAAATATTCGGATACTAAAGTTTGGAGGGACGTCAGTTAGTGATTTCGATAAGATTAGCACAGTCGCTAATTACTTAAAGGAACGCACAGAAAATAATGAAAAACTAGTTGTCGTCGTTTCTGCAATGGGAAAAACTACAGATGACCTCATGAGAAATGTTAGTTCAATCTCTCGTACACCGAAAGAAAGTGCATTAGCGATGCTGCTTACTACTGGAGAACAGCAGACCATCTCATACTTATCGATCATATTGCATGATCTCCACGTTGCATCTATTGCAATGACCGGTAGTCAGGCGGGTATTCGCACGAAAGGACATTATCTTAAAAGTAAGATTACTGAAATTAATGATCAGAAACTCATTGAAAATTTCAAATCATATGACGTCATCATTATCGCAGGGTTTCAAGGTATAAATGAACAGGATGAAATCACCACGCTCGGCCGTGGCGGTAGTGATACTACAGCGGTAGCACTGGCAGCAGCGTTAAGCGCTCCTTGTGAAATTTATACAGACGTTACAGGTGTCTTTGGAACAGACCCACGTATCTATCCTGAGACAAGACATATAGATGAGTTAAGCTTTGAAGAGATGATGGAACTCTCCTCTCTCGGAGCTGGGGTGCTTGAGACAAGAAGTGTTGAAATTGCTAAAAATCATAATATTCCGATCTATCTCGGAAAAACTTTATCAGATGAGAGAGGAACCTGGATTATGCCAAAAGACCAAATACTCGAGAAAAAAGCAGTGACTGGTGTCGCTCTAGATAATGATATGGAGTATGTGACGCTAAGTTACCCTATGAATGACACAAAATTATTAAATCAATTATTTGATGAGTTAGAACAAGAAGAAGTCAATATCGATATGATATCTCAAATCGTAAACTTAGATGGCCTTCAAATTTCATTCACAATGAAAGACACAGATAAGTTACAGATTGAACGTATTTTTAATAGATTAAGTACAAACTACCCGGCTATCAGCCATCAGTCGCGTTCAACGTATGCGAAGCTTTCTGTCATCGGTTCAGGTATGAGAGATATGAGCGGAGTGGCATCAAAGGTATTTAAATCATTGATTCATAATGAAATCCCCTTCTATCAGGTAACAACAAGTGAAATATCGATTTCATATGTTATAGATAAAGAAAACGGTGAACATGCAGTACAGTCATTATGTAAAGTATTTAATATATAAAATTAAGGAGAGTCAATTATGTATAAAATTGCAGTTGTAGGTGCTACAGGTTTAGTCGGACAAAAAATGCTTGAAGTTTTAGAAAGAAAACAGATTCCGTTTAATGAACTCGTATTATATTCATCTCCGCGTTCAGCCGGTAAATCTATAGAATATCAAGGTAAAACGTATACAGTAAGAGCTTTAAACGAAGAAGAAGCAGTTCAGAAATTTGATTTTGTCCTTATGAGTGCAGGAGGTGCTACAAGTGAACGCTTTTCACCAATCTTTGAATCTGCCGGCAGCATCGTAATCGATAATTCAAGTGCTTTTAGAATGCATGAGGATATCGACCTCATTGTTCCTGAAGTCAATTCACCCAAACTCAAGCGTAAAATTATCGCTAATCCGAACTGTTCTACGATTCAGTCTGTCGTACCACTTAAACCACTGCAAGATAAATATGGTATTAGACGCGTTACCTACACAACTTATCAAGCTGTGTCAGGAAGCGGTGCTGCAGGTATCAACGACCTTAAAAATGGCGCACAAGGCATTGCACCGACAAACTATCCCCACCCTATCTATAACAATGCTTTACCTCATATCGATGTATTTTTAGACAATGGATACACAAAGGAAGAACAGAAGATGATTGATGAGACGAAGAAGATTCTTGGATTACAAGATGTAAAGGTAACAGCAACTTGTGTCAGAATCCCAGTTCAGGATAGTCATTCTGTCGCAATCAATGTCACACTTGATAAAGAAGCTACAGTTGAAGAAATAAAACAGCTCTTCGAAAATGACGATTCAGTCGTGCTTATAGATAATCCACCGGACAATGAATACCCAATGGCGATTACAGCGACAGGAACTGATCATGTTTATGTAGGACGAATCAGAAGAGATAACTCATTAGAAAATTCCTTCCATATCTGGTGCACTGCCGATAACCTTCTAAAAGGTGCAGCACTAAATGCGGTTCAAATTTTAGAACAGATCCATACGCACCAATTAAATCGATGATTCTAAGGAGCGATATAATGAACATACACTTTAAAGGAACAGGTGTTGCAGTAACCACACCATTCAACGGACAGACGATAGATTACAACTTATTTGAAGATCATTTAAATTTTCTTATCAACAACAATGTTGAAGCATTGATAATTAATGGAACAACTGGTGAAGGTTCTACATTAACAGAAGATGAAAAACTCAAAACGATTGAAATAGCGGTGCGCGTTGCACATGGCAGAGTTCCTGTAATTGCTGGCACAGGAACAAACAATACTCAGGCAACAATTGAACATTCATTAAAGGCCAAAGCTTTAGGCGTTGATAGCATCATGCTAATTACCCCTTACTATAATAAAACAAATCAGCGTGGTCTTCTCGCACATTTCACTACAATTGCAGATGCTGTAGAACTACCGGTATTACTCTATAATGTACCTGCCAGAACCAATATGACGATAGAGCAGGAAACTGTTGCAGCCCTGGCAGAGCATCCTTATATATACGGTATAAAAGATGCGACAGGTGATATAAACTATATGAAAGCACTAAAATCTGTAGTCCCCGATGACTTTGCATTATATAGTGGCAATGATGATGCTGTCCTGCCATTTTATGAAGCGGGTGGTGATGGCGTGATTTCAGTTATTGCAAATGCGATACCAGCAGAGTTCAGTGATATTTACCGAACATATCAGGTTAATCGCCATGAAGCTGAGCGTCAGTTCAACAACCTACTCCCTCTCATAAATCCATTATCTGTAGACGTAAATCCTATACCAATCAAAGCATTGGTCGCTTATATCGGTTATGCGAATGGTGAATTACGATTACCTTTAGTTCCAATGCTAGAACAAGATACAAAACAGCTGATTGAAGTATATAATCGTATTGCTAAAGGAAGTGATCTTTCATGAAGATTATTTTAAATGGTTACGGAGCTATGAATGAACGTGTGGCACATCTAGCTGAGAAGAGAGGACATGAAATAGCAGGTATAATATTAAGTAAAAAAAAGTCAGCACCCTACCCTGTCTATACATTAGACAAATTAGAAATGCTTCCAGAAGCTGATGTTATCATAGACTTTTCTAATCCAGCCTTATCTATTCCATTATTAAAAAGTGATGTCGATATCCCTATTGTTATGGCTACAACGGGAGAAAAAGAATCAATTATCGAGCTGCTAGAATTAAAAAGTGTGCACTCTCCTGTATTTTTCAGTGCAAATATGAGTTACGGTGTCCATGTACTCACGGAACTCGTTAAATATGCAGTACCGTTGTTAACAAATATGGATATCGAACTGATTGAACGTCATCATAATAAAAAGGTTGATGCGCCAAGCGGGACACTCGTTAAACTGTTAGATGCAATTACTTCAGAACGTTCATTAAACCCCATCTATGATCGCACAGACATTCATACCCCACGTAATAAAGATGATATTGGCATCAGTGTTGTACGTGGGGGTACGATTGTCGGCGAACATGAAATATTATTTGCAGGACATGACGAAACAATTCAGATTACCCATCAGGCATTAAGTAAAGATATATTCGCCAATGGAAGTATCGATGTTGCAGAGAAATTAATTCAGAAAGAAAAAGGCTATTACACATTTGAAAATTTATAATAAAGGAGCATAATAATGCAGGAATTTACAGCACAGGAAATTATACAATACATTAGTGACTCAGAAAAAAAGACACCAATTAAAGTTTATCTAAATGGAAACTTTTCAGATGTAACTTTTCCGGAGAATATGAAAGTATTCGGATGTGAGACATCAAAAACACTCTTCACAGAACTGTCAGAGTGGGAAAAGTTCTATGAAAACAATGAAACACTTGTGACTGATTTTGAAATTGAATATGACAGAAGAAACTCAGCAATTCCATTGATTGATCAGACAAAAGTTAATGCTAGAATTGAACCTGGAGCTTTCATCCGTGAACATGCAGTTATTCATGATAATGCAGTTATTATGATGGGTGCAACAATTAATATCGGTGCTGTCGTAGGCGAAGGAACAATGATCGATATGAATGCCACACTTGGTGGTCGTGCAACAACTGGTAAGAATGTTCATGTAGGTGCAGGTGCAGTACTTGCTGGCGTAATTGAACCTCCAAGTGCACAACCAGTGATCATAGAAGACGATGTACTTATCGGGGCAAATGCTGTTGTACTAGAAGGTGTATGTGTCGGCAAAGGTGCAGTTGTAGCAGCTGGAGCGATCGTCACTGAAGATGTCCCTGCTGGTAGTGTTGTAGCTGGGACACCTGCTAGAGTAATTAAGCAAGCTCATGAAGTAGAAGGCAGTAAGATTGAGATTGTACAGGCATTAAGACAGTTAAAGAAATAGCAGGAAGCTAATTGTGCTTGTCACAATTAGCTTTAAATTTTATGAGGTGAAACAATGGAATTAGATTATATTACACATATTAGACGCACATTGCATATGTATCCAGAATTAGGATTTGAAGAATACAAAACAACAGAATTAATCAAATCAGAACTTGATAAAATGGGAATCGCTTATGATTCTCCCCTAGGTACTGGTTGTGTTGCTTATATTAAAGGTACAGGAACATCTTCAATTGCTTTTAGAGCTGATATTGATGCCCTGCCAATTCAGGAAGAAAATGATGTGCCCTACCGTTCTCAACGTGATGGAGTAATGCATGCTTGTGGACACGATGGTCATACGACAATGCTACTCGCATTAATACGACGCATTAAACAAAGCCATGACATTATACCTTTAAGTTCAACT
This sequence comes from Macrococcoides caseolyticum, assembly GCF_002902665.1. Taxonomy (GTDB): domain Bacteria; phylum Bacillota; class Bacilli; order Staphylococcales; family Staphylococcaceae; genus Macrococcoides; species Macrococcoides caseolyticum. The sequence continues at coordinate 44,022 of NZ_PPRM01000042.1, forward strand.
GTTTACTTTATATTTCAGCCATCTGAAGAGTCAGGTGCTGGCGCTCATCATCTACTGGATGCATATCAATTTGAAATTCAACCTTCATATATATTCGGATTACATATGCAGCCTGATAACGATGAAGGTACATTACTAAGCAGACCTGGTGCATTAACTGCCAGCGCTACTGAATATCGTTTCTTTATTAATGGCACATCGAGTCATGTTGCGAACAAGGAACAAGGACATTCGACTGCTGAAGCCTTGACGATGATACTCAATCAACTCTCTCAAATACAGCATTATCATCTTCCAGGTTTAAAGTCGAATATCATTCATATTGGGAAATTACATGCGGGTGAAGCAATCAATACAGTGCCTAGTAATGGTTATTTAGAAGGTACAATCAGAACATACGATATGGACAACCTAGCAGTTATCAAACAACAGATGGAGCATATTGCAAACTCTGCTCAGGTAATTACCGGTTGTACAATAGAAGTTAAATTTGCGGAAGGGTATCCTCCAACGATAAATAACGAGTCAGCATATGCATTCATGAGCGAAGCTTTGATTGATAGTAAAATCAATAGAATAGAAAAAGAAGAACCTTATTTATTTGGAGAAGATTTCTCTTTCTACGGAAAAGTCATACCAAGCACCTTCGCATTTTTAGGGTGCAGAAACGAAGATAAACATTTTGTTACAGGTCTTCATACGTCGACGTTCAACTTTGATGAATCCGCATTGATATATGGGATTGACGTTCTGGAAGCAATTTTTAACAGATTTGAGGGGTTACAATGACTGCGCGATGGACTGTAGATCGTACTAAGTTTATAGAAAATGTGAAATCCGTGATAGATAATACTCCTGTAATGGCCGTCGTAAAGAACAATGCCTATCATTATGGACTGGAATTTGCAATAGATGCATTTCTACAAGCTGGTATTACAACTTTTAGTACAACCAATTTAAATGAAGCAATTCTCATAAGAAAAATAGCACCAGAAGCTACTATATTTTTGATGAATCCAGTTACTCGATTCAATGACTTAAGACAATATAATATTCAAATGACGCTACCTTCTTTAGCTTTCTATCATAGGTATCAGTCTGAATTAGACGGGATATCAGTACATCTCGAATATGAAAATCTTCTCCATCGCTCAGGGTTTAAAACATTTGAGGAAATGAAAGCTGTAATTGATGACAATAATCAGTTACCTGTTCATTTACAGATGAATATTAACGGGATATGGACCCATTTCGGCTATGCCGATGAATTTGATGTTATAGAATACGAAATTGAAAAAGAAGCCTGGTTAAAAGGGCTGAAATGGATTTCTAGGTATCATACTTTTGAAATGATCCATAGTCAAAATAGCGCAAGTTTTATACGAGATAAGATATTTGATGAACACACACATGTCAGAATTGGCATCATCCTGTATGGGAGCAGACCCTATGCATCATTAGATGAATCCGTTACGCACCAATCATTAACTGTTAGTGCAAATGTAATTCAAGTAAGAAATATATCAAAGGGAGAATCTGCAGGATACAGCTTCGCTTTTACAGCAGAAAAAGAAACAAAGCTCGCTGTAGTAGACATCGGTTATGGAGATGGCATATTGAGGACGAGAAGTAAGCATGACTGCATTATCAAGGGGAGACGTTACCCTATTCGCGCTTTGATGATGAGTCATATGTTTGTAGAAGTAGATAATACAGTAGAAGCTGAAGATGAAGTAATATTGTATAGTAATGAGATTCGTATCGATGAATTTACCTTTAAGGGCATCGGAGCAAATTCAGAACAACTCAGCGCCTTGAACCATCAATCACTAATAAAGGAGTATATCAATGACATTGACATATATTAATAATCAACTTACTATTAACGACCATAATATTCGACAAATCGCTGAACAATATGGTACACCATTATTTATTTACGATGAGGATGAGATACGCAATCAGTGCAGAAGATTTCATCATGCATTAAAAGCTTCTGGATTAAATTATACGATTTCATATGCCTCTAAAGCTTTTACATCTGTGCAATTATTTAATTTGATGCACGAAGAGGATATGGGACTTGATGTGGTTAGCGAAGGAGAATTGTATACAGCACTTAAGTCTAAAGTTTCTGCTTCAAAAATGCATTTTCATGGAAACAATAAAACGGATCGAGAAATTAAATACGCGATCGAGTCAGGTGTTGAGTATTTTGTTATCGATAGTCTTGATGAAATTGAACGCATCAATGATATTGCGCATTCATTAGGTCAAACTGTAAAAGCAGTACTGCGCATCAATCCTGGTGTTGAAGCTCACACGCACGAATTTATTCAGACCGGCCAGGAAGATAGCAAATTTGGCTTAAGTATCAGACATGGACTCGCAATAGAAGGTGTAAGACAAATTGAAGCTGCGCCTCACATCGAATTCAAAGGTGTTCATTTCCACATCGGATCACAAATATTTGAGTCTACAGGCACAATCAAGACAATTGAACTGGTCATAAACTGGCTGACACAACACAAAATTGACATTGATATTTTAAATATTGGTGGTGGTTTCAGCATCAAATATACTTCAGAAGATATCAGCTACCCTATCGAAGAAGGCATTAAAAGGATAGCCGAAACACTAAAAAATGAATGTAAGAAACATTCCTATCCTGTACCAGAAATATCATTAGAACCTGGGCGTTCAATCGTTGGTGAAGCTGGTATTACAGTCTATGAGGTTGGTACTGTCAAAGAGATTCCTGATACAAACTGTTATGTATCCATAGACGGTGGTATGAGTGATCATATTCGCACAGCATTGTATAACGCGAAATATGAATTACTACTTGCAGATCGATATGAAATACACAATAAAGAAGTAACCGTCGCCGGTAAATTATGCGAATCTGGAGACATTATTATGCGCAATATAATGCTCCCCTCGTCAATTAAACGTGGTGATTTGCTAGTGGTTAAAGCTACAGGTGCGTACCATTATAGTATGAGCTCTAATTATAATCAGATGTTAAAGCCAGCAGTAGTCTTTGTCACTAAAGATAACGTACGAGAAGTAATAAAAAGGCAATCTTTAGAACATCTGATTGCAAACGAAATTTATTAACCCCCCTTTGTAATTCTTGGGGGTTTTTTTAAATACATTTAAGGTTTACATAACATTATTATAATTATTTTTTATAATAAAAAATATCAACCCCCAACAATTAGTCGGGGGTTGATATTAACGTTCATATATAATTTATTGCATTAAAATTATAATTTAACAACGTTTGCAGCTTGTGGTCCGCGGTCGCCTTCAACAACTTCGAATTCCACTGCTTGTCCTTCTTCTAATGATTTGTATCCTTCTTGATTGATTGCTGAGAAATGTACGAATACATCATTTTCCCCTTCGATCTCGATGAATCCAAATCCTTTTTCTGCGTTAAACCATTTAACTGTACCTTGTTTCATAATAAGAAACCTCCACACTATATAATTCAATATGTGATTATTCACATATTACAAAATAAACATGTGCATTGTATTTCTTGTACATCTTCTTACATTTACTTTGTAATATGGAATAACCCTATTGCTTATATAATATTATAAGATACACAATCTATATATGCAATACAATAAACTGTATATTTTAACTTTTTACAATTTTTACTCTATTGTAATATTAAAGCTCCATCGTGATGACCTGCTTATCTTTAAAGACGATCAGACTATGAAAGATTTGAATATCATCATCACAATCTTCACAGTAAATCAATTCACAGTTATTATAAAATGCATGAATATTATACTTTCCAACAAGCTCATTTTTAAATTTTTTTCTTAGCTTATTGAGTTGCTCATTATAATATATCTCTGTCTCTTCTAACGTACTAAATCTATTAAGTTCTGTCACATAGTCCCATAAATCATCAAACAGCCACCATCCTTCATATTCTGTTCGAATAGTAATGACTTCATACATGGCATTCACCTCTTCAATATATTATGAATGTCATCATAGAAAAGTTCAAGCAAATGCTATTACTAATGCGATTTATTAGGATTTTTGTGTATTCTTAATTATAATAATGAATAAGGGGTGACATTAATGAAAACATTGCATATTAAAGTTTTCGGCAAAGTTCAGGGTGTTGGATTTCGATATTTTACCGAAAGACTAGCGCTACAATATCACATTACTGGCACTGTACAAAACGTGGATGAGCATGTAGAAATCTATGCTACTGGCAATGAAACATTATCACAATTTGAACAGGCCGTAATACGCGGTGCGTCTCCTATGTCTAAGGTGGAGTCATATACATCAGAAGAAATATCGCCTCAGCCATTCAATAGGTTTACAACGCTTAAATAAATGACAAGGATTGATCAGATGAAATATAATACCTCCTATATATTAGGTGCTATTTTAGCTATACCCGTTGCGATTATTACCGGTATAATCTCAATGAACATATTTCAATTTGAAATGTGGATTGATACTTTAATAATGTTAGGATCTTATATCATGACATTTTTACCTGTACAGCAAAAAGCAGCGCATACTTACCTTAAAGACATCGGCCTATCAAAAAATGACTATAAGTACGTTAAAAAACAGTTAAAAATTGCAGCACCAAAAATTAAACACCTGTTAGCTCAATACAAGAAAGTCCGTTCATTAAGTGAACTAAAAAATGTTAATGAGATAAATAAGCTGGCACGCGTTATTTTTAAGAATGTTCAGAAGGCTCCATCAAAGTTTTTTAATGTTGATAGCTTTTTTTTCTCACATCTCGATAATACGGTTAATCTATTGAATGAATATCTTTATTTATCAAGAATGCCTCATAAAACAAAAGAAGATCAGCAACTGTTAGATCATGCAAAACTGACGTTAGATGAACTAAAGCGTACATTACAGGCTGATCTACGTGCACTTAATAAAGAAAATTATGAAACGATGAGAGTTGAAATTAATCTAGCAGATAACTATACAACTAAACAATTATTTAGCCAAAAGCAACCACAGATTGAGCATAAAGAGAAGGCTCCAATTCAATTCAAAAATAGAGTTCACCATGAAGAAGAGAGGAAATAACCATGAGCGATAAAAAATTAACAGATGAACTTGTAAGCAACCCATTCGAAATGCAGAAAGAAATAATTCCTGAACAACAAGACAGTATTACATCGACTTTTGATAATAGTGAGATGTCTATTGAAAAACGCGAACAAATCAATCAAATTAAAAATCAGCTTGTACCATTAGATAATGAAAAGCTCCTTCTTTATGGTGCAAACGCGCAACAGAAATTATCACAGTTCTCACATCAAATATTAGATGAGGTTCAAAGAAAAGATATTGGTTCTATCGGCAGTAACCTGGAACAGCTTATGAAGAAGCTTAAAGAAGTTGATCCAGATGAAATACAGAATATCGATAAGAGTAAGGTGAAACGATTATTTAAACGTGTATCAAAATCTGTAAATGAACTTATTTCAAGATATCAATCTGTAGCGAGCCAGATTGACAGAATTTCTGTAGAACTCGATAACTCAAAGAATGTATTGATGCGCGATATACATATGCTGGATCAGCTATACGATCAGAATAAGGCATATTTTGAAGCGATTGACATGTTCATTATCGCAGCAGAAGAAAAGAGAGATGAAATCAATAATAAACTGCTACCTGAACTTGAACAAAAAGCGATGCACGCAAATGATCAGATGATTGTCCAGGAAGTTAGTGATATGCGACATTATGTCAACAGACTCGATAAAAGAATCTATGACCTTAAACTATCCAGACAAATTACACTGCAATCTGCGCCTCAAATCCGTATGATACAAGATGTTAACCAAACTTTGGCCGAGAAGATTCAAAGTTCAATTCTCACAAGTATTCCGTTATGGAAGAATCAGATGGCTATTGCAATGAGTCTGCTTCATCAGCAAAAGGCTTCTAAAGCACAGCAGCAAGTTACAAATACAACAAATGAACTCCTGCTTAAAAATTCAGAGATGTTAAAGATGAATACCATTCGTACTGCTGAAGAAAATGAGCGTGGTATCGTTGAATTAGAAACATTAAAGATAACACAGCAAAATATAGTCGATACTATTCGTGAAACAATGCATATACAGGCAGAAGGAAAAGAAAAACGACGTAATGCCGAAATAGAGCTCAGCAAGATGGAACAGGATTTAAAAACACAGCTTCTACAACTACAACAAGAACAAAACCAGAGATATTAATCTCTGGTTTTGTTATGAATATACAATTTTTTCTTTATCCTTACCAATTAAAAGGCCGATCACATAACCTACAATTGCAAATAATAACCATTCCATCGATTCCCCTTTAAGCGGTAAATGATCCATAAATGGTGCAATCTGGAACTGACTTTGTAGTACAGATAGGATTGCAATAATCGTCACGATAAAGATTGGAATCTGCATTGCAAGCTGTGGAGTCGGAATAAACTTAGCTAAGAGCATTGTCAGTAAAAGTGTCATCGCAATTGGATATAGTACCAATAAGACAGGAATACTCATCGCGATTACTGAACTTAAACCTTGATTTGCTAAAACTAAGCTAAACAGGGTAAATACAACTGCATACATTTTATAGGATATTCTTGGGAATATTTCATGGAAATATTCTGATACAGCTACAACTAAACCTGTAGATGTCGTTAAACATGCAAGTGAGACGATAACACCGATCAATAGTTTCCCGAAAGTACCATATGTTGCATTTGCTACATGTGTTAATAGATAAGTTCCTAAATCAAGCTTGTTATTAGAAATAGTTGATAGCTCATCCTGTGTTAAATGATAATGACTGCCTATCCATCCTAATGAAACATAGATAAATCCTAATGCAATCGCAGCTATAATTCCTGAAAAAACAGTCTGTTTAAATAATCCTGTTTCCTTTGTGATACCCTTCCCTTTGATCGCTGAAATAACGATTACACTGAACGCAATTGCCGCAATGGCATCCATTGTATTATACCCATTTGTAAACCCGCTGAAGAAACTATGCGAATTATCAGTATAAATACTGCTATCAGCGGTTACTGGAGATTCACCAGACAGTAACATAAACCCTTTAATAACTAATGCAATAATTGAAACCAGCAATAATGGTGTTAATATAGAACCGATTCTATCCACCATCTTAGAAGGGTTAATCGATAACCATAAAGTGATTCCAAAATAGATTAAAGTGAAAATAAATAAAGACAAAGCTGATGGTTTATCTAAAAATGGTACAATTGCCATCTCGTAAGAAGTAGCACCCGTACGAGGAATTGCAAATAGCGGACCAATCGTTAAATAAATTGCAACTAAAAAGATGACACCGAATGTGGGATTAATCTTATTTAATGCACCTTTATACCCACCCTCATCTAAAGATCCTACAATAATACCCAATAAAGGTAATCCTACTCCAGTTATCACGAAACCTAATATAGCTGGCCAGAAGAACTGTCCGCTAGAAAAACCTAAATTTGGAGGGAAGATTAAGTTTCCTGCGCCAAAAAATATTGCAAATAGCATAAAACCCACAATCCAAGTGTTCTTATTCATATAATACCTCCTATCGATTAATAAAAATTATAATAACACTTTAAACCGTTGAAAACAAGCAAATTTTTATATTTTCTGAATATTTCAAAATTGTTTCATGCTTTGCAGTAATAACGTTTTTAGTAATGGCTGAATGATGCTCGGTAATTTTTCCACTCCTTCAACAAAAATACAGTAATCATTATAGATATTACGTACAGTTGCACGTGTATTATCATCTATAACTGACTGACTCAAAAATATATTGATGACATATATATTTTCTTTTCTGAGAGCAACAACGGCATCGTGTGTATCAATAATTCCATTCGATTCATAATCAAATGCAGATGGCTCACCATCTGAAAATACAATTAAAAACTTCTGTTTTTCATTTCTTTGCTTCAGCATCTGGCCAGCAACCCTAATTGCAAGTCCATCTCGATTATCTTCTCCATTTTTAAAACTGACAATATTTGCTGAGTAACTATCATTTAATGCATGTTCATAAGGAATGATATGTTCAAAATAATTCGGTTGACTATATTGATCCGCTTCAAATCCATCTTCACTGAATGCAATAATTTCATGATTTATCATAAGCTGCATGAGTGTCTCATGAAATAACACAATCCCTTTCATCGTTTCTACCATTTTATCTTCCATGCTGTAAGAAGCATCAACAAGCAGCATAAATGTAGCATCGAGTTTGTAGGACGCCTGATCTTCTTTATAGAATACACGTCTTTTATCATCCAGGAACCAGTTAGTAAGTTTGCGACTTAGCTTCCCTTTGCTTAAATTCATACGGGCAGATGTCTGTTCATGCTCAATACTTTTATTAATCACATTTACTAAAGATTTTATTTCTTTGTTTACTTCATCTTTGTACAAATTGTATGTCAATCTGCTAGACTCATTCTGTTCGCTGTTTTTCCATATAATTTCAGTATATTTATTCTCTTCTCCGACATACTCACTAATATCATTACCGTGAGCATCTACTTGAGGAGGCGATGCTTTTCCTTTAGCCATCAACATCTCTGTGATGTCATCACTTGCATCCCCTTGCCTGTCATTCTCTTTAATATTGTTACTGTTTGATCCTTCTGTCACTTCTGTTTCCAGATAAGCACCGTTCTCTGTCTTTATATCTTTTTGTTTCGTCTGAACATGCTCAGAAGCTTCCATATCATCAACATCCTGATGCGCTTTATCCATATTGGCCTTCTTATAGGCACGTGCATTCATAAAGGCATTTTTAGGGATATGATAATATTCATTGAGCATATCCTGATGGATGACCTGCTCTAATATATAATAAACTCTATTTGCAAGATTCATACTGTCATATGTATCCTTAAGTGTAAATGCATCTTGCAATGCGAGCTGCATAGCAAGTTCAGTTTCAGGCTTATAGTATGATGTAAATGACAATGCATTTTCCATAAGTAATGCATGCTCAACTTGTAAAAATAATTCATCCGTAGGCATTGCCTTTGTTCTATAAAAATCAATCTGCCCCTCATTATCTTTCACTTTTTCTTTTACACGTACATCAAAGAATTTATTTGTAAATGGGCGACTTTGTCTGATAAGGTGCATCAATCGGTATTCTTCAATCATCATGAATAACTGCTGAAATAATGATGGATACTGTACATCTTCTTCGATAATCTCTTTTACAGCATCAAGTGCTATATATTGAAATCCATAGGCATATAGTATACAGTCACTCTTTAATAATTTTATAACTTCATCTTCTTTACGATGTTTCCATTTAAATGATACATTAATCGTATTTTCAACCAGATCATAATAGGCAAATTTCTGAAAACCAACTTTCACTTCATTATCTTCGAGCAACAATTGCGCAAGGTCTGTTAATGTCATAATTAATGAAGGATCAACAACTTCATCATTAAAAAGTATAAACTTTTCACTCATTAGAAATTCAGTTCCAGTGCATTTTGAATCGCATTCTGTTCTCGCTCATCATCTAATTTGTCAATGATAGCTCGTTTTGCTGCACGCTCGACTGGCATCACCGTCGTTAGATCACAAAAATCTAGTAACGCACGTATTGAGCTCGCTTCTTCACTAATTTGACCTTGGCTCGCCATTGTAATTAAATCATGGTTAAACTTTATAATCTGATCGATTAACTGCTCATTTTGAAGTAATGTCTGCTCTTTGATCACAGCTTTTAATATGTCACCAGAAATATAATCCATATCTATCACAACAAATCGATTTTTCAATGCTTCGTTCATCGGTAATGTCCCTACATAACCGACATTAATCGCAGCGATAACCTTAAAGTTTTCATGAGCTGTAATCACTTCCCCTGTAAAAGGATTCGTAATCGTCTTACGGTAATCAAGAACACCATTTAAAATCGGTAATGTTTCAGGTTTTGCCATGTTGATTTCGTCGATATAAAGAATATTACCTTCTCGCATCGCTTCAAGCACTGGCCCATCAACAAAGATGATTTGGCTTTCTCCATCTATATTTTCAATGGTCTTATATCCTAATAAGCTTTCTGCATCCAGATCGACAGAACAGTTAATGCTATTCATCTTTAAATTTAATTCATTCCCTAAAGTTTCAGCTAACTTTGTTTTACCTGATCCTGTCGGACCTTTTAACAGTACATTTTTCTTCAGCTTCAACATCGTTAATGTATCTTCTTTTATACTCGTATCACTATTTTGATATTTAATCATCATATTCATCCTTTCAAATTATCCAATAAAAAATAGAGGATTTGCATCCTCTATTATACTATATTGTATCCTTTTATTAAACGGGACTGTACTATACCTGAATATTGCAGTACAAATAAATTAATCAGCTGTATCACCTCTATTATCTGTCTGTATTACTATACTTCCTTAAAGTAATCTTTATAGTAGCCGCCTATCTTACCACTATTATCTCTAATATGATAATACTCTTCTGTTTCATTGACAACATCATAAACTTTTCCGATAGTCAGCATATCACTCACTTTATATTTTTTTGCATCTACATTTATTACTTCAACGTGCTTAATCGCTTCTTTATTATGCCATTCTTCATGTAACATATTCATTCTCCTTTTATGATAAAATTCATTCTATTTACAGCTTACAAATTAAAGTCAGGCTTTGTACTTAATTCAAATACAATTCCGCATGGATCTTTAAAGAAGAGTGTCTTATAAAATTTACGATCACTAATCTCTGAATGTGCGATATTAATGGATTCCAGTCGTTTCTTATATTCAGACAATACTTCTTCGGTTACTGACAATCCAACCTGCTCAATATTCGCTGAGTGTTTCTTTTTTGATACAGCACCTTGGACGACATGGATTTCTCCACCACTACCTCCATCACCTGAAGTAAACACTTGAACACCATTACCATGTGCTGCTAGCTGATAACTAGATGTGTGCTTTAAGTCTAATACTTGTGTCAGTATACTGGATGTTAACAATTGTTCTGAAACATTAATCAGAACTGGTCCTAAACCAAGAATTTGATGAATTGCATCTACATTACTGTCATCATCAGGCTCACCTAACGGAATTCCTTTATTATGTTCATCAGAAATGAGGTATACGCATCTGCCATCACAGTCGTAAAATGGTAATGCATGCCTGCCATTTAACTTAATAACGGTATCATACTTGATATTCATTTCATCAAAACGGAGTTTAAATACATAGAGGCTATAGTCCGTTGGTACTCTGAGTGAATAGGCATAAATTTCATCAGTTGTATATTTAATAGATAAAGGGTTCGCAACTTCTATTACAGACAGTAATGTTCCTGCATTTCCCTTATTGTCACCGAAATATAAGTTTTTCATCGCCGTATTTTCTATATTCTCAGTTTCCTTAAGTAGTTTAAGTCCAAGCACCTTATTGTAGAATGTATAAAATCGCTGTATATCATGCGTAATGACCGTAACATGATGTAATCCATTCGTCTGCATATAAACCTCCAAAAAAAAATAAGTCCACTATACATATTATACAATGTATAGTGGACGAACGTAAATCAATATTAGCTTTCAAGCAATAAATCTTCAGGGCTTTCGATCAGCTCTTTTATTGTCTTTAAGAATCCAACAGCTTCTTTACCGTCGATGATTCTATGATCGTAGCTTAATGCGATATACATCATCGGACGATTTTCCATACGTTCTTTATCAATTGCAACAGGTCGAGTAACAATCGAATGCATTCCTAAAATAGCTGCTTGTGTTCCGTTAATGATTGGCGTAGACATCAATGAACCGAATACACCACCATTTGTGATTGTAAATGAACCACCCATCATATCATCTAAGGATAGTTTCTTATCTCTCGCTTTGACGGCAAGATCATAGATACTTCCTTCTATTTCAGCGAAGTTCTTCTTATCACAATCACGAACGACGGGTACTACTAATCCTTCTTCAGTAGAAACAGCGACACCAATATCATAGAATTGCTTTAAGATTAAGTCATCTCCATCAATTTCAGCATTTACAGCAGGATATTTCTTAAGTGCTGCTACAACAGCTTTCGTAAAGAATGACATAAATCCTAGACGCGTTCCATTATGACCTTCCTGAAACTTATCTTTTTTGCGCTTACGAAGTTCCATAACATTCGTCATATCTACTTCGTTGAAGGTCGTTAACATCGCAGTATTGTTAGATACTTCCAACAATTTCTTTGCGATAGTCTGACGACGACGAGACATCTTTTCTCTTATTACGGGTTTCTCCGGATTAGATGCCGTTTGTTTTGGTGCCTCTGGTTTTTGTTCCGCTGCTGATTGAGAAGGTGCTGATTGTGAATTTTTAACATCATGCGAACGAATAAGTCCTCGTGGATCCTTACTATTTACATCACTTAAATCGATACCATTTTCACGTGCATAGCGTCGTGCAGACGGTGTAGCTACGATGCGTTCGGATGAACTATCAACAGCTCCAGCTTCCTCCTCAGACTTTACTTCTTTATGGTCTGACGGCTCTTCAGGTGCTGATGTTTCTTGCTGAGATGCATCATTGGTAGCTTTTTGTGTTCCCCCAGCTTCAACAATTGCAATAACTGAACCTACTTCAACTGTATCACCTTCAGCAGCTTTAAGCTCTGTAACAACCCCCGCTTCTTCTGAGATAACTTCAACATTCACTTTATCTGTTTCAAGTTCTACGATATTTTCGCCTTTTTCAACACTATCTCCAACTTGTTTGAACCAAGTCGAGATCGTACCTTCTGTAATTGATTCTGCTAATTCTGGAACTCTGATTTCAGCCAATTTAATTTCCCCCTTAAATGTTTAACGCTTCGCTAATAAGTTTTGATTGTACGATTTTATGAATTTCATTATCACCTTCAGCTGGTGCTGCACGATGTGGTCGCCCATAATATGATAATTTTACCTTAGCAGGCTTAATGTTATTTAATAATGGATAAATATAATGCCATGAACCTTGATTCTTCGGTTCTTCCTGTACGAAACCGATTTCTGTTAATCCTTTTAGATCATCTATAATCGCCTTAATATCTTGTTCTGGGAACGGATAAATCTGCTCAAGGCGAATGACATGAACTTCGTCATTTGGATTTTTAGTAAGCTCTGTCATAAGGTCCACAGCAACCTTACCACTTGCAATCAATAATTTCTTAACTTTTGTCTTCTTGTATTCACTAGAAATAATCGCTTTAAAGCCGCCTTCAGTGAACTTCTCAATCGTATCAGAAACAAAATTATTACGTAACAAGCTTTTTGGACTCATAATTACAAGAGGACGCATTCTGTCTGTTCCTAAATATTGAGCTTGACGTCTTAATAAATGGAAATAGTTTGCCGTGCTCGATAGATTCGCAACTGTCCAGTTGTGTTCAGCAGCTAATTGTAAGAATCGCTCCAATCTAGCAGAAGAGTGCTCTGGACCTTGTCCTTCATATGCATGTGGCAGCAATAACGTAAGTCCACTTTTCTCTCCCCATTTTGCTTCGGCACTACTAATGAAATTATCAAAGATCATTTGCGCCATATTAGCAAAGTCGCCATACTGCGCTTCCCAAACCGTTAAAGCTTTATTGTTTTGCAGGTTATATCCATATTCAAATCCAACAACGGCCGCTTCTGATAACGGTGAGTTGTGAATATCGAATGAACTTTGGGCACCTTCAATATGTTGTAAAGGAATATACTTATCACCGTTCTTAACATCATGGAGTACTGCATGACGGTGTGCAAATGTTCCACGTTCAGCATCCTGACCAGTATGTCGAACTGGATTACCATCTTGAATAATTGTTCCGTAAGCTAAAAGTTCAGCATGCCCCCAATCAACAAGACCATCTTTCGTAAATGGATCATTACGTCTTTCTAAAATCTTTTGCAGTTTATTGAATACACTAAACTGTTCTGGAGTAGATAGCATGTCATCATTTAATTGTTTTAATTTTTCTAATGCGACACCTGTATCTAATTTTTCGTATCCAGCTTCAACAGCGTCCGGCATTTTCATTTCGCTGTCGTTATTGACTGAAGATTTATCTATTGCATCATGTGCTGAACGAAGTCTAGAAGCCACATCTTCAAAGATTGCATTCATTTCATCCTCAGTAATTACAGAAGCTTCGACCAGTGACTTACCATATAAAATCTCTATACTCGGATGACCTTTAACTTCTTTATACAGCATCGGATTTGTCACTGTAGGTTCATCCATTTCATTGTGTCCATATCGTCTGTAACCTACAAGATCGATAACGAAATCCTTATTGAACTTCTGTCGATAAGCCATCGCAACTTCAATCGCTTCAATACATGCCTCAAGATCATCGGCATTTACATGAATGATCGGCAAATCATAACCTTTAGCGACATCTGTGGCATATGTAGTAGAACGTGAATCATAGGATTCTGTTGTAAAACCTACACGGTTATTTGTAATGATATGTAGTGATCCTCCAACTGAATACCCCTTAAGATTACTTAAGTTCATACTTTCAAAATTGATACCTTGACCTGGAAATGCTGCATCACCATGTATTAACACCGCAAGTGCTTTATTAAAATCTTGTTTTGGTTCATTGACTCCATCCGTAACTTCCTGTACCGCTCTTGTCTTCCCTAGTACAACGGGCGCTACTATTTCAAGATGAGATGGATTGTTCGCTAAAGAAATCGTCTGCGTTTTACCAAAGCGTGTTGTTGTTTTTATACCACCTAGATGGTATTTAACATCCCCAGTCCATCCTTTTGTGACAACTAGTGAACCATCTTTAGGAAGGAACTTCATCGGATCAGTATGCATAAATTCTGACAGCATCATTTCGTATGGCTTTTCAAGGATATGTGTCAGAACGTTTAATCGGCCACGATGTGCCATCCCTATTTCAATGTCCTGAATGTTATTTTCACTGGCAAACTTTATAACATTCTCAAGCATTGGCACAAGCGCATCTACCCCTTCAATAGAGAAACGTTTTGCACCGACGAAATTCTTATGGATATACTTTTCAAAGCCTTCTACACGCGCGACGCTTTTAAGCAATTCAACTTTCTCTTCTTTACTGAAGTCTCTTTTTACCTTACTTTCAATCGTGGTTTTCAGCCACTCGCGTTCTTCACTATTGTTGATATGAGAAACTTCATAAGCAATCGGACCTTGATAAGTCTGCTGCATTTCAGTAATTGCTTCAAAAGCATTGTTCAATCTTTCTCCATAATGCTCAGAAACAAGAGACGCAGGTAATTGCTTTAATACTTCTTCAGAAAGTCCGAAATCTTCTATAGAAAGCTTGATATGCTGATCACGCTTCGGTTTATATAATGGATAAATATCAGCTTTCAGATGCCCATACTGTCTGATATTATCGATAAGGCGCATCAATCTCTTAACGATGTCTGCGTCTGTACTACCCATTCCAGAATGCCCTGTACTACCCCTCTGAATATTAGAAAACAGTTCTTGTAGTTCATCAGAGACTGATGAAGGATCATTTTGATATTGATCGAACATTTCGAGAAGTATTCCTAAATTTGTACCAAATCTAGGAGGTGCTTCTTCTAGGTTCTTACCTTTTGTCATGGTTCCACCCTCCATTTTTTATAAAACGTTTACATTTTCATTTTAACAAAGCAAAGTATGAAATTAAAGAGGTAAAACATAACTTTGTGAAATATTATGAGCGTATGGGTAGCTGTATCTTAACTTTTGTATAGACATGTAATTCACTTTCAATAGAAACTGTACCTGAATAAGTCTCAATCAATTTCTTTGCAATTGACAGACCAAGACCATTTCCACCTTTAGAGCGTGCGCGCGATTTATCTACACGATAAAACCTGTCAAAAATATTCTGTAGGTCTTCTTCAGGAATACCGATGCCATAATCTATGATTTCGATTTGTGCAAACTTATTTTTTTTTGTTGTTCTAACAATGATATGTTTGTTTTTCTGATCATATTTAATCGCATTATCTAAAAATATCGTTAATATCTGTTCAAAATGAAATCGATTAATTGTCAGTCGGATTGATTTTTCTGAACTATGGAAATCAAAGATATATTCAGATTTTAATTGTGAGAAGGCATTAATTCTTGACTTTATTTCGTCGTTAATATCAATTACTTCTTGCGGCGAAGACTCAATTAGAGACAAATCTTTCGATAAAATCAACAGTTCTTCAACAAGCTTATTGATTCTAGCCATTTCTTCAATAGATATCGATAAGGATTCTTCAAGAACTTCCGGCTTATTCTTACCCCATCTCTTTATCAGATTAAGATGACCATTGATAATCTGTAAGGGGGTTCTAAGTTCATGTGATGCGTCTTCTACAAACTGTTTTTGCTGGTTGAATGACTGTTCTAGCTGCGTCATCATCTCATTGAAAGTTTCAATAAGATCATTTGTTTCATGATATTGAGTGGAAAAAGCGAGTTTGTTTTGAAAGCCATCTCTTTTTATCCTTTTCATCTGTTCAGCAATCATACGAATAGGTTTCGTAATCTGACCAGAGAACACATAGCTGAGCATAGCCGTTAAAAATAGGGCGGTTAAACTCGAGAAGCTGCTGATAATGATTAAGAATTCAATGACATCGTCATGGTTTTTTAATGAGTGTACTAATACAACATAACCATGAAAGTTGGCATTGTTAAGTGGTGAATACATAACGATATAATTCTTGCCTTGATGTACTTCGTCTTTAGATATTATCTTAGTTGTCGGATTGAATGCGATATCCACCTTCTCCGCAGATTGACCTGATATACTGAAAAGCTGTTCTCCTTGCCTATTAAAATAAACAAACGTATCTCTCGAAGATAAAGATCTACTAAGATCATCAATCTTCAATTCCGCAATATTTTTAGTAGCCATAATCACTGATATATCAGACAAGCTTCTTTTTGCTATTTCAGCTTCCTGCTCCTTCTGATAAACACCGATCAGATAAATAATCAAGAAGCTGAAGAGCATGAAAACGATAAATGAAATCGTCGTTGTAAGCAGCATCCATTTAATTCTTAAGGATTGGGATACTTTCATCGAATGACATATCCTACACCGCGAACAGTTTCTATCAGCTGATCCTGACCAAATGGTTTCAGTTTGTTCCTCAGATAACGAATGTAGACATCTACGACATTTGTTTCTACCTCATTATCATAGCCCCATATAGCTGTAAGCACTTTTTCTCTTGTCATAACATGTCTTTTATTCATCGCAAGTAATTTCAGCAGTTCAAATTCAGTTTTAGTCAGCTCGATAAGCTGATGCTCACAAAAGACAGTAAACGCCTCCTTATCAATCTGGAGATTTCCTACAACGAGCAGATGTTCACTGTCATCTTCATTCTTATTGCGGCGCAGTAACGCTCTTAATCTTGCTAGCAATTCTTCAATATCAAATGGTTTAACGATATAATCGTCTGCACCATAATCAAGGCCTATCACTTTGTCATAAGTCTCACCTTTTGCCGTAATCATAATTACAGGTGTTTCCTTTTCTCTCCTAAGTTTTCTGCAAACTTCAAGTCCATTGAGTTTAGGCAGCATTATATCGAGTAATATACAGTCATATTCAGTACTAAGCGCCTCTTGCAAGCCACTTTCCCCGTCATACATTACAGTTACAGCGTAAGACTCATGTGTAAGCTCTAGCTCAATAAACCTTGCTAAGTTCGCTTCATCTTCAACTACTAGAATACGTTTCATCCTGACACTTCCTATGTTAAATATTTCTTCTGGATCTCCTGGATCTTTTTCTTTACATCCGGCCACTCATCATCAATGACAGAATAAATGATTAAATTTCTTCTGACACCATGTAAATTGCGTTCCTTACGGATTACTCCTTCTTTTTGGAAGCCTAGCCTTTCAATCGCTCTATTCGATCTTTCATTACGTTCATCTGCTTTAATCTGTACGCGTACCATATTAAGTGTCTCGAAACAGAATTCGAGCAATAAATATTTACTATCAGTATTAACAAAGGTTTTCTGAGCTTTTACACCAAACCAGGTCGTTCCGATCTCACAGGCATCATTCTCATAGTCAATATCCTTAATGCGTGTGGACCCCACTACTTCATTCGTCGCTTTCAGTACTACGATAAAAGGAATAGACTTCAACGTTTCTCTAAGATGGACTGCATCGATCACCCATTGCTCCATGAGATCCATATTCGTAGCCTGAAACAGCATGTAGCTCCAGATAGATTCGTGATTGATTTCATGAAGGTCTTTTGCATGCTCAATCTGCATCGGAATTAATTTTATTCTGTCATTTTCCAGTACAAGTGATTCAAATGTATGTATGCTCAATTCAATTACCTCATATCATTAATTTATAAAAAAATAATACCACAAAAGGTTTAAAGTTAGCTATTGTTTAGAAATGAACAATAAAAAAGCACCTGACCGGGCAAGTCAGGTGCTTTTTGGGCATAAAAGGGGGTGAAAATGCTCATCAGAGGGGGAACTCTATTTAAATGAGAATCATTTTCATTTATTATTATACCTTATTGAGAACGATTGTCAATTACTTTATTTAAAATTAATTGTGATAATAGTATACAGACAGCTCCGCCAATTACCCCTGCAATAATATCAGTCGGATAATGTACGCCAAGATACACCCTGCTACTTGAAATCATGAGGATAGTAAATACACACATACCGATAAAGTAAGGCTTAAAAGAGCTATTCGAATGGTATTTGATCAAGATTGCCAGACTACCGAAAAACGCACAAGATCCCATAGCATGACCACTAGGAAAACTAAATCCTGTAATATCTATAAGACGCAATAATGTCGGCCTTTCTCTATCGAAGATATTTTTCAGCAGAGGATTGAGCACGCCAGACAAGATCATAGATAATGCGAAGAAAAGTGCATCTATTTTTAACCTTTTAAGCAAAAGATAACATACTAGGAGTAAAGACAGCAGAATCATAGACCAAACTTCACCGATCTTTGTGAATCCGAGCATAATTGTAGTCGTAATGAAACTTTCTGAAGAATATATGAATTCATAGGCCTCATTATCAATCCATTTTCCAATGCGTGATTCATGGAAAAATGCTATCATTCCAAAGATAAAACTAAATATTAATATCAACAAAATCCTTTTCGCCTGAGACATAATCCTACTCCTTAACTAGCATCTGCTATTATTTTCATCAATAGATCATGAGCTGTATATAATGATTTTTGTGAACTCATATTTTGCTGTAATTCATGTTGATGTTCATTTAAATATTCCAGCTTATCCATTAAATTATTCAGCGTGAATTCTTCTTCCTGTATGACCGTAGCATAACCCTGATTTTCAAACTGAGCAGCATTTTCAATTTGGTCTCCTCTACTTTGATCTTTACCAAGTGGCACTAAGATCATAGGCTTCTTTAATGCAAGAAATTCAAAGATAGCATTTGAACCCGCTCTTGAAATAACATAGTTTGTAATCTTGAACAGATGATTCAGTTCTTCACCTGCATATTCTGTCTGATAATATCCTTGCCTTGAAATATCATTGGAGTTTCCTTTACCTACAAGATGTATGAGCTGATAATTCTCAAGCAGCATATCTAGGTTTTCAAATATCACATCGTTGATTTTCTTAGAACCTAATGAACCTCCCATTATCATTACAACAGGCTTATGTTCATTCAATTGCGTGATGGCATATCCTTCTTTAATATCCCCCTCAAAGAGATCGGTTCTGATGATACTACCGACATGATCTCCGCGTTCAGCGGGGATATAGTCCAGCGTCTTTTTAAATGTCGTGTACATTCTGTCAGCAAATTTGAGTGCAATCTTATTGGCAAGACCAGGTGTAACATCAGATTCATGGATTATTGTTCTTATATTCAAAATCTTTGCTGCAATTGTAACAGGGACAGCTACAAATCCACCTTTAGAAAAGATGATATCCGGTTTTTCCTTCTTAAGTATCCTTAAAGCATCTAATACACCTTTTTGAACTTTAAATACATCCTTGACATTTTCAACCGAAAAATATCTGCGTAATTTTCCGCTCGAAATCGCATAATATTTAATTTGAGGAAACTGCTCTTTTATGACCTCCGCTTCTATTCCATTTTTTGATCCGATATAAAGACAGCTCACTCCTTCTTTTTCCGCTTCAGGAATGAGTGCCATATTAACGGCAACATGCCCAATTGTTCCTCCACCAGTAAATGCAATCTTCAATTAGACAACCTCCTATTTTTTCTTTGCTTCTTGTATCGCTCTTTTAAGCTGTACATCATCATTTTCAATCTTTTTTGCAAGCTGCGTCATAAATTTATCGGTAGTCTTACCCGTCATTATGCCATCTACAGTAAGATTATTTTCCATTTGAAAGCTCTGGACGGCATACAAAGTAGATTCATCAAATGTATTATCAACTTTACCAGGATCAAACCCTAATGCTTTAAGGCCCATCTCCATGGATTTTACTTTCGTGCTTTTCACATTTAGTGTGAGCACTTCATCCGCATCGAGCACCTGACCATGCACATAAGATGGAAGATCAACTTTAATATCTGGAGTAATTCCTTTTTTATGGATCCATGTACTATTTGGTGTCAACCACTTCTGTTCAGTATATTTAATCATTGAATTATCTTTAAATGTCGATGTCGTCTGTACGATTCCTTTTCCAAATGATTGATGACCAACAATCTTCGCTTTACCATTATCTTTCAACGCCGCTGCGAAGACTTCTGATGCACTCGCCGATCCTTCATTTAAGAGAATAACTGTAGGAAGATTCTTTGTAAGTGCGTCTTCATCTTTGGAAGCTTTCAATAATTCTTTATTACCCGATACATCTTCCATCTGAACAATAACCTTACCTTTTTCTAAATAAGTTTCGGCCATCTTTGCTGCTTCATCTAAATAGCCTCCTGGATTATCTCTCAAATCAATTACAACTTGCTTCATTCCTTTATCACGTAGGGATTTAAGTGCATCGGTAAATTCATCAGCGGTGCCTTCCTGGAATTTCATTACGGTAATAACCCCTGTACCATCCTTTTTGAAAGTATATTCAATACTGTTCATATGTATTTTATCACGCGTAATTTTAACATTGAAAGGTTCAGCATCTCCCCTTTTTAGCGTTAGTGTGACAACCGTCCCTTTCTTGCCTCTGACAAGTTTAACTACATCTTGTGTCGACTTTCCTTCTACAGATTTATCATCAACCGCCATGATAATATCACCAGATTTAACTCCAGCCTTCTGAGCCGGGGCACCCTTGATCGGACTGCTGATTATAATTTTGTTATCTTTCTCTTCAATCTCAGTTCCTATCCCCTGAAAATCTCCTTGCATTGATTCCGTAAAATCATTTTGTTCAGCACTCGTCATATATTCACTATATGGATCGTCAAGTCCACTGACCATTCCTTTGATCGCACCATCGATCAGTTTATCTTTTTCCACCTTCTTATAATACTTTTTATTTAACGTATCATATACGGCATATAACTTTACAAACTCCGATCTTTTTTGCGTATCATCGCTTATAATCTTCTCGTTGCCACTAAGTATCGCAAATGCTGTTACAGCTGCTGTAATTATAATAGTTGATAAAAGCATCATGATAAATTTAAATGGAGATATCACATAGTTTCTCTCAACATTTTCGTTTGAAGATTTGTCATTCTTGTTATTGTCTTTCATATTTTCACATCCATATACTATTGATTATTATTTTAGTATATAAAAAATATATGAATAAAGCACGTATCATATAAGATACGTGCTAAAATTTTAACCATTCTAAATATTTCTCATATAAACGATCATATGTTGATAAGGACATGCCTGCTGTTCCATACTCTTCGATATATGTTGATAGCTGATTATAATCACTTTCATCTTTTGGAAACATTAAATCCAGGAACACCGCTTCGGCAAACTGACCAAACTCATTGCCCGCACCTCGCTCAGTCAAAACAAAATGATAAAATGAAGACCTTACCATTAATTTGTCTCGACAGACAGAACAACAGTTTCGCCTTGAATCAGCAATTCGGGTGCATCTGTAGTAATAGATTTCAAAGTATCTGAATTTGTGATAATTACTGGAGATATAATAGATGACGCTTGTTCTTCAATTTTTTTGATATCAAATTCAAGCAGTGCATCACCTTTAGTCACTTGATCTCCTTGGGTAACTAATGCATTAAAACCGTCACCCTTCATTGTAACAGT
The DNA here is from genome assembly GCF_002902665.1 of Macrococcoides caseolyticum. Taxonomy (GTDB): domain Bacteria; phylum Bacillota; class Bacilli; order Staphylococcales; family Staphylococcaceae; genus Macrococcoides; species Macrococcoides caseolyticum. Next base: position 66,347 of record NZ_PPRM01000042.1, read on the forward strand.
CTCAAGACCAACATGGATTAACAGTTCTACACCATTGTTGGCCTTTATACCAATGGCATGTTTCGTTGGGAATACATTGATAATTTCACCATCCACAGGGGCAACGACCAGACCATTAGACGGTCTGATACCAAAACCTTCACCCATCATCTTCTGAGCAAAGACCGGGTCTGGTATATCTTCGATTGCTATAAAACTCCCTGCAATAGGGGCGACGATCTCTATGTTCTTCTCAGGCTGACTCCCTTTACCAAACAATTTCTTAAACATAATACCACTCCTATTTATTTGTTATTGAACAAAGATAGATATTGTGTATATCCTAAAGCTTCAAGTTTATCGTAAGGTATAAACTGGATGCTTGCAGAGTTGATACAGTATCTTAACCCACCTTTGTCAGCTGGACCATCATTGAAAACATGGCCAAGATGGCTGTCACTTGCATCACTCCTTACTTCTGTACGTGTCATACCATGAGATTTATCAACGAGTTCAATGATCTCATCATCAGAAATTGCCTTAGAAAAACTCGGCCAGCCGCAAGATGAATCAAACTTGTCTTCAGAAGTAAAAAGCGGTTTACCACTCAGTTTATCGACATAGAGTCCTTTATCAAAATGGTTCCAGTATTCATTTTGAAATGGTGGCTCCGTACCGTTTTCTTTAATCACATAATATTCCATCTCTGTAAGTTCATTTAAGTCTTTATCTTTCATCTTTATTCCCCCAATGCTTTTCAATAAATGCTTTTCTTCCAGAACCCACCTGATAACGTTCATAATGTCCCGGCGCCTTCTTATAATAATCTTGATGCTCTTTTTCTGCAGCATAGAAATTTTTATAAGGTAATACCGGTGTTGTTATCTTTCGAGCGAATATGCCCGCATCATCGAGCTTTCTAATATACTCTAATGCTTCAATTTTTTGTTGATTGTTATGATAGAAGACTGCCGGCGTATAGCTTTCACCTCGATCATAAAACTGACCTTTATCATCTGTAGGATCGAAAGTCATAAAATAGACCTTTAATATATCTTGGTATGAAATTTGGGATTCATCATAAGTGACTTGTACTGCCTCTCTATGACCGGTTGTATTAGTACATACTTCTTCGTAAGATGGATTATCGACATGTCCGCCACTGTATCCACTGACTACTGACTGAACACCAGGAAAAGTATCAAAAGGTTTCACAAGACACCAGAAACATCCACCTGCAAAAGTTGCTTTTTGCATGGAATCACTCCTTTATTTTTATATCAAATACCCATTCCTTCGAGGGGTTAATCTCCTTGAGCAATAAATTTGTTTTACCATGTTCTATCACTCCTAAATCATAGTAAAAAGCAGCTTCATTCTTATTTAAGCTTACACCATCCGGCAGATTGCCAAATTCAGAAACGATAGCCAATAGTTTCTGTTTGCTAAAAGGCAGCTTTCCAATGATTACATCATCAATTTTAAGCTTTAAAATTCCGTCCATATACACTTCTGGTGTTGTGATAAAAGATACGTGGACATCTTGATTTAAAAATTTCGATGTACTATGGATCAAAATCTTGTTTGATTTAAAATAAATCTTGTTGTCTTTATCTTGTGGTAAATACTTTGCTACCGTGGATTGCGAAAGAATCAATGTGTCATTACTTGATAAATGATTCTTCTTAAAACTCTGTTTTGATACCTCATCGGTCAGCCTAAGATTAAAGAGAGTGAACCCAACAATGAAAACAGTAACTAATAAGATTGAGAGAATAAACCAGATGGGTGATCTAATTATTCTAGTCATTGTAGCCAAATACCGATAATCCTATTGCACCAGGTCCAGTATGTGTTGACACAATCGGCGTCGTAGTATGGATCGTTATATTTTCATCAGTAAAAGGTTCCAGCGCTGATTTCACTTTTGTAAGTAAATCATTAGCCTGTGCTTCTGATATACCGATCCTCAAATATTTATATTGTTCGCTCATTTCTTGCACTTCTTTAGTAAGAAGTTTAACGACTGAATTGATCGTACGTGCATTCTGGAGGACGTGAATCTCTCCATCTACCACTTCTGCTACAGGTTTGAGATTCATCAGTCCACCAATAAAGCCCTTTCCTCGCGAAATTCTTCCGCCTTTTCTTAAATAATCAAGCTGAGAAATCACTAGAAAGAGCTTTGATTGAGTTTTCATATTCTCAATCGCCGCTACTATTTCATCCATCGATTTATGCTTGATGATTAATTCTGCTACATTTTGTACAATGAATCCATAGGATTGAGCGATAAATCCAGAATCGATAACTGTGACATTTCCATCTACCATACCGGCGGCTGTCTGCGCACTGCCAATAGTACCACTTAAACGATGTGTCATATGCAGACTTAATATTTCATAACCTTCCTCGATATATTTTTCGTATATTTCGACAAATTTACCTGTTGCCGGCTGACTCGTTTTAGGAATTTCTTTAAGTGTTATTAGTTTCTCTAAATATTCATCAGATGTGATTTCTTCCTGGTCTAGATATGTTTTACCCTCCATTACAATATTTAAAGGTACTTGTACGATACCGTGATCTTTTAAATATTGAGCTGGCAAATCGTGTGTAGAATCTACGATTAATTTAATTTTACTCATGTCGTCATCCCTCTTTATTTATTTCTGTTGTAATTATATTCTTGATATAATCAGCTGCTTCCTGTAACGTCCGATCATTAAATATATCTGGCGAAATTTCAGGCAGAATAGTCACTTCCACAGTTCCGGGAACCATCTTCTTACTATTATATTTCTCCATAATATTCGAAGTACCTTTTATGGCCACTGGTATAATCGGTACTTGTGCTGATTTTGCAAGCTTCAATGACCCTGCTTTAAACTCGCCTATACCATGTCCTTTACTTCTCGTTCCTTCAGGAAATATAAGTACACTATGCCCTGCTTTTAATGATGCGATTCCATCTTTTATCATCTGTAATGAAGAACGGCGATCTGTTCGATCAAGGTATATACAGTTCATCAGTGTCATCCACTTATCGAGAAACGGTATTTTCTTGACTTCAACTTTGGATACAAATCCAAATGGCTTATCAATCGCATGGATCAGTACAGGAATATCAAAATTACCTTCATGGTTACTGACAAATAGGACGCTTTTTGCAGGAAGTGGATTTTCCTGGTTAACTCGAACTGTGACACCCGCAGTCTTCAGTACAGCATGTGCCCACTTCTTAGGTTCGATAAAAGCAAGCCTATCTCTTTTATACACATCATCCTGTTCAAGTAATTTTTTTTCAATTCGTTTAAATTGCGGTGTTATAAATGCAGCATAACCGATAATTACGCTGACTGTCTTCATCATTCTAATCATTTGTATACCTCACAAGATGCATAAAGTGATGAGGTATCATATTCTTCTCATCAAGTACACCTTCTTCTATGGATTTAACTTTGAAATCTTTAAATGTATATTCAGGGAAAAATGCATCTCCAGGGTATTTCTCTTCAATAACCGTGACATACATATCATCTACCTTATCAATCATTTGTTCATATAAGTTTTGTCCACCGAATATAAACACATGGCCCTCAAGCTGATCAATTTCATCTAAACTATAGATTACATCTGCATCATTCGGTTTAAAATCTTTATCACGTGTTAGTACAACATTTCGGCGATTAGGTAATGCTTTACCTAATGATTCATATGTTTTGCGCCCCATTACAATCGTGTTATGCGTTGTTAATGTTTTCACTCGTTTGAGATCATTCGGAAGGTGCCAAGGCATCTTATTCTCAAATCCAATCACTCTATTTCTATCATGACAAACAATTATAGATAACATATCTGCTCCTTAGACTGCAATCGGCGCTTTAATCGCCGGATGTGCTGTGTAATCGATTATTTCTAGATCTTCATACTCAATATTAAATATATCCTTATCGCTGTTAATTTGAAGCTTAGGTGCTTCATAAGATGACCTCATCAACTGTGTTTCAACCGCTTCGATGTGATTCGAATAAATATGTGCATCTCCCATAGAATGGATGAATTCACCCACTTCTAGCCCACATTCTCTCGCAACTAAATGTGTAAGCAGGCTATAGCTTGCAATATTAAAAGGCACGCCAAGAAATACATCTGCACTGCGTTGATACAGTTGACATGAAAGCTTATTATCATTCACATAAAACTGAAACATCGTGTGACAAGGTGGCAGTGCCATGGACTCTATTTCTCCCGGGTTCCAGGCTGATACAATATGACGTCTACTATGCGGATTGGCCTTAATCTGTTCAATCACTTCCTTCAGCTGATCAGTCACGCGGTCCTTCGTTTCAAATTGACGCCACTGTTTACCGTAAACATTCCCGAGATCGCCAAAGCGTTGCATAAAATCATCATCCGTCAGAATCTTTTCTTTAAAAATATTCAGCTGCTCTCGATACTGTTCATTAAATTCAGGATCACGCAATGCGCGATGACCAAAATCAGTCATATCTGGACCCATGTATTCATCACTTTCAATCCACTTTAAGAAAGCCCACTCATTCCATATATTGTTATTATATTCAAGCAAGTATCTGATATTCGTATCCCCACGGATAAACCAGATAAGTTCAGTTGCTACAAGTTTGAAAGATACTTTCTTTGTTGTCAGCAATGGAAATCCTTTAGAAAGATCGAATCGCATCTGATGTCCAAAAACTGACAATGTCCCAGTATTCGTTCTATCATCCTTATCCTTACCGGTCTCTAAAATAAGTTTTAATAAATTATGATATTCAAGGTCAAAAGAATTCATATTGCCCCCCTCTTTCTATTTTTACTTATATACATTATAATACAGATATATAGGCGACATTTAAAGAATTACATATTGTAATATTAAACGCGCATATTTGTATAACAGAGGAGTGAATTGCATGGATGCTTCAATCATGGTAGTTTCAGGATTATTTCTTTTATTATGCTATATGATCAGTATGTGTATTACTGAATAGTTATTATTCAGGTCATAAAAATAAGGATCCAGGAAAATTCCTGAATCCTTATTTTTTTAATATGCCATAGTGTGTAATCGTATTTCTTCTGATATTCATCTTAAACGGATACTGCGAGATGAGAGGTGAGTTATATTCTGCACGTAAAACTACTTTGGCGTTCCTTTGAACAACATTATCCAGTAACGACCTTTCATCCTGCTTGTCACCAGCTAAAAAAGTGACTAAAGGACTGATGTTTGATGCGTCGACAGTATTTTGGTAAAGGCAGTCGACATATATAACGTCAAATTCTATATCATCCTGTTCGATCGAACCAAAGACAAAGTTAATCGAATCATACGCCGCTCTCAGCTCTGGATTAATGACGTTACAATAGTAATTCATGCTCCATTTTATCGCAAAATGTATATAAAAATTTTGTTCATAGGCATAAAACTTTGCGCGCTGTAATGTTCTGGCCATCAGCATCAGGTCATTGCCTAACCCCATTGTACAGTCTGCGATATGAAGAGGGGCACCAGCATTATCAGTAACCGCAGCAACTAACGGTGGCAGCATACCTGTTTTCAAGTACTGTTTATATTTAATGTTCATCGTACTTTCTTGATAGCTGATTTTATTATCAGACTGTGTATAAAGATAGACACCATTCTTCTGGATAACCAGAAGCGGTATGTCATCTTGAATAAAGAAAGACTTCACAGTCTTTTTTCCTCTAATGATAACTTCCGTATCAGTATTATAATTGTCCAGATCCTTTACAATCATATTGACGTAATCAAGAACACATTCATCCGGATTAACACACGTTGTTATCCTCAGCTTATACGCAGTGTTCATCAAAATGTTCTTTAATATCCATACATAATTCTTTAACCGGTCGTCCTTCAATATGTTCTCTCGGTATAAACCCTACTAGTGTGTTTCCTTTAAATAGTGCCATAGATGGACTTGAAGGCGCTTGTCCGATATAACCCCTCATTGTTTCAGTCGCAGCTTTATCCTGTCCAGCAAAGACCGTAACAATATGGTCTGGTTTAACTGGATTTTGTGTCGCAACCGTAACAGCAGCAGGTCTTGCGAGGCCTGCTGCACAGCCACATACAGAGTTAATGACAACAAACGTAGTAGCATCCCCTGCCTCACTAAAATGTTTATCGACCGCTTCACTACTTTCTAATGATTTAAAACCATTGTCTGTTAATTCACTTCTCATACCCTCGGATAATTGTTTCATATATTGTTCATATGCGTTCATAATGATTCTCCTTTATTTCTGTTAGCTATTTGTTTCCAAACTGACCCGGCTGCGCTTTCACCATTTTTGATGCGTTCGTATGCCATCTGCACTTGTAACTTCACATCAAATGCTTCATCTTCTAAATGAGCTTCTAGATACGGAAGACTAGTTTCATCTCCTTCATCATAGATAAACATAGCAGCACGCCATCTGACAATTGGTGCTTTGTCGTTCAATGCCTGATGCATCGTATCGAGACTTTCTTTATAACCTAGATCACTAATTGTGTCTCCTGCGGTTCTGCGTACTGCAATATTTCTATCCTCCATTGCCTCATCCAGCAATGGAAGGACATCACGTGATTCTATCATGCCCAGGAACATTACAGCAAGTCTTCTCAGCTGAGGCTTGTCATCACTTAATACCACTTTTAAGAACGGAATATCGCTGAGATCAGGTGTCGGGTAATGATCAAGCATACGATAGCGTTCCTTCCAGTCATCTGTACTTATATAAGTCTCTATCGAAATGCGTTTCAGCTGTTTAGAATGATCTTCATATCTATTTGCTTTCCCCGCTTCAACAAGTTCCTGTAACCTTTCATCCGGATAGAGTGCATCAATCTCTTCTTTTACAGTATTAATAATCTCTTCATCTGTACCATATCTTATCCCATAATCGACCCAGCGTCTTAATAATATAACATTATCATCATCATTCTGACTGTCGAGCATCGCATCAATAAAGCGTAAATCAAGTTGTTTACGTACTTCACTATCTCGATAAGTTATCTTAATCTGGTAAGGAATATTTTTAAATTCAAGTACTTCAACCTGCTTTTCACCCGAATTACCAACTGGCTGATGATTCACATCCGCTATCGATCCACTAGCAAATACCTGCTTTATTTCTGGCAGCAGTATATTCCAGTCACTGCTCGGATTTTTATCCACTGAAATAAAATCTAATGCATGAAATACTGCTTTTATATTTTTAATATTCAGCAATTCATTAATAAATGCAGGGTTAGATGCTTCAATACTTTGATAAGTCTTACTCTTCATATCTTCTTTGTTAAAATCGAGCGTAATCTTTAATGTATTTGGACTTGGTGTAGGTTCTATCTTTTTTATCTCCATCTTATCCTCCTATTGCAATACGTTTCCTAGTCTTTTAATTTCTATTCCGACTGTACATTTCTTTATACAGTAGTTATGTGCGAACGTCTTATTATATTCTTTACGATGGTACTCTTTTAAAAGACAATGACTACAATAATGGTCATTGAGCTTATCGATAGTACGTAACGTTATTTGCTGATCACTATTCAATAATTCCACCTCATACGATATTATAACAAATTTACATATTTAAGCATGATGCTTTGCTTAACACTTGTTGCAATAATACATTTATACCACTATAATACTTAAGTTAACTTTAAAAGGAGGTTTACTATGACAAATGAATTATGGGCTATTGCTGCATTTATCATGACATTTGTGATGCTCGTTATTATGTATAGGTTCTTTGGCAAAGAAGGACTTTTTGTATGGATTGCAGTCGGCACAGTCATCGCAAATATTCAAGTCACTAAATCCGTTGAACTTTTTGGAATCACTGCAACGCTAGGGAATGTATTATTTGCATCCATCTATCTGGCAACAGACATCTTGAATGATCGTTACGGTAGACAAGTTGCTAAGAAAGCTGTGTGGTTAGGCTTTTCATCCGCAATAATAATGACCGTTTTAATGACGATATCTTTACAATTCCATCCAGCTGCAAACGATATTGCACAGCAAAGTCTTGAGACATTATTCGGGATTGTACCAAGAATCGTACTCGGTTCAATTGTTGCTTATATTATCGGGCAGTATGTGGATGTCTATCTTTTCAATTTGATAAAAAAACGTTTTTCTTCTGATCGCACATTCATTGTAAGAGCTTATGGTAGTACAGTATTCAGCTCAATTATCGACACAGCACTATTCACATTGATTGCTTTTACAGGCCTCATGCCAGGAAATGTTCTTTTTGAAATCTTTATGACCACATATCTATTTAAACTTTTGTCTACTATTTTTAATATTCCGTTCGGATACTGGGCGAAATCGTTCCATAAAGAGGAAGCATAATGACCCAAGTTTATATAGATGCAGCAACGAGACAAGATCCTTTACAAAGTGCCTGTGGTATCATCTTCAGGCATGATTCTGACATTGTAAAGTACGGTGAGTATTTAGGAGATATTGATAATCATCATGCGGAATGGCAGAGCCTGATTATCGCTATGAAATTGAGTCTACAAAACAACTACACATCATTACTGATAAAAACAGACTCCAAAATTGTCGCTGATTCTATACACAAAAAGTTCGTAAGAAAAGCAGCATATAAAATTTATCTTCAGGAATATCTAGCTCTTGAGCCTCAATTTGAACTTGTCATCATAGACTGGATACCTAGAACAGAAAATAAACATGCAGATACTATCGCAAGAAGAACATTAAACAGATATAGCTGAGCTATATCTGTTTAATGTTTTGTTCTAATACACTAAGTACACCACTTTCATTATTGGAAGGTGCAATAGCACTGGCGATAGATTTCACCTGACGAGGAGCATTTATCATTGCATAACTGTGACTTGACAGCTTGAACATTTCTATATCATTTTCCCCATCACCAAAGACAACAAGGTCATCCCTACTTACACTTAATTGTTCCATCACTATTCTAAGCATATCTGCTTTATCTGCAAAAGCTGTAATATCAATACAGTGCGCTCCACTATAAACACAATCTAAACTTTCAGGCAGCAGCTCGTTTATATCTGAAACCTCATCAGCGGCACCCGTGACTGTAATCTTCAATACTGATTCTTGAATATCATCACTAACTGTAAATACATTGATATCTGGATAATAGGGCTCTATCATCATTCGATAATCCTCTGAGATAGTCTGATGTATAAAAGCATTATTTTTCGTTGATACTACAAATTCATAATTTGCATCAATAAGACGTGTTATCACCGTACAAACATCGCGTTGTGCAATCAACTTATATCTCTTATCATCATCAAACTCAAGAAATGCACCATTAGCACCAATATAAATAATGTCACTGTACTCAGCGAAAAATTTTTTTAAATATGAAGGGTGATTACTGCTGGCTACAACGAAACGAATATTATCAAGCCTCATTTTATCATAAATATGTTTGAACCTTACCTCGTCGTATTCATTATTATCATTTAAAAAAGTACCATCCATATCTACCGCAATTAACTTCATCAAGACTTCCCTTTCACGTGAAACATTGTATTTAAAATATATTTTGTTGATTTCCCTATACCGATCTTCTTTATCTCACCATCTTTTTGGAGTGTGACCAATGCGCGTTCTATCGTTTTCCTGCTGATATCAGCAAGCCTAAGTTCAATATCCGTTCTTGATAAAGGGGTAAACGACTGGTTAATTACTTCCAGAACTCTATAATAGGGAGCGTATTTATTCATATTTATCAGTTTGAACTGATTAAAAAACTGCTCATAACATTGTTCAATAATCTCGAGATAAAAACAATAAAAATCAACAAACGGACTATCTGGCTGCATCACTTCAAAATACTCATCTGCTCTTTCAGCTATATATTGCTCTATATTGTGGTACTTCACAACAATAAATCCACTTTTAAGCAGCAACAATGTTAAGAGCAGATGGGTTAATTTACGATTATCTCCTTCAAATATACACTCTTTATTAAAAGAGTATATAAAGGTGAGAATTCGTTCAAGTGCATTATAATGATTACCTACCTGTTCATGATATGTTTGTGTTGAGGTGTGTAACGTAGATGTATTTTGCTGCTTTATCTTTTCAACCATCTCATTATTACCCGTTGACATTTCAAGATAAATACGCTCAATTTCTATAGGTAATAAATCGATAAACTCATAATCATCAAGAATGTATACTAATGCATCTCGATAACCCATCAAAACCATATCATCACTACTTTTAATGCTCCCTTTATAGTCTACCATCTGAATCAGTTTTGTATTCGCAAATTGATAGCCCTCTAATTGCAGTGTGTATTTCAGAGCATTAATCATAGTAATTCTTTGTAATTTCTGCAGTGCTGTATGATGTCTCTCACCGATAAGGTGCTGCATACCTTTATACTCATAGATACGCGTTGCAAGATCCAATATTCTCAGTTGTTCATTATCGAATAAATAACTCATAATTCCATCCTTTCCTCAGTCATTTTATTATAATTGACCGAGGAAAGGATATCAATTTAAAATTTTATCTTCCAATTAGAAATCTGCTTACAGATTTTAATTCATACTTTTCGCACACACTTCTTATAAACTCAAAATTAGCAACGTACGACATATGCTTTTTAATATCCTCAAGATTGATAGGTACTTCCATATGAATTTCAGCTAAACGTCGCGAAGTTTTCAAAGCATCGATTGACGTCGCGATTTTATTTTGCTGACCTTTTGGCAATTCTTCTAATGAAGCTAGTACGCCGTTTACATCTTGATAAGACTGAATCAATTTTAACGCTGTTTTTTCTCCTATACCTTTAACGCCGGGATAACCATCCGCGTTATCCCCCATAAATGCTTTAACATCGATAAGTTGCTTTGGCTTTAGGTGATATTCTTCTTCGAATCGCTTTAAATCGTACTTGCTATATATACTGAAGCCTTTTTTTATAAGCCATATTTCAATGTTTTCTTCTAATACTTGCAGCAGATCTCGGTCGCCGCTTATTATAGTGATATGGTATTCCTTATCCAGGTATTTCGCTAATGTACCAACAACGTCGTCTGCTTCAAATTGATGAACTCCTATATTAACAAACCCTAGCTCTTCTGAAACGCGCTGAGCCATTTCAAACTGCGGAATCATTTCTTCTTGTGGTGCAGGACGATGCGCCTTGTAATTACTATCGATGTCATTTCTGAAAGTTTTCGCACCCATATCCCAGCATACGATGACGTGTGCTGCATGTGTATCTTCAATCGCACTAATTGCATGTTTTATAAATCCTTGTACACCATTTGTAGGTATACCTTCATGATTCCTCATATAGTTTCCATGAAGACTTGTTGCAAAGAAGTGTCGAAATAGCAATGCCATCCCATCTATAATCAGTACATTTTCCATATTAATCTCCAGTCTCAATTTTATCAGGATAAAACGATATCCATTCAGAAAAGCTACCTGCATATAATGCGACATCTCTATCCAATGATCTTAATGCTGCGTATAATGGTGTTGCGGAAAGACCAGAACCACAATACACAGTGACAGGATTATCTTGAGTCACCTGAAACAATGTTGTTAACGCTGCGTGGTCTTTTATATATCCATCCTCAAAGCAATCATTATACGGAATATTTATTGCTTCAGGAATGTGACCAGCAACTGTATCTATCGGTTCAAACAGTCCTATAAACCTCTCCTTAGATCTTGCATCTATAAGTATACGTTCTTCATCATTTTTCAACAAGGTTTCTATATCTATAAAGATTGCTTTGTTATAATACATATTTTTATTGTCGGTATCAATATTTTTATTGTCGGTATCAATATTTTTATCCGACATAACAACTCTATTGACGGATGAAAAATCAGTTTCTGATACGAAATATTGTGAAAATCCATCTAAATTTTCATAACCTCCATCAATAATATAGCAATCCAACCCGACGAGATGACATAAATATAGGAATCTTGTCCCAAAGAAACTATCTTTATTATCAACTGCTATAATCATTTTGTCCTGCGCGTGTATTTTTACAAATCTGTAAAATTCATTTAAGTCCGGCAGCGGATGTCTTCCACTGCTCATTGGATTATTACCAGTTAATATAGGAAAACTAAAAATACTATTTTGTATATGCTGCTGATTAAACTGTTCAAGCGACTGCGTATTATTATCCATTATTCCACGACAATCAAATATAACAGCTTGATCTGATATGTAGTATTCAAGTGCCTCTCGTTCATCTATCCATATTTTCATGAATTCACCTCTAACTGATCTAATGCTCTTTTAATCTCAGAAATGACACAATCATCAATTGTAGTAGCACGTTTTTCGATAATTTCTTCTGCTATATCTTTATTCTTCTCATCAATATGAGTTTCTAATACTTCGATACCATCCTCGATTTCAGTTATTATATAGCTTTCATATTTAAGGAGTACTTGATTGATTACCGTCATGGATTGCGCATGTATATTTTCAAATAGCTCATTTCTTGAATTCATATTCTTAAGCTGCTTTTCCTTTACTATTGGAAATACGAGTTGTTCTATTTCATTGACAATAGGACTTAGCTTCATTTGATTTAATTTCAAAATAAATGAGTCAAATGCTATATCTTCTGCAATCTCATACTCTATAAGGGCTGTCTTCGTAAGAGAAGTTTCATCTCTATAACTCTGTAACGCTGCTTTATTGAGTCTCGGTACAATGAACTGAAATTCATTAAGTAGCTTGCTTTCTATGGACGCTTTGAAACTTTTTTCGATTATATTCAATTTTTGAGAAGTATTTACTTCTGACTTGATAACATCATAAAGCTGGATTTTCATCTTATCCCGTAAGTAACTTACCTGTTCATGCAGTAAGTGGTTTAGATCACTTGATACTCTACTAACTATATTCATTTCTAATGGCGGCTCTTTCTGCCACATATCATACTGTAAATTTCTTCTATTTATCTTTGCAATATATGCTTTATAATCATCTGTCATAAACTGCGCACTTCGAACGATACGAGATGCATTGCTATTAAACTGGTTTATTTTTTGGATTTTACTCGTAGCATCTACGAAATGTTCAATTGCTTCAGCAAACACGTTAAAACGTTCATCATAACCATCGATTGCTTGTTTACTAGAAACTGAATAAATTGAATCAACAATATTCAACTGGTTCAGTTCAGTCCTCAAATAGTTTTCTACAGTAATCAGTTCTTCGTCGTTTTTTCTTAAGTCAACTGCATTGATAACGAAGAAATTTTCACTTGCTTCATTCATGACTTCAATTTCATTTAAGTAGGATAGAAATGCTTTGTCTTTTTCTGTGAACACGTGATTATAGTAAGAAACATATATGAGTAAATCGCTATCCGCAATAATCTCTGTCGTTTCCATCGTATGTCTGCTATTCGTACTCCCTATTCCAGGTGAATCTATAATAACCTTGTTTTTAAGAAAATCATTTTCTAACCCGATTTTTATACGATTGACGAATGCTGCATGTTCATCTTGTGCCGTATATTTATCAATCTCATTTTTATCTATTTCAATTGTCTGTCCATTTGATAAGCATGCTTTATAGTGATGATATTGTTTGATAACACCCGATGCGAAGCTTTTATCTTCATCAGAAAAATAATCTATCTTATTTTTATTCTTTACTATCCATGACTCAATTGTATTCATATTTTCACTTACTGAACCTAATATCCCATTAAGCTTGTCAAGCAGCATATCTTCTGTCTTAAATGTAACAAAATGCTGTTGACCATAATACAGTTCGGTAATACTTGCTGTTGTAGGGTTCGGAGAAGAAACTAAGACCCTTTCCTGTAACAATGCATTGATAAGTGCGCTTTTACCAGCACTAAATGCTCCGAATACAACAATCTTCGTTTCATCATTATGAATTCTATCAAGCTGTTGTTCTAGCTTACGCATATCTGCTTTAAAATAGTCGACCGTTTTAAAGGTTTCATAAACTTCAACATTCAGTGAACCTAGTCTATCTTTTCTATCATTAATAATATTCTGCTTATTCACCACTTCATCAGTTTCATTAACAGACAATATCACATAGGTTCTATCTATTAATTTATCGATAGATTCTTCCAGATGAATATAGTAATGCATATAATTTTTAGTAGTGACTGACTCAATTAACTTTTCATTATTTAGATAATCATCAAACAGAAGGCTTTTATCCGAAGTATATTTTGCAGTATTTAATTTAGACATATTTATACTTTTTATGAACTTTTCAAGCCAGCCTTTTTGTTGCTGCACAATCTCCTTCTCTATGAAATCCTTTAATTGTTCAGAATAGATTAGAACATACTCTTTTGTTACTTCCGGCTGTGGTTTGATCAGTGCTTTAACATTCTCTTTTGTAATATGATAGTAAATATCATTAAGTAACGCTGGTTTTTCACTGTATTTCATGTACTGTTCATAATAATTTTTCAGTTGAAAATTAATCTGTTTATCCAGTAGATCATTAAGCATTTCAATGACATTATCTATTTTTTCATTTTGAATGCTCTCAAGCTTTGCCTGTTTATTGAAGAATCCTCCTACTTTATAGTTTGTAGCAAAGGTCTCAAGCATCGTGCCAATTCTTTCCCTCAGTTCGAAAGGGATTAAATAAGCGTTCTTAACAATATTTCTTACTTCTTTTATTAATTGTTCTCTACGATCATTCTGCATCAACAGTTGCTGTTCACTGTTCAGGCTCTGCTGTATATGAAGCTGATCCAGTGCTTGAAATATATCTGCTTCATCTACCTCAAGCTGTTCTAATAGCTCATCTTTTCTTTGATTCAGATAGTTTATCTGTGCGCGTTCAATATAATCGATGATTCTATCATAGAAATCATCTCTATCTGCGGTTAAGTCATCTACTTGCTGATTGAGTTGTCCTTTTAATTGATCAAACTGATTATGTTCACAAGCGTAGATTGAAGTAAAATAAATAGCTTCAACGTTTAAGTTCCACATCTTAATGTTTTGTTCCACTTTTTCTTTGAATGCCGTAAAGAGGATTTCATTTTCATCATGTTTATCAACCTGATTAATCAAGAGAACAACTGGAACGCCCAGTTCATTCATCATCTTAATCTGGCTGAAGTTCTTTTCTGCGTTTACATGATTATATTCCACCGTATAAAAGACGATGTCGCTGATGAGTAGATATTTCATTGTGCTCTGCTCATGATTTTTGAATGTTGCGTCTATACCTGGTGTATCCTGAATCACTGTACCTTCTGGAAATGCAAGGTTTTGCTTATGAATCTCTACCGATTCTATATCTGTATTCAAAGTATTCACCTTTTTGACAGTTTCATAGCTCTCGACGTCACTATAAGTCTGGTTGTCCATATTTATTCTTATTAGGTCTACACTATCTTTAATAATTTGAGCCGTATTACTTGTTGTTGGAATCGGAGAGCTGGGTAAAATGTCCTCGTCACATATCTTATTAATCAAAGATGATTTTCCTGAAGAAAAATGACCTATAAAACTTAATACAATATAATCTAAATAAATTTTTTTTATTACTTCATTGATTTGATTCAATAATAACGTGTTGTCTGACTTTTCCACTTCTTTTTTCAGTTGATACAATCGTTTGATCTTCTCATTATTATCCATGTTCTACCTCATTACCTCTTTATTTGTGAAAAATATAACGAAATATCAAAAAGTGTGATATTTATCACATTAATAAACCAGTTACTCTATTATTATAAAGAAAGAAAAGCTATTAAGAAAGGGTGTTCAATGTGAAGGATGATAAAAATTTGAATCAGACTAAAGATCCAATTCAAGTCAATGAAGACGTTCATCATGAATTAGATTTACGTGGAACAATGGCTGCTGTACTTGCTTTAGGAGCGATATTTGTTATCACTTGGTTTGCAATTTTTGTACTATTTATAGAACGAATTTAGGAGGGGAATACATTGCATAAGTTTGAAAAAATCTGGCTTGGTCTAGGTATGGGTTCATTAATTTTATTTTTAGGGATTATTTTTGTTTCTGCATTACATAATGGTCATGAGCCTATCGCAAGCGGCCGTGAATTTATTGCGCCAGAGCTTATTGATAAAGATGAAGTATTTAGTAACCCAGGATTACATAAAGTTGAAGGAAAAGATTGGGATTACGAACTTGTGTTTGTTGTTTCAGCATTTAACTACAACCCAGGTAAAGTTGAAATTCCAAAAGGATCAAAAGTAAAAATCATAGCAACAAGTAGAGATGTTGTTCATGGCTTTGAAATTGCACAGACGAATGTCAACATGATGATCGAGCCAGGTCACATTTCTACATTCGTAAAAACTTTTGATAAAAAAGGTGAATATCTGTTACTTTGTAATGAATATTGTGGTACAGGTCACGCAGATATGAAATCAAACATTAAGGTGGTTGATCAATAATGAACGAATATAAATTGGATAGTGGTGCTTTTGATGAACGTGCTTCGTTCAGAAATCATCACAGAGAAGAAATGGAAGATCGAGTTGAAATGTCCAAACCAGATGGTAAGTTAGTTATGGCTCATATGTATGTCGCGATAGTCTGTTTAATTATTGGTGGGTTGGCTGGATTAGTTCAGACTTTAGTCCGCTCTGGAACTTTAGAGTTACCTGCTGGTATTGGATATTATCAGATTCTTACAGTACACGGTATCATTCTTGCATTAGTATTGACTACATTCTTTATCATGGGATTCCAGACTGCTGCAGTCATTCGTACTTGCGGAAAGCTTAGTCCATTACAACGTCAGCTTGTGTGGATCGGTTTCTGGGTAATGCTCATCGGTACTACAATGGCAGCAACAATGGTTCTACTTAATAAAGCAACTGTGTTGTACACATTCTATGCTCCACTTAAAGCGCATGTTATCTTCTATGTAGGTATGGCATTAGTCGTCGTCGGTTCATGGATTTCTGCAGCCGGACAAATTATGCGTTACGCACAGTGGAAAAAAGAGCATAAAGGCCAAAAATCACCCCTTTTATCTTACATGGTAACAATTAACAACGTCATGTGGATCGTATGTTCAATTGGTGTTGCTTCTACAGTATTATTCCAGATGATTCCATGGTCTCTAGGATTAGTTGAGCGCATCGATGTTTCACTTAGTCGTACGTTATTCTGGTACTTCGGTCATGCGTTAGTATACTTCTGGTTACTGCCAGCCTATATGTCATGGTATGCAGTAGTACCAAAGATTATAGGTGCTAAAGCATTCAGTGATAACTTAGCACGTATGAGCTTTATGTTATTCTTATTCTTCTCAATTCCTGTTGGTATTCACCACCAGTTAACAGAACCGGGAATTGACGTTACATGGAAGTATGTACAGGTCGTATTAACATTTATGGTCGTTATCCCTTCTTTAATGACTGCATTCAGTCTCTTTGCTACATTTGAAGCATATGGACGAAATAAAGGTGCTAAAGGATTATTTGGATGGATTAAAACATTACCTTGGAACGATGCACGTTTCGTATTGCCATTTATCGGAATGGCCGCTTTCATCCCTGGTGGCGCAGGTGGTTTAGTGAATGCTTCTGCTCAAATGGACCAAGTAGTGCATAATACAATCTGGATTACAGGCCACTTCCATCTCACAGTTGCAACAGCTGTCATCTTAACATTCTTCGGCACTATGTACTGGTTAATTCCACATGCTACTGGCCGTGTTATGACAAAAGCAATGAATAAACTCGCTATTGCACAAGGTGTGCTATGGGCAATCGGTATGTCAATTATGTCTGGTGCAATGCACTACATTGGATTATTCGGTGCGCCACGTCGTTCAACATATTCTGAATATGGTGGCTCTAAAATAGCAGCAGAATGGATTCCGTACCAGGTAATTCAAGCGATTGGCGGAACGATTCTTTTCGTATCAATCATCTTAGTTGTTATCGTATTTATACAGCTTGCATTCTTTGCACCAAAAGGATATGAAGCATTTCCTGTGTCAGTTGCAATGGATGAACAAGCACCAGTTTATAAATTCGTTGAAAACTGGAAATTCTTACTTGTAGTAACGATTGCATTAATTTTAGTTGCCTACACGGTACCAATTGGCCAAATGTTTATGAATCCACCACCTGGTGCAGCTGGTATGGGTGAAGGAAAACTTTGGTAAGACAAAAACATCAAGCGCATGCTTGATGTTTTTTTATTCTTCGCTTTTAAGCTCCTCTACAATTTCTTTAATAGATTTAAAACTTTCTATTTTTAGCGAAAAGTCAAAAGTATTGTTGATCACCATCAGTTCATCAAATTGATATGTTTGATACAATCTGTTGATTTCATGCTTAACCTCATCTTTTCTACCGATAAAATAGCGCCCTCTGTTCTGTTCAATGATACGTTTATCCTGATCACTATAGTGCATTTTATTAACCTGCTCAATAGAAGGGATAACAGTATCTCTTCCTTTAGAGACATTTAATAGCCAATGATCCAGAATGCGTCTTTGCATTTCTTTTTCTCTATCATCTTTCACAACGATGATAAAGGAACAAAATATTGTATAGGAGCGCTTCATGAATGCGTTAGGAACAAATTCTCGCTGATAAATTTCAATTGCACTCTCTTGATATTTATCACTGATAAAATTTCCGAACACAAAACCAATACCTAATTTTGCTGCCCTTCTAGCACCATTATCAGTCAGACCTAACGTAAATACCTCAGGATGTGTTTCTATTCTTGGCCCGGCCTTAACATTTCGATAATGGTGTTCTAAAGGTAAGGTATTACGCATAAATCCTAAAAATTCTTCTAGCATTCTATCATAATCTTTTACCTTACTTGGGGCACCATCTGTTAAAGCTCGTCTCGTGATTTCATTCCCGCCAGGAGAGTTCCCTAGCCCAATCGTCACTCGGCCAGGAAACATCGCTTCTAATAAATTTGCATTTTCAGCTACCTTATAAGGACTATATTGTGGCAGAAGGATACCTGCAGAACCTATATTAATTGAAGATGTCACTGATAATAATCTTGTCATAAGAATTTCTGGCGCATGACTGATTAAACCAGTCGTATTATGGTGTTCAGCAACAAAATAACGATCATATTTTATTTCTTCAGCAAATTGGACAAGTTCTATCGTTTGTATTAATGCATCCATCGGCTTTTTGCCTCGTGACATCGGTACTTGATCTAATATACTTAATCTCATATAATTCCACCTGCTTTTCAATATATTTATCATAAACAAAAAACCACACAAAACATAAAATTATGCTTGTGTGGATGACTTGGAACATTTTTACGTATTGCTTTCAAATCCTTTTATCTCTCGCCCCAATATTGATAATATGTACATTCAATGTATCCATTGAACAACTTGCGGCGTTTTGTCGCTTTCTTACCTACCAATACTTCAAATGTCTTCAAACTAGTTAATATATACAACGACCACTTAGGATTCTTTTCGATCAGTTCCCCTAGGTAACTGTACATCGCTTCTACCTCTGCTCTTTCACCGATACGCTCTCCATAAGGTGGATTACCTACTATTGCACCTTTCTCATCATTTAAAGTAAGGTCATGGACATTCATCTGCTTGAATTCGATAATATCTCCAAATCCTACTTCAATTGCATTATTACGTGCAATTTCTACCATATTCGGATCGATATCACTTGCTGTGATCGATATTTCTTTATCATATTCAGCAGCCTCTTCTGCTAAAACTCGTTCCTCTTCATACATACCTGCTGGAACGATATCCCAGTTCTCACTAACAAAGTCACGATTGAAGCCAGGTGCGATATTTTGTGCAATCATTGCAGCCTCTATCGCAATAGTACCTGACCCACAGAATGGATCGATAAATGGTGTATCCCCTTTCCAGTTAGATAATAATACCAGTGCAGCTGCCAAAGTTTCTTTCATCGGTGCTTCACCTTGAGCAAGACGATATCCGCGTTTATGCAGACCTGCTCCTGATGTATCGATTGTCAGCAATACTTCATCCTTTAAAATGGCAACCTCTACTTTGTATAAAGCACCACTTTCTGAAAGCCACCCTTGCTTGTTATGTGCTTTTTTCAAACGTTCGACAATCGCTTTTTTTACAATCGCCTGACAATCAGGTACGCTAAACAGCTTGGATTTAAGACTGCGGCCTTGCACAGGAAACTGTCCATTTTCAGAAATGAAATCTTCCCACGGAATATCCTTCGTCTTATCAAAAAGCTGTTCAAATGTCGTCGCATAAAAACGTCCTACTACTAACTTCACTCTATCGGCACTTCTAAGCCAAAGGTTAGATTTTACAATTGCACGTGCATCACCTTGATAGAGTACTCTCCCATTTTCAGTCACTGTTTCATATCCTAATGCCTGAACCTCTTTTGCTGCGACAGCTTCCATTCCCATAGGGGTTGTTGCTAATAATTGATACATAATCTACTCCTCGTTTACATAATATTTTTATTGTGTTTTTATTGTAAATTTGATTCATTTTATTTTACCATTGATGCAAGCAATAAAAAAAGCCCTCCATATCGGAGAGCTTAAACTAGAAAGATATCTCTATAAGCCATGTTCTGTCCCATAGTACTACTAGCGAGCCTAGCTACTCTCGTACGCCGGTGATAATCATCTGTCTGTACTTTCATACCTCTTCTATACGTTCATTTCCGCTAGAAAAGTGCTCCTACCAAATTTGGATTGCTCACTCGAGGGGTTTACCGCGTTCCACCTTCTCTATTTCTAGAGAAGCTACGTCACTGTGGCACTTTCAAACTACTGAAACCATATCATAGACTTAGGTTCGTTCATTGCCGTCAAATAAATGCCCTGGCTTATTGTTTCACCAGGCACGATCACTACAGCCGTCTCAGGCATGTGTGAGCATGGACTTTCCTCTATAAATAAATATAGCGATTATCCGAGATATCTTTAACAAGTCTATTTATTATAGCATGACTCCACTGAATTCACCATACTATTTGCCAAAGACTGCTTTTTCTAAGTTGGAGATTCTCTTTAATAGGTCAAAATTATTTGTAGTAGACCCAGTATTCTCGCTTCTACCAGTAGCAAGTCTCATTCTTAAGTCTTCAATCTCACGCTTTAATTTAACATTTTCATCATTTAATTTTAGAAGCTGCTGATTCATATCTGCCATCTTCTGATAATCTTCAATGACATCATCCAGAAAACTGTCCACGTCTTCCGGCTTAAATCCTCTGAACGCGGTACGTTCAAATTCCTTTTCGTATATATCCTTTGCTGATAATTTCAATGTAATATCTGCCATATGCTCACCCCTAATATTCTTTTGTTCTCATATATTCATTTACAAAATCAGATAAATCCTCCAACGTCACAACATCAATATTATATTGATTTTCTGACGCAAAATCAATCAGTGTCTGCTTGAAAAATTTTGGGCTGGCTTCATGTTCATCATCATAGAAAAGGATTGTACCTTCAGTATTATCCAGCACGAACTGATCCGTATTTCTAAATTGAAATCCACCTCTATAAATATCATTGTGTGCAGAGGTTATAAAATCAGCTCGCGCACAAATCTGATTGTAGTACAGCTGATTCTCTTCATTCCATTTGCTATGATGCTCCAGAAACGGTGTGATGATACTTAGTTTAACGTCATACATCTTCTTCAGACGAATAACAACTTCTGCTGCCCATAGTTCAACACCAAGCTGTCCTTCTATGATGACCCATTCCAATCCATCTTCGATATATTCTTTAAATTTCTGCTGAAGAAATAGTTTGATGTAACGGACTTCAGGCTGCTTATTATTAAATATATTGAGTTCATACGGTTTATAACCAGTTATATAGATAGATTTCATGTATTTATCATTCGATTCAAATAATGGAGTTCATGTTTTACAGCCTTAAACTGATCGATAAAAACTTTCTTGCTTGTCTTACTAAAGAAACAACTTACAGATAAATCTTTAATGTGGGCAATCATCAGCTGATATTTCTTTTCATTCATTAAAGGTAGACTGATTACCTGTACTTTATAATTTTCAAGCATAGAAAGATGCTTATCGACTTTTTCTGTAAAAGGTTGAATATCCATTACAAAATTAAATTGCTGACCATCCTTAGAAGCTTTAAAATAATGCTCTATCCTAATGATATCATTCATTAAACTTTCAATACATTGTTGTAACATTTAATGGCTCCTCATCAGTTTTATGATACACTCATTGTATATTATATTTATTATCTTCACAAATAGGATGAATCTATATGGTCAATTACCCAAATGGCAAGAGAAATACGTCTAAAGCACTAGTTACATCAGTAAATAATCATAGTAAAATAGAATATGGAAAAAGAGGGATGCGTTTTGAAGAAGCAATCGACCATGCCAATCAATATTATTTGAAGCAGGATATCGCAGTTATTCATAAGAAACCAACGCCGATACAGATTGTAGATGTAGATTATCCAAAACGTTCCCGAGCCGTAATCAGAGAAGCATATTTCAGAAAAGCCTCTACAACTGACTACAATGGTATTTATAGAGGTAAATATATTGACTTTGAAGCAAAAGCAACGCAAAATAAAACTAGTTTTCCATTAAATAATATACATGAACATCAAGTAGAGCATATGCAACAGGTTTCAAAACATGGCGCCATATGTTTTATATTATTTTATTTTTCATTTCATGAAGAAGTTTTCTTACTTCCAATCGACCCTTTTTTGAAGTATTGGCACCTGTATAAGAATGAGAAGAAGAAATCTATTCCCATGAGTGACATAAAAAAATACGGTTATCCTGTGGAAAAAAAATATCAGCCTAGAATTGACTATTTAAAAGTTATAGACCACATATATTTTAATGAATAAATCGAGAGCGAGGAAATTTTAATGGCTAGAAAGAAGAAACGTAATATAAAAAAGTTAATTCTACAAATTGCAGGCGGCATATTTCTTTTATTTGCTGCACTTTTTATTTGTGGAATGCTTCTTTTCCTATATTATGCATACAAAGCACCAAAGTTTAATGAAGCAGCGCTTCGTGATCAGCTTCCTACAAAAATATACGACAAGGACGATAACCTAGTCACCGTTCTTCAAATGGGACAAAAACGTGAACAGGTCAAGTTTAAAGACATTCCTGACCAAGTAAAGAATGCCGTACTCGCAACTGAAGACAATCGTTTTTATGAACATGGCGCTATTGATTTCAAAAGGTTATCTGGTGCAATATTTAAAAATGTCTCCGGAGGTTTCGGGTCACAAGGTGCATCTACTTTAACACAGCAAGTTGTTAAACGTTCATTTCTGACGGACAAGAAATCTATCGAAAGAAAGGCGCAGGAAGCCTATCTTTCCTACAGATTAGAACAAGAATACAGCAAAGATGAAATATTTGAAATGTACCTTAATAAAATTTATTATTCTGACGGTATCTATGGTGTGAAAACAGCTGCAAAATATTATTTCAATAAAGATCTAAATCAGCTTTCACTCGCAGAATCAGCATATCTTGCCGGTTTACCTCAGATTCCTAACACCTATAATATATATGATAATCCAGATGCTGCTGAAAAGCGCAAGGATACTGTTCTATATTTGATGCATCGTCACGGCAGAATCACGAAGGCTGAAATGGAAGATGCACAAAATACAGACCTTTCACAGACTTTAGTGCAGCGTACAGCCGCACAAAGACAGAACCTTGAACAAAATGATCCGGACTATGCATCCTATATTAACGTCATAAAACAAGAAATCAAGAAGAATAAAGAATTTGAAGGTAAAGATTTGCAAGATATATTAACGAGCGGTTTATCCATCTATACTAACATGGATAATAATGTACAATTATCACTTCAGAATAACACTGATAACATGAACATCTACAAGAATAAATATCAACAGGCTGCTTCTTCTATCGTTGATACGAAAACAGGTGCCCTGGTTGCAATTAGTGGTGGAAGAAACTATACAGATGTTGTCGATAGAAATTTAGCTACAGATGTACATCCAGTCGGTTCAACAATTAAACCGTTTTTAAGCTATGGCCCTATAATCGAGAATGAACAATGGTCCACAGGACATAGAATTCAGGATGAAGCTGAATATGATATTCACGGCATTAAATTTAAGAACTATGATTCTCAGAATCATGGTAATGTTACAATGAGAGATGCAATAAGACGAAGTTTAAATATACCGGCATTAAAGATATTCCAGACAGTACAGTCTGAGTCAGGAAATGATGCGCCATATAAATTTGCAAAGAACTTAGGATTAAATTATCCTTCCAGCGACCTAGGCCCTTCAGACGCATTAGGGGGATCATCTTCTGAGTTCACTCCTTTACAGATGGCCAGTGCCTATGCTTCATTCGGTAATGGCGGAACATATAATGAATCTCATGCGATTCGAAAGATTGTAACACAAGATAATGAAACAATAAAATTTGATTTTACTTCTAGAAAAGCAATGGAAGATTATACAGCTTATATGATTACTGATATGTTAAAAGGGACATTTGAACCATATGGTACTGCTTATGGTAGTCAAATCCCTGGTTTAAACCTTGCTGCGAAGACAGGAACAGGAACGTATGGCGATGAAACTTATGAAAAATATAATTTACCTGATAATGCAGCAAAAGATGTCTGGATTGTAGGGTATTCACCACAATATACGATGTCAGTGTGGATGGGTTTCACACAAATGGCACAATATGGAGAGAATTCTTTTGTAGGCTCTGAAGAACAATCACTTCCAAAAGAACTTTTCAGACAAGTTATGAGTGAAATCAGTCCTATTGATGGTCAAGATTTTGAAATGCCTTCCTCGGTGGAAAAATATGGTGGCTTTCTACAGGTTAAAGGACAATCAGATAATGGATATACGAGTAACATAAAACCAAATAATACAAATGATGCTGTTCGGGATAATTCTCGGGCAGCTTCTACAAATATTTATCCAGATGATACGAACGATAATTCGACAAGTGAACGCAACACAACTGAAGCTCGTACAGTAGAAAGTAAGACGACTGAACGTCCGACAACTGAACGCGCAACAACTGAACGTCCGACAACTGAACGTCCTACTACACAAGAAGCAGCAACTGAACGCCCGACTACACAACCTGCTACGACCGAGCAAGCTACAACTGAGCGGGCAACAACGCAACCTGCTACAACTGAGCGGGCAACACAGCCTGCTGCAAGTCAGCCATAATTAAATACGACTATATTATATTAAGCCCTTATTTCATCTCAATGCGTTGATTGAATGAAATAAGGGCTTCTTTTTATTTTTTCTTCTTCAAATCATGGACTGCCTTTAATTTTAAAACTTCTCTCATCATCGTTTTAATTTGTTTATATCCCATATACTGATATTTATGAGATTCGAAGTATTCAATTCGATCATTGAAATTTAAAGGTTTCTTGTCATAATCTAACTGTCTGTCTGTACTATCAATTTCATTTATTTCATTCAAGATGTCAATAAGCAGTTGATAATAGCGGTCAATTTTTTGCTGATTTTCCTTTTGTTTCATTTTTCTGTTCTTAATTGCTTCGTCAATCGATGCTTCAAGTACAATCAGTTCTTCTTTCATTCGACTATCACCTTGTGTCTTTTACGGCCTTCTCTGCACATCTGTAATAATGGACATTCAAGACACTTTGGATTACGTGCAGTACAATGATAGCGTCCAAAGAAAATCAGCTGATGATGTGTTTTATTCCATCGTTCCATTGGAATGCGTTCTGTCAGTGTCGCTTCTACTTGTTTCACATTATCTTTCCATCTGCAGATGCCGAGTCTTTTTGAAACACGTTCTACATGTGTATCTACGGCAAGCGCAGGAATACCGAATGCCACAGAAACGACAACATTTGCAGTTTTCTGCCCTACTCCTGGAAGTTCAACGAGCGCACTATGAGACTGTGGAACTTGGCCATCATATCGATCAATTAGAATACGGCATAATGCCTGAATATTTTTAGCCTTGTTTTTATATAGTCCTATTGAGCGTATATCATCCATTAGTTCTTCAATTGAAACTGCTAAATAATCTTCTGGTGTCTTGTACTTCTGAAACAAAGATTGTGTCACTTTGTTCACTAATACATCCGTGCATTGTGCAGATAACAGTACAGCTATCGTTAGCTCAAACGGATTATCATGCACAAGTTCACATTCAGCATCCGGAAACATCTCATCTATAATATCTAACATTTCTAATGTCTTTTTCTTACTTATCATAAGGACTCTCCCCATTTACCCAGTCAAATACAGGAATATCCGGTACTTGTTTTACCAAATTTTTCTGCTTAAATTGTTTACTTACTTCTTTTGAATCCACGACATTTTTGACATTTTTCTTTTTCCAGTTTAATAGAATTCTATCGATATACTTTATACTTAGTTTATTATGTGCAGATGCCTCATTTAATGCTTCATTAATTAGATCCAGATGATGATGATCTTTATCCAGCCAATGATTGATCGTCTGAATTTCAAGTGGCGTCAATGGTCTACCGAATGTCGTTTCAAAACGTTCAAACACCTTCTCAAAATTCAATTGATTATTATGCTGATCTGCAACTTTAGCTTGTTTTTTCAGAAGTTGATCTAACTGTTCTTCTAGAGAAGAAAAATCAAAAATTTCATTAAACTGTGCATGATTGTCTTTAACGACGGTAATCTTTAATAGCTCTTTACTAATTAAATTCTGGATAATCAGCATGATTTCATTTTGATTGATGCTCATCTGTTCTGCAAGCATTTCAAATGAGGGAAGCTGTTGGTCGTCTGATAACTCTATAATTTTTAATATTACTATTAACTCAGTTTCAGTAATATTTAACAACGGATAATATTTAAATAGCTGATGGGGTATGATGACCGGTTTTTCAAACAGTTCCACAATACATGCTCCTTTCAATTTTTTATAATAATTGCTATGCTGTACATTAAAATCCGAACAATCTAGAAAATATAACATTTTCAAACATTGTTCGGATTCTCATTTAACTTGATGGATAGAAATAATTATGGGTAAAGACGATTCAACAGACGAGGGAACGGACTTGTTTCTCTAACATGCTCTACTCCTGATAACCATGCAACAGTACGTTCAAGACCTAACCCGAAACCTGAATGCGGTACGCTACCATACTTTCTTAAATCTGTATAATAGCTATAGGCTTCAGGATCTAAACCATGTTCTTTAATACGTTGTTGTAACAGATCGAGATCATCGATACGCTCAGAACCTCCAATAATTTCACCATAACCTTCAGGCGCAATCATATCTGCACATTTAACAGTACCCTCTTCTTCCGGATTCGGTTGCATATAGAACGGCTTGATACTTGTTGGATAATTGATGATGAAGACTGGTTTATCATAATGATTAGCAATTGCAGTCTCATGAGGTGCACCGAAATCATCCCCCCATTCGATATCATCGAATCCTTGTTCTTTTAAGAATTTGATTGCATCTGTGTAAGTGATTCTTGGAAATGGCGTAGTGATCTGTTCTAATTTTGTTGTATCGCGTCCTAGAATCTTTAAATCCAACTGACAATTTTTAAGCACTGATTTTACAAGATGTGTAACATATTGTTCTTGTACTTCAAGACTATCTTCATGTCTATAGAATGCCATCTCCGGCTCAATCATCCAGAATTCAATTAAGTGTCGACGTGTCTTCGATTTCTCAGCTCTGAATGTTGGTCCGAAAGAGAACACTTTTCCGTGAGCCATCGCTGCTGCTTCCATATAAAGCTGACCGCTTTGAGATAGGAAAGCATCTTCATCAAAATATTTCGTATGGAAAAGTTCGCTCGTACCTTCTGGTGCTGAACCAGTTAGTATTGGCGGATCGATCTTCGTAAATCCTTGTTCATTAAAAAATTCATACGTCGCTCTGATAATTTCGTTTCTAATCTTCATAACGGCATGCTGACGTTTAGAACGTAACCAAAGATGTCTATGATCCATTAAGAAATCTGTACCATGCGCTTTAGGTGTGATAGGATAATCTACCGCTTCATGAATAATTTCAAGATCAGTTACTTCCATTTCAAACCCAAAGTCAGAACGTTCATCTTCTTTAATTACACCCGTAATGAATAATGATGATTCCTGTGTAATACCTTTAGCTACTTTAAATAAATCTTCACCAATGGATTCTTTAACAACGACTGCCTGCATAAATCCTGTACCGTCACGCAGCTGTAAAAAGGCAATTTTACCACTAGAGCGCTTATTTAAGATCCATGCACCAATCGTAACTGTTTGACCCACGTAATTAGGTGATTGATTAATTGTAATCTTCGTCATAAAAAATTCTCCATTTCATTGTTATTATAATTATAGTTTACCAATTATCTACATGAAAGATAAGGGGTGTGCACTACTTTTCTTGATTAATTTGTTCAATAATTTCTGTAAAGTCTTCAATTGTTCCTGATTTGACATCAAAGGACTTTAGAATATGACTAAAATAACTTGCATAACGCCCTTCAAGTAGCCTACGATCAAAACAGATAAGCATACCTTTATCCTGTTCATTACGAATTAAGCGTCCCGTTGCCTGATGCAGCTTATTAACAGCACCGGGTAGCTGATAATCCATAAATACATCATTCACTTCATCACGCATCAGCATAATATTTAGATCATCTGGGTGCATAAACGGCAATGAAATAATCATTACTGTCTTAAACCCATCGTACTTAAAGTCTACTCCTTCATAGAACGTCTGAGTTGCTAAGAATATTCCATTGTCAAGCGTATTGAACTGTTCATTTAACTTCAACGTATTGACATCTGATGTCTGAGTAATGATCAACGATGGATCATAGAGTTCTACAAGATAACTTCTTAATATCTCGATTTGACGATAACTATTCATCAGAATCAATACTTTGGAAGACATATTTTCAAGATAATAATGAATGTATTGTAAGCAAGACTCAATATACTGGTCCTGTTTCATATAGTGGTAGTTCTGAATATCTGATGGAACAAAGAGTGTTGCTTTATATTTAGAAAAGGTATTTTCATACTTATAAAAATGTTCCAGCGATGGATGGAATTGCTCTAAAAACGATAATGTCTGCATCGTACCTGATACAAAGACCTTTGATGTAAAACGGTCAAAGATTCTGTTGGTTAATATTTCATTTAATTTAATAGATTTACTTATAAGTGACATTCCCGACTTACTATTGTTCTTCATATGAATATACAATTCTTTATAGACTTTTATCTGTATCCATACTGATAAGAAGTATCGCTGTAATGTCTCTAATTTCGTTCGTATAGACACATCGATTTCATATGAAAGCAAAACATTCATCATCGAATGAATCTCTTTAAATAATATATATATATCATCATTCTCCTCTACTTTTACCTTTACCACTGATTTAGAGGAATAATTCTCCAGCAGATGATCAAACATATCATCAATTTTATGATTGAGCTGGCTGATTTCAAAATCCATATCTACAAGCGTATCCAAAGTGTTAGCAGTATTATCTGGGACCGACTTTATCGTCTGTCCAATAATATACTTGATTGTTTGATAATTCAATGCATCATATGAATTATTTAATGCATAATCCAAGAGCTGATGAGCTTCATCAACAATAAGGTGTTCATAATGATTAAATACATTATCTTTTCTTCTGCTTAAAAGATGCGCATGGTTCGTTATACCGATATGCAATGTTTCAGTAGAATCCTGATACGAATAATGTTGATGCTGAGCGCTATCGAACATAGAAGTCATCAGTTCAAAATAAATTTTTCTTCCACCATTTAAATTCAGTCGATCAATATCTCCACCATGTGGTTCGAGCATGTATACGATAAGCTGCATCTTTAAAAGAAGAATATCATGATTCTCTTTCGAATCATTAAGAATAAATGATACAAATTCTAATGATAAGTAATGACGCCTACTCTTGATAATCTGAAATGGTACTTTTATCTTCAATGCATATTCAATTCGTCTTAAATCTTCATCAATGAGCTGATTCTGCAGAAATATCGTAGATGTAGAAATTAAAAGCGATTTCCTATAGGTGCTTAAATAATAAACAGCCGCCAGTAAATAACTTATAGTCTTGCCACCGCCAAGATCAGCTTCAATCGTCAGAACGCTGTCTTCACGCAGTTGTCTGTATATGTGCTCAGAAAGCTCACACTGCTTCTCTCGAAATGTATATCCCAGCTGACTGATTGCCCGTTCAAAATAGGTGCGGTAATCTTCTTCGAATGGATATAAACTAGGATTTTTCTTTGTTGCTTTATTGTAGTAGAGTCCATTCCAGCTTTCAAAATGATGGCCTTGTGTTTGTGAAACTAAGATTTCGAACAAAAGTTCATCATTTGAATAACGCATTCGTTTAGCGAACTGGTAGAGCATCTTGATTGTATCTGAAGGGAACGTCGTAACCTTTTTTATACTTTCAATAAATACTTCTGCAGTTGCAACTGCATCATCGATTGCACGATGTGCGCTGCTTAACTCAATTCCAAGATCATCAGCGATAGATTTCAATTGGTAGCGCTCTAGTGATGGATAGACAATCTTAAACCAGTCAACCGTATCAATGATATAGCGTGGCTGAAATTTATGTCCCGCTTCACTAAAGTACTTCTGTAAGAACCTTAGATCAAACTGTACATTATGAGCAACAAACACACACCCATCTAGAAGTTTAATAATATGTGATGCGACATGACTAAAGTTAGGTGCATCTACAAGATCGAAGGCATCAATTTTGGTAAGAGACTGTATAAAGGCTGGTATTTCATTATTGCAAGCAATAAATGTATCATATGTCTCTATTATTTTCTTATTTTGAACGATTGCAATACCAACTTGGATAATTTCATCACTATCCATATTATTTCCCGTCGTCTCAATATCGACAACGGCATACTTTCTATTCATAAATTTCACCTACAATTCAATATCAGCACTAATAAATCGATGCATATCACCCTCTGCTGATTTTACGTTCAATGTGCCATCGTCATTCAAGGACTCAGCTTGACCAATAATGACACGACTTCCTTCAGTATATTTTAATATTCGGTCAAATATTAAGGTATATGATTCATATTCATCTTTGATTTCACTAAATGTTCCTGTTAAGAACAAATAATAATATTTCTCAACATTCAGTATTAGTCTTTCAAGGAATTCATATCTATCAATATTATTACCTGTTTCAATATGTAAACTAGTAGCAGTTGATTCAAGTTCATTCGGGAAATCAGTCCGTTGAGTATTCAAATTAATACCAATACCACAAATAATTTGAGTGATATTATCCTGGCTTCCTTTAATTTCTGTTAAGAATCCACTTAATTTCTTTTCATTCAGATAAATATCATTGGGCCATTTTATTTTAACATCTGGATGATAGGACCCAACTGTTTTAGCGAGCGCAAGTGCGATAAATAGATTAAATGTTGTTAGCTTCTGTAAACTGATATCAGGCTGTAATACAATGCTCATCCATAACCCTGTATTAGGTTGCGATGACCAATGACGTTTAAAACGACCTCTACCATCCGTCTGCTTTTCACTAATCACTATAAAAGGCTGTGATTCTGATAAAGCAATCTTTTCAGCTTCATCCTGAGTGGATTTAAGTTCTTCAAAGATATATCCTTTATTAAATAATGAAGACCTTTCTAATATGCTACTGAGAAGATGACTGTCCCACTGTTTTGGGAGAGCAACAAGCAGGTAACCTTTATTACTGATAGATTCAATCTTATATCCTCTGTCCTTTAGTCGGTCAATTGCTTTCCATACAGCAGTTCGTGAAATGTTTAAATGTTCAGCAATCTTTTGTCCTGACACAGAAGTATTTGACTCAAGCAAGATTTTAACGATATCATTTTCATATTTCGACATTACAATCAATCCATTCCAGCAAAGTATTTTTTGTATTCTGAACCTCATTGTGTAAAACCGCATTCTCGGCGATGCACAGGATATCTTTTATCCATGGACCACCTTTTCTTTTATAATATTCCATTAGTATTGTACCATTGATTGCTAGACTCTCTCTCGAATGAATAGGTAACCCGTCGTATATTTCAGAAAGTGACTTCTCATCATAAGCTTTATAGTTAATATGAAGAGCTTCAATATTAACTGTCTTTGCAAGACTCAGTGTACGTTTAAAGAAATCTAACCCAAAATGATAAAGTAGATATTCTATTGTTCTATCACCTTCTACCAAATGATGCAGCAGCGTTATTGTCTCTTTAATATTTCTCTTTTCAGCATTTGACAACTTCAGTTGCGGAAGTGTCTGTGAAAGTGTCTGATCGTGAAGAAATATATAACTTGAGATGTATTCATAAAGGCGTATCGGCTGGGTAACGATATAAGGCTTCATGTCTTTAAAAAACGGAATGTAGCGATTAATTCCAAGTTCAAAAAATAACTTTAATGATCCTGTTACATTTATCCCTGATAAAAGTTTACATAACTCTATTATTATTCTTTCGATTGATACAGCCTCAAGATATTGTGCACTTTGTTTCATATTTTCTAACGTTTCTTGCTCAATTTGAAAATTTAATACGCTCATAAATCTTAAAGCACGTATAATCCGCAATGCATCTTCTTCAAACCTTAATGCAGGGTCCCCAACCGCTTGAATTAATCGGCCTTCGATATGATTTGTCCCATCGAAGTAATCATAAAGCTGATATTTGTCTGCTGCAATCGCATTGACCGTAAAATCTCTTCGTTCCAGATCTACTTTCAACGACGTTACAAAGTTTACGGAGTCTGGTCTTCGGTGATCTTTATATTCGCCATCCTCTCTAAACGTTGTCACCTCAAATGGGAAATCTTCGATAAGCACTATAACTGTTCCATGTTCAATCCCGACAGGAATTGTGCGTTCGAAGATTCGAATCATCTGCTCTGGAAGACAGTCAGTGGTAATATCGATATCATTGACCGGGATACCCATTAATAAATTTCTAATAGCACCGCCAACGATATAGCCTTTGTATCCATATGATTCTAAAGTTTCAATGATAGCGAATGCGCACTTAAATCGATGTTGCTCGTGTGGCTGTATTGCCTTTATCATATCCTTTATCTGCATCCTCACTGTTCTCTTGCACCTTCAATTAAATTACTGTAGATTGCTTCGTATTGATCTGTAATATGTTCAGACGAAAATCGCAAATTGATATCTTCTACCATTTTTTTCTGGAATCTTTTATAGAGTATATCATCTGTTAACAGCGCAAGTGCATATTCTCCAGCAGCCACTGTATCTCCAACATCCACAATATACCCTGTTTCTCCATGTCTGATGACCTCTTTAATCCCTCCAGCTGTTGTTCCGATACATACGACACCAGAATGCATCGCCTCTAACAACACAAGACCGAAACTTTCTTTTTCACTCATCAATAAGAATAAATCAGCCATCTGATATAATGGTGCTACTTGTTCCTGCTTTCCAAGAAATAACACCTTGTCACCTATACCAAGCTGTTCAGCACAGAGGCGCATATTTGACAGCTCTGGCCCATCACCAATCAATAATAATTTAGAAGCAATCCTATCAGATACTTGCTTAAATGTTTTCAAGATGTCTTGTATGCGTTTAACTTTACGAAAATTTGATACATGTATAATCACCTTTTCTTCTTCAGCAATACCATAGCAGGCCCTCAATTTAGGATTGGATGTATTATTAAAATCTTCTTCGTTAATAAAGTTGTAGACTGTCTGAATCTCTTTATTCGGAGCAACAATTTCATAGGTCTCTTCTGTTAACGAATTACTGACACTTGTAACAACATCGCTATCTTCTATTCCAAACTTAATTGCTTCCTTAAGCGTTGAATCATAGCCTAACACTGTGATATCCGTTCCGTGTAAAGTCGTTACTATCTTTACATCTTTTCTCGCAATTTGTCGGGCAAGAATACCACAAATTGCATGGGGAACAGCATAATGCATATGAAGGACATCAAGATCATACAGATTAATAACTTCCGCTATTTTTGTAGCAAGTGTAATATCATAAGGTGGATATTGAAAGACGGAATATTGATTGACATCCACCTGGTGAACAGTAATATTAGGCATCTGAAAATGAATTCTAAATGGTGTATTAGACGTAATAAAATGCACATCATGTCCACGTTTTGCCATTTTTATTCCAAGTTCAGTAGCAATGATACCTGAACCTCCCATTGTCGGATAGCATGTAATTCCAATTTTCATAGTAAAACCTCCAGTTATTTTCTTTCGAATCTATTAAAGTCTCTTGTATTAAATTTATCCATTGTTCTATCGAAATAATGGGTTAGATCAATATCCATTGAATTTGCAAGAGAAATGAGTACAAACAAGTTATCTGCGAGCTCCATTCCTATTTCTTTTTCTTGTTCACTTAACTTCTTTTGTTTTGGCCCATACACATGATTGATTTCACGCGCAAGCTCTCCTACCTCTTCCGTGAGTCGAACCATATTTTCCATCGGTGTAAAGTAGCCTGTCTTAAACTGGCTAATATATTTATCAACTTCCTGCTGCATTTCTTCTAATGTTTTCATTCATTTCCTCCAAGATAACAGAATATTATGTATAATATAATTTGAAAGGAGATTAAATATGAAAATACATCTTAATTTAATCAACATCTTCTTCATATTAATAGGTGCATTTATTTTTAGTTTTGGTATTGTAAATTTTAATATGACAAACGAACTGACTGAAGGTGGATTTACCGGCATTGCGTTAATATTATATCATTTATTTGGTACAAGCCCTGCTCTCATGAACTTAATTTTTAATATTCCACTATTTTTTGTTGGGTATAAGCTTCTTGGAAGGCTGTCTTTTATCTATACGCTTACAGGCACTTTAAGTGTATCGTTATTCTTATGGCTTTGTGAGCGCTATCCGATGCATATCGACCTAAAAGAAGATTTACTACTTGCAAGTTTATTTGGTGGCGTTTTTATAGGCGTGGGTCTTGGTATAATATTCAGATTCGGAGGCACTACTGGAGGCGTGGATATACTGGCACGTTTGATGAAGAAATACTTCGATATCGCTATGGGAAGAACGATGTTTGCATTTGACTGCTTAGTTCTTATTGCAACCTATATTACAATCGGTGATTACATCATAACAATGTATACGTTAGTATGTGTTTTTGTTGGAGCACGCGTGATTGATATCATTCAGGATTCTGGATACTCTGCTCGTGGCGCACTGATCATCTCAGAACGACATAAAGAAATATCAGATGAAATCAATTCATTACTTGAACGTGGAGTGACAATCATCTCTGCTCACGGCCACTATTCCCAGACTGAAAGACCCATCATCTATTGTGTCGTGCCAAAAAATGAAATTACACGCTTAAAACAGATCATAAACTCCGTCGATCCACATGCATTTGTATCCTTACTCGATGTACATGATGTATTAGGTGAAGGGTTTACATTAGATGAATTTAAAAAACCTATTGAAATGTAATAATGATAAAAGAGAGGTCAGAACAAATTTGTTCTGACCTCTCTATTAATGATTAATCACTATTTCTTGCCATCATGAAGAATCTTAAGAATTCTGCTACTGCTACTGCTGTTGCTGCTACATATGTCATAGCTGCTGCTGATAATACACGTTTTGCATGCTTATATTCTTCAGCATTCACAATCCCTAATTTCTCTATTTGATTCATCGCGCGATTACTTGCATCAAATTCAACAGGTAGTGTAACAATTGAGAATAAAACAGCAAATGACATCAAGATGACACCAGCCCAGATTGCCATAGAACCAATTCCTCCGCCTTGCTGAGAAATGCCAGTTAATACTGCTCCAATCATAATTAACAAGTAGCTGAATGTTGTGCCTAAATTTGCTAGAGGCAACAAAGAGCTGCGTAACTTCAGCATACTATACCCAGTCGCATGCTGGATTGCATGACCAACTTCATGCGCGGCGATTGCAGTACCTGCCACACTTGGCTGTCTAAAGTTAGATGGGCTAAGTACGACAAGCTTCTTTGATGGATCGTAATGATCTGACAGAAAGCCTTCGCCTTCTACTACTCTCACATCCGTAATACCATTCGCCGCTAATATTTCTTCAGCGACTTGCTGTCCTGATTTACCACTTGTAGATTTCACCCTACTGTACTTATTATAAGTTGATTTTACTTTATACTGGAAATACATCGGCACAAGCATAATAATAATAAAATAAAGAATATAACTCATCAAAACACTCCTTAATAGATTTAATTTCATTCTAATTTATTGGTCAAAATTAATCAAATAATTTATCTCTTTTCATAATAAATAGCAAAGTAAAACTAAGCACTGATAACCAGAATGACAAATAACCAATATGCTGTATATAGTCGGATAGCATACTGTACACAGGGTATTGCATATAAACATAATCAATAACATCATTATGAAATACCCATATTGATGCTATTCCAATTGATAATAAACTGACTCTGAATAATGGAACAAATAATAACGCCTGTATTGCCATAATTGCATGTGAGATTACAAGCATCATTCCCATTGCTGTGACATCATCTAACTTAACAAAGACGAGAATATTCATAATGACTGCCCAAACGCCATATTTTATTAATGTAACGAAAGCAAGGACTTCAATTATAGGGAGATGCTTATTCATCAATATTGCCGTCAGCGCAATTACTAAAAATAATGATGCAGTCGGACTATCAGGAACAAATGGTATGAAATACCATTTCGTCTGCTGAAGTTGACCTAAATACCAATAGTATCCATACACTGTACCGACAATATTGCATAATATGATAAATGTGAGAAATTTTTTATTTTGTATCCAATAATAATATTGTGACAAGTGATCACCTCATAAAAAAAGAATCATCTAGAATAAGATGATTCTTTAAAACATTATTTTTTCAATGGTTTTCCGTTCTCGTCAGTTTCTTCTAAACCTTCGATAAACTTACTTACTTCATCAATCTGTTCTTTCGTTAAAGTATCTTTAAATGAAGGCATTGCGCCACTACCATTTTCAACAAATCCTTTAACACCTGCTGCAGGCAGATTCGCTTTAACCAGGTTTGGACCAGCGCCACCTGTTAATTCTCCACCGTGACATGAAGTACAGTTAGATTTAATAATCTTTTCGTATGTTGGGTCTTTCTTATCTAAGTTCGTGAATACGATTTTACCTTGTGCAGCTTGTTTCTTCCAGTCATGGTAATGTGAAGATTCCCAAGTTGTATAGAAGATGATGGCTACCGCTAATAACATAAATCCTGAAGCTAATGGACGCTTATTCCATTTACGCTCTGGTCCACGATCTAACCAAGGTGCTAACATTAATGCACCAAATGCAATACCTGGCATAACGATCGCGCCAAATGTATTAAATGGTCCTGAAGCATACGTATACTTTAAGATTTGGTATAAGAATAAGAAGTACCAGTCAGGTAAAGGTGTGTATCCTGTATCTGAAGGATCCGCGATACGTTCTAATGGAGATGGATGCGCTACTGTTAAACATAAATATGCAACTAAGAATACCGCACCTGTCATCCATTCTTTTAATAAGAAATCTGGCCAGAAGCTTTCTGTTTTACCAGGAAATTCTGAATAATCTCGATTTAACTTTGGTTTTTCATAAGATTTAATACGTGAATCACCAACAAATTTCATCCCTTTTCCGCGATGCATCTGTATAACCTCCTTTTAGAATATTCGTGTTTATAGTGGCCCCGAAATACCTTGTTTTCTAATCATAATAAAGTGAGCTGCTAACAACGCGAATAAACATGCAGGTAAGAAGAATACATGAATCGCGAAGAATCGCGTTAATGTCTGTGCTCCAACAATATGTGGGTCACCAGCTAATAAAGTTTTTACCCATGGACCGATAAACGGTACGGATTCAGCGATTTGTAAACCTACTTTTGTCGCAAATAATGCTTTCATATCCCATGGTAATAAATAACCTGTAAACGATAATCCTAACATTACGAAGAAAATTAATACTCCAACTAACCAGTTTAATTCACGTGGCTGTTTGTATGATCCAGTGAAGAATACGCGTAATGTATGTAAGAACATCATTACTACTACTAGACTCGCACCCCAGTGATGCATACCACGTACGATAACACCTGCCGCTACATCGTGCTGTAAATAATAGACTGATTTCCAGGCGTTAACAATGTCTGGTACATAATACATCGTTAAGAACATACCGGATAAAACTTGTATTACAGTAATAAAGAATGTTAATCCACCAAAACAGTATACGAATGCAGAAAAGTGATAAGCAGGGTTAACATGCTCAGGCACCTCATGATCTGCGATATCGCGCCAAATTGGTGTAATATCGAGTCTGTCATCGACCCAATCATAGATTTTATCGATCATTTTGTCCCCTCCTATTTCACTAATTCATTTTCGTGTTTTTTACCGATTGTTAACATTCCGCCTTTTTCTCCAACTTTATATTGGTCCAAAGGTCCAAGCGGTGGTGTACCAGGAACATTCTTACCATTCTTCTCATAACGACCATTATGACATGGACAGAAGAATTGGTTCGGATTACCTTTATCACCATTCCAAGATACTGTACAACCTAAGTGTTTACATACAGGAGATAAAGCAATAATTTCATCGCCTTCTTTATATACCCATGCAAATTCTGTTACTTCACTCGTGTACCATGCATCTTTTTGTTCGAATTTAAAGTCAACCTTTGTTGGCTCTTCTTTAATTTCCGAAACTTTTACGCTAGTAGTGATCATATCTCCAGCTGCACCACTTTTAAATACTGGATCTAATGCAAAACGACCTAAAGGCATAACCATACCAGCAGCCATAAATGATCCAACTCCCATTAAGGAATAGTTTAAAAATTGGCGTCGTGTGACACGTTGGCTCATTTAATTTTCCCCCCTCTAATGCGATTCTTTTTATAAAAAATATACTAGGACATATCAATTTTAGCCTATAAATATAGCTTGGTCAATAAGATGTCACAATTTAAGTACTAAAATTGTCATTATTTATTCCAAAGTGTAATAATAAATTTCATCAAAGATTTAACGTTGTCCTGAATAAATTCCTGCTTCATCTCATTATCCATCGATGCTAACGGAATAATATTCACTTTATGGACATTATCCGCATCAATTGGCAATATTTGTGGACATACGACAACGATATTCTTGAACCCATATTCTTTAAGCTGTGTATCTATAAGACCCGTTGGATCATAGTCACTTAAAATTTGCACTGGAGGCAGTACAAGAAGACGTCCTTTAAACTGTTGTTCAGCACCTAAAGTTACATATTGAATCATTTCATATTGATCTGCTATATCTAAAAGTCGAGCGCTATAGTTTGCCGGTATTGCTGGAATGATTGCAGTATCAATATATTCTATCTGATCGTTTAGCAACATAAGATCATTATGATTAAAAAGCATTCCTATTCTCCTATCATGTGTAATAATTGTATCAATTGATTAAATGTATATTTGTCTTTATTCAATAAAGTCTCTTCAATCAACTGCTCTATATACTGTTTAATTTCTTTTTCTATAGTTTCATTGTGCTGTATATAATGAAGCTTCTCCTTAATCTGGCTGTATTCAGAATTATCTAATGATGCCACAAAAAACCTTAACTGTTCTTTAATCTCGATTTCAAGATATTTGTTATCGTGCGGAAATACATCAAGATAAATATCATGATCTAACGATAATAAATAGTGAAAAATAACAAATGCATCAGTGACAATTCCGTGAGCAAGCACGAGATGACACTTAAAGTCAGGATAGATAATCAGGCGATTGATGAATACATCTGTTCTCATAATATTGATATATGTAAGTATATCTTCTCGATCTTTTATTAAATTCAGTATCCATACCAAGTTCTTATTCTCTATATTATAGTTATTTAACAAATGTCTTAAATAGTTCTTGCGGTCATTGATAATGTTAGTATATGTCATCAAACTCCGGATCCAGACTTATAATTATTTTGTAGAGCTGTTCACTACGCATTTGGTCCGCAATTTCTCGGCTATAATAATAATAATCTTTCAGGAAAGAAACATTTTCATTCAGACTATTGTAAGCTTCTTTATAGAAATGCTTTGCTTCTTTATCTTTTTCCAGCTGTTGATAGCTATATGCTAAATGCCATAAAATCTCTGGATCAATATCATCTTCGTCAATAACAGTAAATAGCTGGACCATCTCTTCATATAGTTCTTCTTTGCGATAATAATCTGCTAATACTAATCCCGCTTCAGTATAAGAAGGATCAATTGTTAATGCCTGTATTAAATAGTCCGCTCCTTTTTCATTATGCATTTTAATCATGATACGTCCTGTATCAGCAAGCAGCTCTTTATAAAATTCATTTAATCGTATCCCTTGCTGACCTACCAAAATTGCATCTTCATATTTGCGTTCACTTTCTAACAGCTCAACTAATAACAGATATGCCTGCATAAAATCAGGATCTTTGTCCAGTAAAGACTGTAGTGTCGATATTGCTCTATCCATCAGACCGGATTTTTGATAGCTAATCGCTTTTTTGAAGAAATCATCGCTCGTATAATCTTTCTCATCTATTTTCTCATAGTAAACTACCGCCTGATCGTAATCACCTGTCTGTAATAAGCTATCTGCAATCCTTAAATTCAAATTAACATTGTTAATTTCATCAATACCACTATTTAATAATGTTTCATAGTTTCTTACAGCTGGCAAATATTGCCCGTCAAAGTAATAGAGTTCTGCCAATGCAAAGCTAAGCACTGGATCTTCATTAGACAGTTCATAAGCTTCTTTCACCTTCTCTATTGCGACTTCTGGCATATCCTGCTGTTGAAAGATATCCGCTTCAAGCATCAATCTTTCTATTGTTTTAGGGAGTCCATGTAAAATCATTAATGCCTGATCCATATCGTTCGTATCGATCAGACTTTCGATATAAAAGCTTAGAACCTCAGGCTCATCGGGGTATAGTTCAAACAATCGTTCAAATACAAGTTTACCTTCTTGTACAATTCCAAATTGCATGAGGGTTGTACCCAGTTCAAAAAGTGCATCATGATCATCTGTAAATAAAGCACTTTTTACATTATCGTTCAGACCTTCTAGGTGCTGCAGATGAATCTGATCGATTAATTGATTAATATCCATTATAACTCTCCTTTTAACTGATTAATATGTTCCATGAAGCTCGGATATGAGATGTTTACCGCTTCAAATTGATTGATTTCGATTTCTACCGTTTCAAGTAATGCTGCAACTGCGAGCATCATTCCAATACGATGATCGCCATAAGAATCAAAGGTATCACGTGTACGCTCATCCTTTACTTTACCGTAAACGACCATACCATCTGTTGTTGGTTCTATCTTGTAACCTAATGCATTAAGTTCAGAAACAACCGTATCAATTCGATTGGTCTCTTTCACCTTCAGTTCTTCTGCATCCCTTATCTCACTCCTACCCTGTGCATGTGCTAATAACAATGCAATCACTGGAATCTCATCTATAAGCTTTGGTATTAATGAACCTTCAATCGTAATTCCAGTCAGATTATGCGTATATGAAACGACGATATCACTTACAGGTTCTGTCTGTTGTACTTTGTCAATAACTTGAATATTACCGCCCATCATCTTGACAACTTCTAGAATACCACTTCTCGTTACATTCGTTCCAACGTCCTGCAAAGTAATCTTGCTACCAGGAATAATCAAAGCTGCAACGATAAAAAATGCAGCTGATGATATATCTCCAGGGATTTCTATGTCCTTCATCTTGATAGCATGTATACCATTCGATTTTAACAAGATTGTTCTATCATTAACCTCAATATCGATATTGTTATTTTTAAACATTAACTCAGTATGGTTTCGAGAGATGTCTTGTTCAGTGATGCGCACTTCATCATCTGCATATAGACCGGCTAGTAATATCGCACTTTTTACTTGTGCGCTTTTCACAGGCATCATATAGTTTATTCCCTGTACTTTAGAAATATCTCCATCATTGATAATAATCGGCGTAAACTGATTATCCCTTCCTTTAATGTTTACCCCCATCTCTCTTAAGGGTTCGATGACGCGCCCCATCGGACGTTGCCCGATGGATGCATCTCCATCTAATACCGTTTTAAACGGAAGACCTGCAAGTAAGCCACACAATAATCGTGTCGTAGTCCCTGAATTTCCAGTATAAAGGATTTCAGCAGGCTCACGAAACTGCTCATAGCCTGGTGAATCAACGATAACGTTATCCTCTTCTATTGAAATCTGAACGCCTAACTTCCTGAAAATATTAATTGTTGAAACACAGTCTTCTCCCAATAATGGCTTTGAAATAACCGTCTTTCCTTTACTTAAACTCGCAAGCATAATTGCACGATGCGTTATCGATTTGTCACCTGGAACAGAAACTTCTCCTGTTAATGGTCCATTATATTTTAATTTCACAACAGTTCACCTTCTAGCTTTCTTAACCTCTCAAATGCTTTCCTTAATCGTTTAACATCTACTTGTTCTACTTTGTAGCCATCATTTTCATAGTACAACACAAAATTAATTTCGTTCGCTTCGTTCTTCTTATCCTGTCTCATAAGCTCGTAATATATATCAAAGTTATCATAGACTAATTTCTTTAACCCGAGACGGTGCATCCAGCGCATGAGTGACATGATGTCGCTTTCAATAACATCACTTAAAAGTAACGCATAGATCATACCATGCATGACTGCAATACCATGGGGTAACTTATGATGAAATTCAATTGCATGTCCGAAAGTATGTCCGAAGTTCAAAAACTTTCTAACACCTGATTCAAATTCATCATCATGGACAACTTTCATCTTTGTCTGAATACCAAACGTTATCCACTTATCAATCGCATGCAGTTCACTCAAACAAACTTCATCTTTAACATCATGCATTATTTCTAGTACAGTCTCACTTTTACTGATATGCCCATTAGTATTGAGTAATACGTGTTTAATAATTTCAGCAAAACCACTTAACTTTTCGCTTTGTGATAACGTATCTAGAAAATCCAGATCATAGAGTACCATATCAGGGCGTTTAAATGCACCGATTAAGTTCTTACCTGAGCTTGCATTGATTCCCGTTTTACCACCAATCGAAGCATCATGCGCCAGTATCGTCGTCGGTACTTGAATAAAATGAATGCCGCGTAAGAGCGTCGCTGCAACAAATCCTGTAAAATCACCTGTCGCACCTCCGCCAATTGCAAAGAGACAACTGTGTCTTGTTACGTGCATCGATAATAGCTTTTCTACTACCGTACTGTAATGATGCATTGTTTTAACTTGCTCGCCACCTGGAATCAGCAACTTAAAGATGGAATGCTTGTTCAAGAACAAATCAATTTTCTGTTGATGCAACCGATATACTGATTCA
Source organism: Macrococcoides caseolyticum (assembly GCF_002902665.1). Classification (GTDB taxonomy): domain Bacteria; phylum Bacillota; class Bacilli; order Staphylococcales; family Staphylococcaceae; genus Macrococcoides; species Macrococcoides caseolyticum. Next base: position 109,920 of record NZ_PPRM01000042.1, read on the forward strand.
TCTATCAGTGCGATACGTTTATCATAATAATTAAAATCATAGTCTTTATTTAATACTTTGTATTCTACAAAAATATCATAATTATTGTCATTATAATTCGTCGTTAACTTCATATATGCTCCTTAATAATCAAGGATTGCCTGGCTATGCCGTGCAATATTTTCTTTTAGCTGCTCTAGATCATTGCTCTGGAATTCATTCAATATCTCTTTTGCCAGTTCAAATGCAACCGCATGTTCACAGACAATAGAAGCTGCAGGTACAGCACAGCTATCACTGCGTTCGATTGAAGCCTGATATACTTCCTTTGTGTCGATATCAACAGATTGAAGCGGTTTATACAACGTCGGTATAGGTTTCATTACAGCATTCACTATAATCGGCATACCATTCGTCATACCACCTTCAAATCCTCCAAGACTGTTAGTCATCCTATAATAACCACTGCCCTCTTTATAGCTGATTGCATCTTGTACTTTAGATCCAGGAAGATGCTTCATATCATACCCTGCACCGAAACTCACAGCTTTAAATGCATTGATACTGATGACAGATTGAGCAATCTTACCATCCAGTTTACGATCATACTGCACATAACTTCCTAGTCCGACCGGTACGCCTTCAGCAACCACCTGTACTTCACCACCGATGGAGTCCCCATTCGACTTTGCTTCGTCAATTTTATCACGCATCGCCTGGGCCACGGTTTCATCAATACAACGAACGTCATTTATGTCGTTTTTCGTCTTAATCTCATCCAGAGTATATTCACCATTATCTCGTGCGCCACCAATCTCAATGACGCGCGAATAGATACTTATCCCTAAAGATTCAAGCAGCACCTTACACACTGCACCGACAGCAACACGTGCAGCAGTCTCACGAGCGCTTGAACGCTCCAGAACATTACGTAAATCTCTATGACGATATTTCATACCACCAACTAAATCCGCATGACCCGGTCGCGGCTTTGTAATCTTACGTTTATCCGGTGTCATTTCTTCACTCTCTTCTACACCCATAATCTTAAGCCAATGTTTATGATCATCGTTATTCACTTCGATTGTAATTGGACTTCCGAGTGTAATGCCATGTCGTACACCCGAGGTAATCACGACTGTGTCCTTTTCAATCTGCATACGACGTCCACGCCCATAGCCACCCTGACGTTTGAGCATCTCCTTATTGATCATGTCACTTGATAACTTCATATTCGATGGAATACCTTCAATAATCACAGTTAATTTCGGACCATGTGATTCTCCGGCTGTTAGAAATCTCATATTAAAACCTCACAATATATAATAAGTATTATTATAACGCACTTACAATGATATTTATAACCAAAAAGAAAAAGGTCAAGACAAGTATGCCTTAACCTAAGTATTTAATCGTTTCGAATTAGTACACCCAAGCAGATGTCACTCGAAAGGATAATACACCAGGAATTTCACAGAGTTAAAAAACATTGATTTTACAGCTTTTTAAGGCATTTGATTTTAATTTCTATTTCATGCAATTTCTCATATTATTAATTATCTGCCCTTTATCTGCCCTTTTTTATCAATAACAAAATAAAGTATTTATTTTAAATCAAATAAAAAACCACTTTTCCTTATTGGCAATGTGGTTTTTTAGTGCCCTTTTTTAGTTTATTAGTTAGTAGATATTTATCCACTAAATCATCAAAATTCAAATGTGGATTATTTAAAAATATATTCATCATTTCTCTAACGACTTTTAAAGTATCTTGAAACAATGATTCTTTTGATAACTTTGACTTTCCAGGTTCACATAGCTTATTTCCGTGTCTTGCAATTAAACCGCTATTTAAGTAATTGTTTGCAATGCCATTATGTTTTGACAACTTTTTTTGTTGATTGCTCAAGATTGAAGTATCTATATACGATATATCTCTAGTAAGTATTATCAATGATTTAGCAGTATCATCTATTTTATACATATTTACAAAAGTATGTTCATCTAATTTGTTTACCCTATTCAATAGCACAAAAATATCTCTTATATTTTGAGAGGTTAAAGCAATCTTAAGTAATTTGTCTCCGTCGCTTTCTATTATTTGGTTATATTTAATATTATATTTAGTACAGTTTATGATCTCATATGCTTCAATTTGTTTTTCAATATCAAAATCATTCAATTTATTTACCATTAAAGGACGTTCACCAAGACAAATTTTAATTCCATTTAAAACTTCCAATAAGTATCTATTTATATACTTGTTAATAATATCTCCATAAATTTCTTTTGTATAATCAGTAGTAAAGTAATAATTTTCTCTATCAATATCTAAATAATTTTCTTCTTGCAGAACATAAATACCATAATTGCCACAATAAGAAGTTCTATGGCTATAAGAATTTTCTAGAATTTCAATATCATATTTTTCCAATAGTTATTGCCTCCATAAATTCATATCTGTACATTTTTAAACTATATTATCAATTATATCGATATAAATCACCATATATAATTA
>NZ_PPRM01000043.1 GCF_002902665.1 Macrococcoides caseolyticum
ATTTTCAATTTCTGAACTTGGGATTACTCTATTTGTCCATTTGTAATAACTTGATCTTGAAATACCTAAAGCATCACATAACCATTTAATAGGATACTTTTCCTTAAGACTATTAATAGTTTTATAAGACGCTAATTGTTTTATTTTCGATTCATCAACTGCCTTTCGATTTCTTTTCTCTTTTTTAGAGTTTCATTCTCCATCTCTAGAAATTTATTTCTTGATTCTAGTGCTTTTACTTTCAATCTCAATTGTTCCTCAGTACTTAATATCTCTTTCGGTTTTCCTTTCCCTCGCCCATCTACAAGTCCTGTTTCACCATACTCAAGATATTTTTTCACCCAACTATAAACTTGAGAATATTTCACATTGAAATTGTCAGCAGTATTTTTGTAATCAAATTCGTTGTTTATACAATAATTTACGATTTCAATACGCTCTTCTAAAGTTGTTTTTCTAGCTTTCATATTATATACCTCCGGTTTTGGAGAATAAGTTTTATTCTCTTTTCCTTCAGTATACTTTATTATCCAACGGCGCACAGTTGAATGTGTAGGAATATTATATTCAGCAGCTAAAGTGTCCAAAGACTTACCAGTTTCAAAGTATTCGTTAACAATCTTTGATTTAAATTCAGAAGTATAAACATTGTTCTTTTTGCACGATTCAAGTGATTTAAGACCATGTTTTAAATATCTTTTATGTTCCGCATATAAAGTACTTGCATCTATATCTAAAGAAAGCATAGTAATTATACTTGCAAATGAAAATCCTTCCTCATACAAATCGAAGATTTGTTGATATTTATCAAATGAAATTTTCTTGTTTCTCAAATTAAAAACTCCCTATAAAATTTTCACTTTTTAAGTGTCTACCTTATAGGGAGCATATCA
>NZ_PPRM01000044.1 GCF_002902665.1 Macrococcoides caseolyticum
GATATTTTGCTAATTTCTTTAAAATAACAATATTTTTCGAAGAAAAAAGACAAACTCACTTTTAGAATTGTGAGTTTGTCTTCAGTCTGAAACTCTGCATGTGCAGAGTTTTTTATTGGACTTCTATCTTTACTTCGCCTACTGTCTCATAGACCGCTTAATAAATCCCTTTTTCAAGACGCTTTGGCAAAATAAATGTTCCCGATGAGACAAACATTCCTGGTGTAAGCTTTCTGTCGTATTCAGCAATCGCTTCAACAAGCCACTTCACACTTTCTACTGGATGTCCTAATACTTCAGACGAACACCCTTCAGCAATCGCTTCATCATTTAAATATAATGTTCCTTTTATATCTTTAATGTCATCATAGCTGCACACCTTACCTTCACCAAAGACAACCGCTCCGCTCACGGCGCTATCAGTAACAATTTCGGCTACGCTCATATTTGGAAACCAATTCGTATAATGCGCATCTGGAAGTTCAATTCCTGGTGCTATAACACATTTTCTCATGATCTCAGCTACACTATCTCCTTGCTCTAATGTTTCTTGCACAATAAACACGAGTTCAAGTTCTAGTAATCCTTCATTGAATTCACCTAGAGCGACACGTTCTGATAATATCGTTTTATCTGTCATCGCACCATATAATGGACTATCACTATTAAACATACGCTGTGTCTCTTCGCTCGTAAGAGAAACTTTATAGCCTTTTAACGTTTCTGTTTGCTCTTTTAATTTCAAAACCTCATGCTGCACATCATATGCTGTTGCTAGAGACATCGTTTCAGGAACAATACGTTCTTCCAGCACCTTTCTTTGCTGATATGCATTAAACAGCAGTTCAACATATTGATTGCTACTCATGAAAACACTCCCTATAATGTTTTTTTAAGCAGACCAGATAATACTTTCTCACCAAGAATGTCTTCTTCATACTCCCGTACAAGCTCGAACCCTTCTCTATAATAAAACTTCGTTGCACGTTCATTGTCCAGCGCAACCTCAACAAAGACTGCATCATACGTGTCGAAATAAGACAGACCATTATGCAGAAGTGCCCTACCGATCGCATGACGCTGATGCTCTGGCAAGACATAGATAGCAGATAAATTCAGAGCTTTTCCGTAGATGAAATTTGCGAATCCTACGATTTCTCCATCTACTTCCGCTACTAAAAATAAAGTTTCTTTAATTCTCTTTTCCAGTCTTGAAGTGCTGAACGATGCTTCTAAAAATTGAACACTTGTGCTCGCTGTCATTATATTCTTATATGTATCGTGCCAAGCTTTTGTGACCACATTTTTAATTTGAACAATATCATCTTGTGCTGCTTTACGAATACTTACCATTTCCATTCTCTCCTACTTCAGTTTAAAAAATTAATATCTTTTAATTATACCATTTAATTATCAGAATTGCACGACAACTTCGAACTGTGTTCGCTTTAAAGCCGGAGTTCCTATTGTTGTCGCACACCTAATAAACGATAAATAGTTTAACTGTTTCATCAGAGGGAGATGTTTAATATAGACATAATGATATTCTAGATATGGCCTTGATCCTCGCGCTAATTTATAATCTTTGGCACCTGCACTATTATTAATAGCATATCCATTACGCTTAGCAAATTCATATAACAATCCACTCGTTATAAAATAGAGATGTTTAATGGATTGATCCATACCAAAATAAGCTGGAAATAATGTGTTCCCCGCTTCCTGTACAGCCATAAACGATACGATGCGTCCTTCATCCTTTAAGACGAACCACTGCAAATTCGTAGACTCATACATAAACTTAAAGAATTCAGCTGTATAGTGTGGATTAAAATGAGAATACTTATCTAAATATACTTGTTCATATAACGGAACTAATTGCGCAAAGTCTTCATCATTAAGCGTCATCGTAAATGTCAGTCCGCTCTTATTAAATTTCTTGATATCTTTCTTTAAATCTTTGCGTTCGTTCTTACTGTGCTGTTCATTGCTATCATATATGTATACTGCTCGAGATATAAGACGTTCGTAACCAGCGTTATTAAGCAATTTCATTTCACGCTTATGGAATTTATCATTTAATGTACGGAAGCAGATGGCATGCTTTGGATAACGCTCTGATAGCAGCTTTGTAATCAACTCAATTTGGTCAAACTCATACCCTTCATACATCGTTGTCGACATAAAAGAAGGGAATACCGTTACTGTTTTTTCACATGTTGGATTCAGCACAAAGCGTCCGACTGTAAGCACTGCATTCGTTACAGGTTTCAAGCATGCAGGCAGATTCATACGGCTTGTTTCGCTTACCATTTCATCAATATACTGACCCGTAAACGAATGAATCCACGATTGATTCATTCCGCCATCTTTAATGCTGAACGGGATAAGCTGTCCATTCACTATCATCACTTCTACACGGGCATGCACATTCCCGATGCCACGTGTGATGCCTTCCATCATATAGCGTAAGTATTTACGCTCTTTTACTCCGATATTGATACGGTCAAATGGTATTTCATCATAAGTGCTATAAAATGTCATAAACTGTCCTCTATTTCTTTGTCATAAGGTCTTCGTTCCATTCAATATCATACGTCGTAATCGTATTCACAGTCGTCTTCAGTGACTTTGCTGTTAACCACCACTGCGCACCACTAATTAATTGTTCAAAGAATATCCCTTTTTCACTCGGATGCCAGAATATATCCTTACCGTACTTTAAACGTTCTAAATTATGTTTTTTCGGTCGCATTATAAAGTTATATAGCGATACGAATATTAGCTGACGCGCTTCATATTTCGGTGTGCACGGTTTTAGCTCCCATACTTCAGGTTGCATGAACAATGCCCCATTTGTCGCGCGAGGGTTACATTCAATAAAGTAATACTCCCCTGTTGTATCACACTGTATCACATCAAATGCGATTTGATATGACCATTTTAAATTGCGAATAACACTTTCAATAATTTTCTGCAGTGCTTCGTTTTTCTGAGAATGAAAGTACGTTGAACAATTGTAACTATCATGTGTGTTCGATAAATATAACGATGTACTTAATGTACGTCCTTCATGTGCAAAACTATAAGAACACCATTCCGTCCCTTTAATCAATGTCTGAATCATAAATGGAAATTCAATTAATCGCTGATTCTCCAGCTCCATACGTGATAATTTACGTACAGATTGTCCGAAGCGCCCATAAGGTTGCTTAACGATATATTCATTTCCCGGGTAATCATTTATAAACTGTGTTAAATCGTGCTGATTCATAATATATTCTGTATCCGGTACTTTAAACCCCATCGCATCGATTAATTTAGTAAAGTTATATTTATTGTGTACTGAAAGCATCTTCTGAATTTCTTCAACGTAAACGGGTGCGTTAATTTGTGATTTCATATAAGAAAGATAGAACGATTCTTCGTTCAGTGGTATAACAAGATCAATGTGATACGTATCGATAATATCATTAATATCCTGAATATAGAGTTCTGTAGAAAATCGTGGAGAAGTGGTTATTATAAATCGCTCAATAAACTTTGACTTCTTAATACTTACTTTCTTCGTAGAGTCGGATAGGTAAACCTTTCTACCAAGCGCGACCTGCTGCTGCACTACTTCATACGAAATTGGTGCACGAGCTCCAGTAATCAATATATTCACGAAATCTTCCACCTTTCATGTATGACACTTTGTATTTATCGTAACAGAGAGATATTAAACACGTGTTAATTTGCATTAAAGAAATATGTGGAATATTAAGCTGTACATTTAAAAGTTTTCGTTTGTCAAAATAAGCTAGACAATTCCTCATCTTCGATGAAACTCATAAATACTTCCAATGGTGTTTTATAGCCCAGCGATTTTCTG
>NZ_PPRM01000045.1 GCF_002902665.1 Macrococcoides caseolyticum
CCTATGCCGAAGAGCATCACAGATAAAGGCAGTGTGAATCTTAACGATGCGAGATGGTCCTCAAGTTTTGCCATCAATACGAATATTAAATAGAGACACAAAGCAACGATACAGATCGGGATGCCATAATAAAGGAGTGTGAACATCCTAATGCATCCCTGTCATAAGATAATAGATGGTGAATATCACAAAGATCAGACTGATGATGAC
>NZ_PPRM01000046.1 GCF_002902665.1 Macrococcoides caseolyticum
GGATGCCATAATAAAGGAGTGTGAACATCCTAATGCATCCCTGTCATAAGATAATAGATGGTGAATATCACAAAGATCAGACTGATGATGACAGGGATATAGTTCAGGATAAGCTTTGTCCTGAGGTAGCTATGATTCAGCTCCGTCTGATGCATCTCTATTTCAGACCTCATCTCTCTCTTCAGATCCGTTAAGACGTCCCGTCTAAGACTTTCAGCGTTCAAATCCACCACGGTCATGGCGTCTATCTTGTCCTGGCTGTGTTGGATGGTCTTCTGAA
>NZ_PPRM01000047.1 GCF_002902665.1 Macrococcoides caseolyticum
GGCACTGCACCCTTACTAAGGGAGCTCAATAAAAACACTATTTTCTAGGCTGCTAATTTCCTATATTCTATAGGGGATAAGTAGCCTAGTTTTTGTTGAATTCTAACTTTATTATAGTTTTCAATGTAATTTTCGACAATATCTATTACAATGGTATTAGAGCTTCTAAGCTCACTGTTTAAGTAGAATGTTTCACACTTTAGAGAGGCATGAAAACATTCTATTGGGGCATTATCAGCTGGCGTTCCCTTACGGGACATGCTTCTGGTAATGCCTTTTTCTGTACATAGGGCATAGTATTCATAAGAAGTATAAACACTTCCTTGATCACTATGTAATATAGTACCTGGTTCCAATTGAAGTTGTTTTAATGTCTCATTTACTAATTCTTGATTTTGTTTATTACCGATTTTATATGCCACAATTTCACCATTGTAAGCATCCATGATAGATGAAAGATACAACATTGTATTCCCGAAGGGTAAATAAGTGATATCTGTTAAAAGTACTTCTAAAGGTTTCTCTGCTTTGAAGTTTCTATTTAATAGATTATGTGTTTTATAATATGCATTCCCTGGTCTTTTCGATTTTTTCATTCGTACTTTACAATTTAAATTATGTTTTTGCATAATCCTTTGTACTTTTTTGTGATTAATTGGTTTATTATTTTTTCTATTTAACAAGGCAGTTATTTTTCTATAACCATATGTAAAACGATGTTTCTTACATAGTTCTATAATTTCTCGTTCATCCTCAGATATACTGAAATCTTTGTTTTTCCATCTGTAATAATTTGATTTTGGAATATCTAAAGTTTCTAAAATGACTTTCACTGTATATTTAGATTTCAATTCATTTACTAATTCAACAACTACCTCTGGGACCACTTCCTTTCCAATTCCTTGTATTTTTTTAAAATTTCATTTTCTACTTCTTTGCGCTTTAATTCAATTTTTAGCGTCTCAACAGTACTCAATTCTTCATTTCCTTTTCCGTAGGAATATTGTTTACCTACTTGTTGATTGAATCTATGTGTTTCCCCATTTCTATACCATTTCCACCACACTTTAACTTGAGATTCATTTTTAATATTTAAAGCATCCATTATTTCTCTTGTACTATATCCTTTAAGTTTCATTTCTACTACTTTATATTTTATTTCAACTGAATATGCCACTCTTTTCATAGAAAAAACACCTCCGTATAAATTCATTTTAATATGAATTCAACGAAAGTGTTTTTATTTTAATCCCACATCATGGGGTTAGCGCA
>NZ_PPRM01000048.1:0-11452 GCF_002902665.1 Macrococcoides caseolyticum
ATAACATATACATATTAATTTCTTTAAATAATTATAAAAAACATTAAGGTTGTTATTAAATTCATCTACTATGGCAGATGAGCTTCGTTAATTTTTATATTCTTTTTAAGGTCATCACTACTCTTTTTAAGAATACGAAATAATAGTAGATGAAAGTGCTCTGATCAGGCTCTAGGATCAAAGAATCCATAACCAGATTAGTCTTGTGTAATTAATCCTATTGAGGCAAAGTTATTAATCAATTTTCTAAGAACATAGAAAAAATGTAAATCTAATGCTCATAAACTTGCTGTTTTTGCCAAAATATAATCAAAAAACCTTCTACAAATTTATTGAAAGAAAAACATTAAGTTCAGAGAACCAACTAGATACTATGAAGTAATTAATGCTAAAAAATACTTAAAAACCAAATGGTTCATTTATTATATAAGACTTGTGCGTAATCATAAAATCTATATATGGAAAGATATTCTATATTTTCTATATAAGTATTTAGAAATTTCCCACATCTAGAATTGTTGCCAATAAAATATTGTAGAACTAAAAGAGACAATTACTAGTTATACAGAAAAAATTTATCAGAGAAAAGAGAACTTCATATGTAGAAAAACTAGTATATTTCACTATCCTCAGTTATTCTCCTACTTCAAAACATTCACTTTTAATTAATAGTTTAGTTTATATATGAGAATATTTACTAAACCTAATGAAACGTCATATATTTATAAAACAAAGATTCTTAGTTTTAGGTTAAGAGATTTGTGAAATTAAATCTATTTTTCGTCGAGATACAGTAATGCCTATTTTACTTAACTCGTTTTTTATTTTTCTTGTTCCAAAGCTTTTTCTATTTGAGTTAAAAATATTAATAATAGCTTTTTCTAATTCCAGATCATCATTTTTAGGTTTATCTGGCGTTCTTTTTATTGAATCATAATAAGTGCTTCTAGGATAAATACTACCTTTAATAAAGTTTTCTTCGGAATTTTCATCCTCATTTATGAAATTATCTGACACTGCTAAATTATAAATTTTTGCTGAATTTTCAGAATTCTTGGTCGTTGATATTTCTTTTTTTATACTGTTTGATAAGTAAGTATACAAATCTTGACCTTCTGAAAGTTGATATGTGAATTCCTCATTATCAATAAAACTTTTAAGTTTATAATTCTCAATTATATATTTGAACAATGTGTTGGTAATTGTGTTTACAAGATAACTATAGGCGGTCCTAAAGTTTATTGTATCTTTAATTACAATGAAATCTGTCAAATCGATAAAAATCATATTATTATCGAATGTATATTCATCAGTAAGAAGAATTTCATCATTGTCTTTAAGTTGATTTAATATATTATTTATTACATCAGAAATAAAAGATAAGGTCTCTAATGATCCTTCATATTTTACTACTACCACTAAATGTTTCCTCCTTAATTCGAATTATAACCAAACTTTCGACTTTGCAAAGCTTCCTTCCAGTACGACTCCCTTTGAAGTACCAACTTATCATCGACCTTACCATTGTAGTTCTCAAGTATTGTATATTGAAAATTTTCCTTAACGTAATCAAAGTCCTTTTCTTCAACTAACGTTACAAGCTCTTTATTACCACCATGACCATTAGCTACATAGTTAGACCATCTTGTAAGTAACATCTTGCTCGTACTCGTTGCTGGTATGATAGTTTGACCTTATCATAACCTGGGAAATCATCACCATCATAAATTGTAGGTAATATCTGTTGAACGATTAACTCTTGATGTAAATCTTTATAAAAACGTCCCTGTGCCATGAAAGATTTCTTAAACTTGCTGATAACTCGACCATAATATTGTTCGTATTGTGGGAGTTCAACACCTTCATAATTTATACCTTCTAATACACCCAACTCTTTAGTTACTGTCTTAATCGTCGTAAGTAACCATGTATCGTATGAGAGTTTTAGTAAGCATATGGTAGTTTTACCTACATTGAAGTATCTTGATTTGTTTCTCCAAAATAGCCATTGTGTATTAACTTCTTCTGGATTTTGCTTAAATACCTCCATAGGATCCACAAAACCATTAGATTGATTGAATTTTATTTTTACATGATTCATTTCTTCTTCAGAAAAGCCAAGTAAATCATTCAGTTTTATTTGTAACATAATTGATGCTCCCTCTTCTAGTTAAGTAATATAATCATATCAAACAAGTATAATCGTAGAATAATATAATTGATAAAAAATTTCGAAAATTATTTGTTTGATTGAATATAAGCAAAGAAAATCAACAATTATTGTTTAAATTTTTAAATTTGTTTAGAATATAAACAAGTATTGATGAGAAAGGAAAAGATGATATGAATAAATATGAAAGATTAGATGAAATCGCTAATTTAGTTAATAAAAAAGGTACGATTAGAATTACGGAAATTGTTGAGTCATTGAATGTATCCGACATGACAGTCAGAAGGGATTTAGCTGAACTTGAAGAAAAAGGTATACTAACTAAGATACATGGTGGTGCGAGAAGTAACTCAGCCTTTCAATATACTGAAATGTCCCATACTGAAAAGCATACGCAATATATGGAGGAAAAAAGACAGATTGCTAAAAAAGCTGCAAGTCTTATCGAGGAAGGAAATACAATATTTTTAGGACCGGGGACAACAGTAGAGTTGTTAGCAGAAGAGATAAGAAACACGCGACTTAGCATTATAACAAATTGTCTTCCAGTATTTAATATACTTTTTAGAAAGAAAACAGATAGGTTCAGGGTATATTTAGTGGGTGGTGAAATGAGAGAGTTAACAGAGTCATTTTCGGGTGATATGACAAATAGTACACTAGAAAAAATGAGATTTAGTAAGATGTTTTTTAGTGCGAATGGTGTTAAAGGTTCAGATGTGATGACCTCTTCACATGAAGAAGCATATACACAGCAATTAGCATTGAAGAATTCAATTGAAAAATACTTATTATTAGATTCATCTAAGTTGGGAAAAGAAGATTTCGTATCTTTTTGTGACTTGAAGGCACTTACTGGAATAGTTATTGATAATAATAATCCTAGTAAGGTGAAGGGTTTAGAAATATTTACAGAGGTAATAATATAAGTTCTAAAAAGACGCATTTAAAATGTGTCTTTTTTTGTTTATTTTTATCATAAAAACAACAAAATCAAACATAAAATGTTGATTTTTTAACTCACGTAGTTTATAATTTAAACATAATTAAAAATGTAAGCGCTTATATTGTTTAAATCAACAAAAATTATAATGAGATTGAAGGGATGATAAAAATGAACGTAATAATTGGTGCAGATCAAGATGGTCAAAAATTGAAGAATATAGTTCAAGAGTTTTTATTAGAAGAGGGTTATAATGTTTTTGATGTAAGTAGTAAAAGTCACAAGGACTTTATTGATACTACTTTAGCAGTTGCCTCAATGGTTCAAGAAGATGAGGATAATTTGGGAATTATGATTGATGCATATGGTGCAGGTAGTTTTATGGTAGCAACAAAAATTAAAGGAATGATTGCCGCTGAAGTCTCTGATGAGAGATCAGCTTATATGACAAGAGGGCACAACGATGCTCGTATGATTACTATGGGATCTGAAATTGTAGGAGCAGAATTAGCTTTAAATATTGTAAACGCTTTTGTAACTGGTAAGTATGATGGTGGAAGACATCAAATTCGTGTAGATATGCTAAATAAAATGGCTTAATTAGGAGGAGAATATATTATGAAAATTGCAATTGGATGTGATCACATTGTCACTGATACAAAAATGGAAGTTTCAAAATTTTTAAAATCTCAGGGTCACGAAGTTATTGACTGTGGAACATATGACTTTACGAGAACGCATTATCCTATCTATGGAAAGAAGGTTGGGGAAGCAGTTACAAATGGTGACGCAGACTTAGGCGTATGCATCTGTGGAACAGGGGTAGGTATTAGTAATGCAGCCAATAAAGTTCCTGGGGTGAGATCAGCGTTGGTAAGAGATATGACTTCAGCTTTATATGCTAAAGAAGAACTTAATGCAAATGTTATCAGCTTTGGTGGAAAAATTATTGGTGAATTATTAATGTGTGATATTATCGAAGCATTTATCAAAGCAGAATACAAACCTAGTGAAAAAAATAAAGCCTTGATTTCTAAAATAACAAAATTAGATAGTGCAGATGAAAAACAAAAAGACCCAGCGTTCTTTAATGAGTTCTTAGAGAAATGGGATAAAGGTGAGTATCATGATTAAGGAGTATGACTGATGATTTTAACAGTTACGCTAAATCCTTCTGTTGATGTATCGTATCCTTTAGATAATTTGCTAATTGATGGTGTAAACAGAGCTCATGAAGTAATTAAAACGGCTGGTGGAAAAGGACTAAATGTTACTAGAGTGTTGTCTCAAATTAATCAACCTGTATTAGCCACTGGCTTTAAAGGTGGTCATTTAGGAAATTTTATTGAAGATGAATTGAATGCATTAGGGATTAAGAATTCATTTTATAATATTAAAGGTAACACTCGAAATTGTATAGCCATTTTGCATGAACGCAATCAAACTGAAATTTTAGAAAAAGGTCCTATCATTTCTAAAGATGAACTAGCAGGATTCAGCAGACATTTACAACAATTATTAAATAATATAGATATTGTCGTCATTTCTGGTAGTTTACCAAATGGAATACCTATAAACTATTATTCAGAACTTATTGGAATCTGTAATGCAGCTTCCAAACCAGTAATAATTGATTGCTCTGGTGGACCATTATTAAAAATTGTACAAGGTACAAATAAGCCATTAGCAATTAAGCCGAATTTAGAAGAATTATCTCAATTATTAAGTGAAACAATAGCAAATGAAACTGAAGCAATTAAGTCAGCTTTAGAAAATGAAATTTTTCAAGATATGGAATGGATCATTGTTTCATTAGGAGCGAATGGTGCACTCGTTAAAAAAGACAAAAGATTTTATAAGGTCGATATTCCTGAGATAAAAGTGATTAATCCGGTTGGATCTGGTGATTCAACGGTCGCAGGATTTGCATCAGCCTACATTAACAATAAATCAGTTGATGAAATTCTTAAACAGGCAAATGTATTTGGAATGCTGAATGCCATGGAATCTAAAACAGGTTTTATTAATTTAGAAAATTATAATGACCTATATAAAAAAATTGAAATTACAGAGGTGTAAATAATGATTAACACAGAAAATAAAATTAATTATTTAAACAAAGTCAGTGATGATAAAGGGATTATTTCAGCTTTGGCTTTTGACCAACGTGGTGCGTTAAAAAGAATGATGTCTGTATTTCAAGATACAGAACCTACGACAGAGCAAATTGAAAATCTAAAATCATTAGTTTCTAAGGAATTAACTGAATATTCTTCTTCGATATTGCTAGATCCGGAATATGGATTACCAGCTTCTCAAGTGAAAAATACTAATGCTGGATTATTATTGGCTTATGAAAAAACTGGTTATGATGCTACAACAAAAGGAAGATTACCGGATTGTCTTGTGGAATGGTCGGCAAAGCGTATTAAAGAACAAGGTGCAGATGCAGTCAAATTTTTACTTTATTATGATGTAGATGATGAAGAATCAATTAATGATCAAAAACATGCGTATATTGAAAGAATAGGTTCTGAATGTAAGGCTGAAGATATTCCATTTTTCTTAGAAATTTTAACATATGATGACAAGATTCAGGATAATGGTAGTGTAGAATTTGCAAAAGTAAAACCTCAAAAAGTTAATGAAGCGATGAAAGTATTTTCACATAATCGCTTTAATGTAGATGTATTAAAAGTAGAGGTTCCGGTTAGTATGAATTATGTCGAAGGTTTTGGAACTGGTGAAGTAGTATACACCAAAGAAGAAGCAGCTCAATTCTTCAAGGAACAAGAAGAAGCAACGCATTTACCATACATTTATTTAAGTGCAGGTGTTTCAGCACAATTATTCCAAGATACGTTAAAGTTTGCACATGAATCAGGGGCGAAATTTAATGGTGTATTATGTGGAAGAGCCACTTGGTCTGGGGTTGTCAAAGTATATATTGAACAAGGGGAAGAAGCTGCTAAAGAATGGTTACGTACCGAAGGTTATAATAATATTAATCAGTTGAACAAAGTTATACAAAACACTGCAGTGTCATATAAAGAAAAAATATAATATCAATAGGGGTGTTTTAAATGAATAGAGAAGAAACAACAATGTTAGGTTTTGAAATCGTTGCGTATGCTGGAGATGCAAGATCTAAATTATTAGAATCATTAAATGCTGCAAAAGCAGGAGATTTTTCTAAAGCTGAACAATTAATTGAAGAAGCGGATAAATGTATTGTTGATGCTCACAATGCACAAACTAGTCTTCTTGCTAAAGAAGCATCAGGAGAAGATATCGCATACAGTGTAACAATGATGCATGGACAAGATCATTTAATGACGACTTTACTATTAAAAGATATGATGAAGCACATGATTGAGCTTTATAAAAGAGGGAGCTGATTGTAGTGGATAAATTAATCGCACAAATTGAGAAAGCAAAACCTCTATTTGAAAAGTTATCAAGAAATATTTATTTAAGAGCCATACGTGATGGTTTCATTTCAGCGATGCCGGTAATATTATTCTCTAGCATTTTCTTATTAATTGCGTATGTACCTAATGTATTCGGATTTACATGGAGCAAATCTACCGAAGGACTTTTGATGAAACCATATCATTATACTATGGGGATTATTGCTCTATTAGTAGCCGGAACAACAGCTAAATCATTAACAGATTCTTATAACAGAAGACTTGAAAGTACAAATCAGATAAATTTCCTCTCAACAATGTTGGCAGCAATTTGTGGGTTTTTATTTCTTGCCGCAGATTCTGTTAAAGTTGGTGGTTTTTCAAGTGCATTTTTAGGAACTAAAGGTTTAATGACTGCATTTTTAGCAGCGTTTGTATCAGTAATTATTTATAACTTCTGTGTTAAGAGAAATATAACTATAAAAATGCCTTCAGAAGTTCCACCAAATATATCACAGGTATTTAAAGATATTTTTCCATTCTCGTTTGTTATTTTGACATTGTATGGATTAGATTTATTAAGTAGAGCATTATTAAATACCAATGTAGCCGCATCAATTGTTAAATTCTTTGCACCCTTATTTTCAGCTGCAGATGGTTATGTAGGGATAACTATTATTTTTGGTGCTTTCGCATTATTCTGGTTTATCGGTATTCATGGTCCATCTATTGTAGAGCCAGCAATTGCCGCTATAACTTATGCGAATATAGAAACAAACTATCAATTATTACAATCTGGTGAACATGCTGATAAGATTTTAACATCTGGTACACAAATGTTCATTGTTACTATGGGAGGAACAGGTGCTACGTTAGTTGTCCCATTCATGTTTATGTGGTTGACCAAGTCAAAAAGAAACAAAGCTATTGGTAGAGCTTCAGCCGTTCCAACATTTTTCGGTGTAAATGAGCCGATATTATTTGGTGCACCATTAGTATTAAATCCAGTATTCTTTATACCGTTTGTATTTGCACCTATTGCAAACGTATGGATCTTTAAATTTTTTGTAGATGTATTAGGTATGAATAGTTTCAGCGTAAACTTACCATGGACAACGCCAGGTCCTCTTGGAATTATTATGGGTACTGGTTTAAGCATGTGGTCATTTGTTTTAGCTATTACTTTGATTATTGTCGATGTATTAATCTATTATCCGTTTTTAAGAGTTTATGATAAGCAAATTCTTGAAGAAGAGTTAGCTGGAGTAGATAAATCGAATGAATTGAGAGAGAAAGTTAAAGAGAATTTTGATACTAAAAAAGCAGATGCTATTTTAAATGGTAAAGATACAAATAATACTGTAACGGTTACAAATACAACTACTGATGAAAGCCCTATAACTAAACAAACCAACGTATTAGTACTATGTGCAGGTGGAGGAACAAGTGGCTTATTGGCTAATGCACTTAATAAAGCAGCCGCTGAGCATGGTAAGCCAGTCAAAGCAGCTGCAGGTAGTTATGGCGCTCATATGGATATTATGAAAGAGTATCATTTGGTTATATTAGCACCTCAAGTTGCATCAAATTATGAACATATAAAAGTAGATACTGATAGACTTGGAATTAAGTTGGCTAAAACTCAAGGTGCTGAATACATTAAGTTAACACGTGATGGCAAAGGCGCTTTAGAGTTTGTTGAAAATCAATTTAAAAAATAGAGGGGAGATCTTATCATAATGAAGAAATTACCTGAAGATTTTATTTTTGGAGGAGCTACAGCAGCATATCAAGCAGAAGGTGCAACCCAGACAGATGGCAAAGGTAAAGTTGCTTGGGATAAATATTTAGAAGACAATTATTGGTATACCGCAGAGCCAGCCAGTGATTTTTATAATAAGTATCCTGTAGACTTGAAATTGAGTGAAGAATTTGGAGTTAATGGGATTAGAATATCTATTGCATGGTCACGAATTTTTCCTAACGGTTTTGGTGAAGTAAATCCAAAAGGTGTAGAATTCTATAATAATCTATTTGATGAGTGTCTGAAAAGAAAGGTTGAACCATTTGTAACATTACATCACTTTGATACTCCTGAGATATTACACAGTAATGGTGATTTCTTAAATAGAGAAAATGTAGATCATTTTGTAGACTATGCAGAATTCTGTTTTAAGGAATTTAATCAAGTTAAATATTGGACAACATTTAATGAAATCGGACCGATTGGAGATGGACAATATTTAGTAGGTAAATTCCCGCCGGGTATTCGATACGATTTTGAAAAAGTATTTCAATCTCACCATAATATGATGGTCGCACATGCTAAAGCAGTTAAATTATTCAAAGAAAAAGGATTTGAAGGAGAAATAGGTGTAGTGCATGCATTACCTACAAAATATCCGTTTGATCCTAAGAATCCTGAAGATGTTAGAGCTGCTGAACTTGAAGATATTATTCATAATAAATTCATTCTGGATGCAACATACTTAGGTGAATATTCAGAAAAGACTATGGAAGGCGTTAATCATATTCTTAATGTCAATGGTGGCAAATTAGAAATACTGGAAGAAGATTTAGAAGTATTAAACGCTGCTAAAGATATGAATGATTTTCTAGGCATTAATTACTATATGAGTGATTGGATGCGTGGTTTTGAAGGAGAATCAGAAATCACACACAATTCAAAAGGTAATAAAGGTGGTTCTAAATATCAGTTAAAAGGTGTTGGCCAAAGAGAATTCGATGTTGATGTTCCTCGTACCGATTGGGATTGGATGATTTACCCACAAGGTTTATATGATCAAATTATGAGAGTGAAAAAAGATTATCCTAACTATAAAAAGATGTATATAACTGAAAATGGTTTAGGATACAAAGATGAGTTCGTTGATGGAACTGTATACGATGATGCTAGAATTGATTATGTGAAAAAACATTTAGAAGTTATTTCAGACGCTATCAGAGATGGAGCAAATGTTAAAGGTTACTTTATTTGGTCGTTAATGGATGTCTTTTCATGGTCTAATGGTTATGAAAAAAGATATGGCTTGTTCTATGTAGATTTTGAAACACAAGAAAGATATCCAAAAAAAAGTGCATATTGGTATAAAGAGCTTGCAATTACAAAAGAAATAAAATAAAAAATAATCATCGAACTGCATTAAGTTGCAGTTCGACTTTTTATATACTCGCACGCTTAATTTGTTGTAATGTTACAATTTTTGGGACTCTGAATCATGTAAGTAAGTAGATTTAATCTTAGGAGAAATCTCGACACAAAATAACACACGTCATTTGCTTAAAAACATAATATCGACTTTAATTATTATAACCGCACTCTTCGGAGATACACTCAATCGTATCACAAGTAATGAGGGTTATTTAGAACTGTGCCTAATCACTGAGGTAAAGACATGTCTATTTGACATGTCTCAGACTGAAGACAAAGTCTCCTTCGGAGATGAAGTCTTCAGTCTTTTTTTATACAATAGTATTAATAATGATTTGGGGTAATTATTTTGTTGAGTAAATCAGAAGATAAAAGAAATCAATTAGAGGTTGTTGCGATTTCAGATTTAGTTCCACAAGATCATTTATTACGAAAAGTAGATAAAGTATTGGATTTAAATTTTATTTATCCTCTTGTTGAAGATAAATATTGTCTTGATAATGGTCGTCCAAGTATAGATCCTGTGATTTTAGTAAAAATAATATTAATACAAAAATTATTCGGAATAAAGTCAATGAGACAGACAATAAAAGAAATCGAAACAAATGTTGCTTATCGTTGGTATCTTGGATACAGTTTTCAGGATAAGATCCCTCATTTCACTACCTTCGGTAAGAATTACATTAGAAGGTTTAGTGATAATACACTTTTCGAAGAAATATTTGAACACATTCTACAGTTAGCGATGCAACATAAATTGGTTGATACCTCAGCTTTATTTATTGATTCTACTCATATAAAAGCAAATGCTAATAAACATAGATTTAGAAAAGTTGTAGTAAAAAAATCAGTCGCTCATTATAAAGATGAGTTAGATAAAGAAATAAACGAGGTTCGTAAATCTGAAGGAAAAAAGGA
This sequence comes from Macrococcoides caseolyticum, assembly GCF_002902665.1. Taxonomy (GTDB): domain Bacteria; phylum Bacillota; class Bacilli; order Staphylococcales; family Staphylococcaceae; genus Macrococcoides; species Macrococcoides caseolyticum. The sequence goes on from NZ_PPRM01000048.1 coordinate 10,614, forward strand.
GTTCACCCCGACTCATAAGACAGAAGAAAAAGAAAAGAAAGTCTCACAGACCCTGACGCTGGTTACTATGTTAAAGGTGAACGTGAGAAACAGTTGCTTATAGTTTACATGCTTGTGTAGATAAAAAGGGATTTTTTGTAGATCACCACGTAACACCAGGTAATATTCATGATAGTACTCAATTGGCACCTATGATTTCTAGAATGAAAGATAAAGAAATTAAACCTAAAAGCTTGGCTGTAGATGCTGGATATAAAACACCTTTTAATGCTTACTTTTTATTTAAAGAGTCAATCACTCCTTACATGCCGTATACTAGACCAAGAGGTCCAAAGGGCCGTTTCAGAAAAAATGATTTTGTTTATGATGAATATTACAATGAATATATTTGTCCTGCAAATTACGCCCTTAAATACACACGTACTGATCGTGAAGGATTTAAATTGTATCATTCTAACCCAGATGTATGTAAAGCATGTCCATTTCTAAATAAATGTACAGAAAATAAACAATATAAAAAGCAAATTCAAAGACATATTTGGCAAGAATACTTATTAGAAGATGTTGAAGAAATAAGACATACAGAAGAAGGAAGAATGGGATATAAATTAAGGTCTCAAACTATTGAAAGAAGATTTGATGACGCTAAAGAACGGCATGGTATGAGATGGACAAAGTTTAGAGGATTGGAAAAAGTGTCCATGGAAACCACGCTTATTTGTGCATGCATGAATTTAAAAAAATTAGCCAATTGGGTTATCAAAGATACTCAATTGGCTTAGCATTATAGTCAATAATTTAAATTTCGAAGAAATTTCTTCGAATAAATGAGAATATAG
>NZ_PPRM01000048.1:11476-46209 GCF_002902665.1 Macrococcoides caseolyticum
AAAAAGACAAACTCATGTAATGAAAATGAGTTTGTCTTCAATCTGACGCCTCTCTATAATTATAGAGAGGTGTTTTAATATTGTTTCAAATTATTATTACTCTAAATTTGCATGATTATTCTGCATTGTTTCTTCATCAACATTTAGTGCTTCTTGAATTGTTAACACGACGCTGTCTAAATAGATTTGACTGCTTTGCTCAAAGAGACTTCCTAAAGGTTGTTTTGAACCTTCTGCATCGTATTTTGTACCAGCAGGTAATACGATGGTTAGGTCTGCAATATCAGCAATTGGTGATTCGTCTTTTGTTGATAATAATAATACATATGCTTCATTATCTTTTGCTGTTTGTGCGAGCAATTTTAAATGAGCTGTAGATCCTGAACCTGATGCTATAACAAAGACATCATTTTTCTGGATTGATGGTGTAGTTGTTTCACCCACGACATAAGCCTTTTTGCCTAATTGATTTAATCTCATGGCAAAGCTCTGAATGACAAGACCTGAACGGCCTTTACCAGCTACAAATATTGATGATGCATCCATAAGATTTTTTGAAAATTTCTCTGATTCTGCTACATCAACATGTGATAATGTCTGCTTTATTTCATTTAAAATTAATTCAAAGTGATTATGCATGTGCATCAACGATTTCACGACATTTTTTAGCAGCAGCTTTTGGATCATCAGCATTTGCGATACCGCCACCTACGATAATTAGGTCAGGTTTTTCGGCTGCTACTGTTTCGATTGTATCAGGTTTAATACCTCCAGCTACAGCTACTTTAGAATTTGAAATCACTGATTTCACAGTACGTAAACTTTCTAAAGGTGATACACCTTCAGCTTGTAAATCATATCCAGTGTGAACTGCGATATAATCAGCACCCATTTTATCTAATTCAGCTGCACGCTGTTCTAAATTTTGAACTGCGATCATATCAACTAATAGTTCTTTACCGTGTTTGTGTGCTTCTTCAATAGCGCTTTTGATTGAAGCATCTTCAGCCACACCTAAGATTGTTACGATATCAGCACCAAACTTTATAGCTTGGCTTACTTCATATCCAGCAGCATCCATAATTTTTAAGTCTGCTAATACTTGTGTGTTATTAACTGATTTACTCATATGTTCAACGGCAGATAGCCCTTCGTTTATAACGATAGGTGTTCCAATTTCTACGATATCAATAAATTCTTCTACTTCTTGAGCTAGCTTTGCTGCCTCTACTTGATCTAATAAATCGATTGCTAATTGTAATTTCATGATAATTTCCCCTCTCTATCTTTTATGTTCCCATTATGGTATTATTTAAACAAAAAAACAATACTGACATTTTAGTCACTATAAATAAGTGGAGGGTTTAAATTGTTAATTGAATATAATAATAAAGAATTTTATACATCGAAAGATTTGGCGTTATCTGTAATTGGAGGTAGATGGAAAATTGCAATCATCTATCATCTTTTGCATGAGGACAGATTAAGATTAAGTGAGTTACAAAACAAACTTCCTGATATCAATCAGCGTATGTTAATCAGACAACTTCGCGAGCTGGAACAAGACAAAATCATTGAAAGAACAGTGTACCCAGTAGTGCCTCCTAAAGTAGATTACAAATTGACAGAAATAGGGTTGAAACTTGATGGAGTAGTTTTTTCGATTTGTAATTGGGGAGATGAGTTTTTGCAGGTGATTAAAGGTGATAATCATAATAAGATAACATAGCGCTGCGTCGTTTAAAGGTTTCTCGGAACTATAGCATAACTGGATAGGCACTAGGTATATGCTGAGTTACTGGTTGAAAGCGACACTACTATCTCTATAGCTATCGTGTGTAAGAATATTATTGTTAGTATAAAAATATATTAATATTATATATAATACCTTGCTGTATAATTTTACAGTGATAAAATTGAAATAACAGTCGGTAACATAATGATGATTATCGACTACGGGCCCAGCTGCGTGACAGCTGGTTTTTTTGTAAAGGAGGACATATGAGGTCTATTAAATTAATCGTCAAAAATAGTATTGTTTGGCTAAGTGCTCATCTTATTATCGCCTCATTATCGGCACGAATATCAGATGACTTTTTTCATCGAAACAGCAGATTATTTAAGACGTTTAAATTTGAGCGTTCCGGAGAAATATGGAATCATTTATTTAAAGTTAAGCAATGGAAAGCATATTTACCAGACGGTGCTTCACTTATGAAAAGAAATTATAATAAAAAGAAATTACCTGATTTTAATATGAACACGTTAAGCAAGTTTATTATAGAAATGCGACGTGCAGAGTTCACACATTGGATATCAATATTGCCTGCGCCCTTATTTTTCTTGTTTAATCCACGTTTTGCAGCATGGATCAATGTCATCTATGCAGTTTTTAGTAATTTTCCATTTATCATAACGCAGCGATATAATAGACCGAAAATCGAGAGACTCTATTATTACAAGCAACGTAAGCACAAATAACGTTAAGAAAGGAAGATTAAGTGGATAAACGTACTAAGAGAAAAGATGAGCATATTCAATTGGCGCTGGATCATCCTAGTGTATCTCAGTCTGATTTTGATTCTATTAAACTGATTCATAAATCACTACCACAATGTGATGTTAAGGATATTAATTTAGAAACGCAAATTCAAGGTATTAAACTCACAACACCGATTTATATCAATGCGATGACAGGGGGCAGTATGCGGGCAGGAGAAATTAATAATAAGCTTGCAATAGTTGCACGTGAAACAAATACCGCAATAGCTGTAGGATCAACACATGCTGCTTTGAAAGATAATACTCTAGCTCAAACTTATGCTATTGTTCGAGAAATCTATAAAGGCCCTTTGTTCAGTAACGTTGGGGCAGATGTATCGACAGAATTTGCCAAAAGGGCCGTAGATTTATTACAAGCAGATGCGCTGCAGATTCATGTTAATGCACCACAAGAACTTGTTATGCCAGAAGGAAATAGAACTTTCAGCAGATGGCTTGAAAATATTGAAGCTATTGTTACATCTATAGGTGTGCCTGTCATCGTTAAAGAAGTAGGGTTTGGAATGAGTCATGAGACGATGCTGACGCTTAAAGCCGCCGGTGTAAAAACTATAGATGTGAGTGGTAGTGGAGGCACAAATTTTATCTATATTGAGAATGAAAGAAGAACGATGAAAGAATTTGACTACTTGAAGGATTGGGGTCAGTCTACTGCTATCTCACTTATAGAAAGTCAGAATACAGCACTAGAAACTTTAGCCAGTGGTGGCATTAGAAACCCCCTAGACATATTAAAGTGCCTTGTACTTGGTGCACAAGCTGTAGGGTTATCGAGACCTATATTACTTAAATTGCAAGAGAGTGGTATAGAAGCAACCATAGAGTATATAGATTATCTAAATGAGCAGCTTATACTACTGAGCACCATGGTTGGAAAGACAAGTATTCAAGACCTGAAGTCTGTCCAATATGTGCTTCAAAAGGATGTGTGGGCATGGTATCAGCAAAGAAAAGGATAGGGAGTGACTATATGAAAAGAGTTATCGTTATAGGTGCAGGGGTTGCTGGGCTTGCAAGCGCAATACGTTTGCAGCACGAGGGATATGAAGTTGAAATCTATGAAAAAGAGCATTTGCCTGGAGGGAAAATGCATCAAATCGAAAAGGATGGTTTCTTTTTTGATGTAGGTCCGACGATTGTAATGATGCCCGAGTTGTATCGTGAAGTCTTTGAACTTGCAGGTAGGAATCCAGACGATTATATACCGATGCAGAAGCTCAATCCCATGTTCTCAGGATTTTTTAACAATGGCAGTGAAAAGATCGATGTTTCCAATGATCTGGTAGAACTCATGCAGCTCTTTGAAATGTCGAGCGAAAAAGACGCTGAAGGGTTTTTAAGGTATATCAGTGATTTGTACAGCCGTTTCAATATTGCTAAGAACTATTTTTTGCAAAGACCTTTCAGAACTAAGAAAGACGTCTATAACCTTAATATGATCAATCAAGGTTTAAAGTTAAGAACGCTTGGCAATGCAGAGAGCACGATGAACAAATATATAAAGAATAAGCGACTCAGAGATATGATCAGCTTCCAGACACTGTACATCGGTATCTCACCTTCTAAGAGCCCGTCATTATATACGATTATTCCTATGATTGAATTTTTGTATGGTATTTGGTTCATTAAAGGCGGTATGCATACGATGGCAACAGCGATGGAACGTCTATTCAAAGAACTAGGAGGTAAAATTCATTATGGTAAAGCAGTGGAAGAAATCAAGATAGAAGATGGCATCGCTAAGGGAATTATAGTGGATAATGAATTGATACCTTCTGATTACGTTATGTGTAACGCTGATTTTCCATATGCTATGAAGTCACTTGTAACATCAAAAGAATCAAAAGGAAAGTATACCGATGAGAAGATAGATAAACTAGACTACTCATGTTCATGCTTTGTCCTTTATCTAGGTGTTAACCGTAAGTATCACGAGATTGATAATATTCACAACTTTATTTTCTCTGAGGACTTAGATGACAACATCGAACAAATCTTTGATGGTCGTAAGGTAGAAGATCCTTCAATCTATATGTATATCGCTTCTAAAATCGATCCATCACTTGCACCTCCGGGTAAAGACGGGTTATATGTGCTGATGCCAGTATCAGAACTTTCTACTGCCCAATATGAATGGAACGACGCAACAAGGTCATTTTATAAAGAGAAAATTCTAGACAAACTTGAAAAATTGCCTGGCATGAATAATATCAGAGATGAAATTATCACTGAAATGATGATGACACCAGCTGAGTTCAAGAAAAACTTTAATGCTTATAATGGTGCGACATTCGGCTTACAGCCTACACTATTTCAAAGTAATCATCTTCGTCCTCAAAGTAAAGCTACACACTGTGAGCACTTATACTTTACTGGTAGTAGTACGCATCCAGGAGCAGGTGTACCAATCGTACTGTTATCATCTAAGATTGCTGTAGGTGAATTGATACTAGATGATCGAAAGTAGGTGAGGTTATGAGTACAATCGATAAAGATTACCAATATTGTGAGGCTATTATTAAACAGCATTCAAAATCTTTCTATTATGGTTTCAAGCAGCTCCCTGAAAATGATGCAAAGGCGGTCTATGCAGTCTATGCTTTTTGTCGCATGGCTGATGACATGGTGGATCAGAAAGGATCTGTTCAATATAGAAAAGCAGAGCTCGATAGGCTGAGCAATCAATTTACACAGTTTGAGCAAGGCTTGATAATTGACCAACCGATGTGGCGTGCACTAGCTGATGTACGCTATCGATATCCTCTAGAAATTTCTGCGTTTAAGATGCAACTAGCAGGTCAGCAGATGGATTTAGTATATACACAACCTGAAACAATGGCGGACTTAGAGCGTTACAGTCAATATGTTGCAGGTTCAGTCGGGAGAATGTTGTTACCCATCCTATCTGAAGACGTTACTTTGGAATTGAAGCAAAATGCAGAAAAATTAGGTGTTGCTATGCAAATTACTAATATATTGAGAGATATTGGAGAAGACTTTAAAGTTCATCAACGTATCTATCTCCCGGCACAGATAATGCGTCAATGGAACTATACACAACATGACCTTGAATCCCATGAAGTCAATACTGCATTTGTGGGGATGTGGGAGACTCTTGCACAATACGCAGAAAGATTGTATGACGAGTTTTGTCACTCTATTACGCATTATAAACAAGAGGCGAGGATGCCGTTATTACTTTCTATGTTAGTGTACAAAGAGATATTAAATGAGATTAGAAGAAATGACTATGATTGCTTTACAAAAAGAAATCATGTCTCTCTTCTAGATAAATATCGATTGAAGAAAGAAGCTATTTCATATCTGAAAAGAAAGTGAGGAAGGACATGAATAATAAAAATATTGTGGTGATAGGTGGTGGGCTTGGAGGCTTATCTGCTGCAATCACCTTAAGACAAGCTGGATTTAATGTGTCCTTATATGAGAAGAACAATCATTTCGGTGGAAAATTGAATCGTCTCACGCAGGATGGATTTGGTTTTGACCTTGGCCCCTCTATCCTTACGATGCCCTATATTTTTGAAAACTTATTCAAGGGTAGTAAAAAGCGTATGGAAGATTACGTAGACATCGTTGAGCTGCCCTTGCAATGGAGGTGCTTCTTTCCATCAGGTCACATCTATGATCTATATAGAGATCTTGAAGAGATGCAAACGAATAATCAGTATTTAACAGCGCAGGATATAGAGGAGTACAGAAATTTTCTGTCCTATGCAGGGCGTATCCATGAGTTGACAAAGGATAGTTATTTTGAGCGTGGAATAGATACGAAGCTAAAGCTCATCAAATATCATGGGCCAGTTAAGGCACTTAAAGGTTTTGATTATTTCAGTACGATGCAACAGGCAATTAACCGCTATATTTCTAATGAAGAATTTAGAGATATGATCGGGTATTTCATCAAGTATGTTGGCTCTTCTTCCTACGATGCTCCTGCTGTACTTAATATGATGAGCCATATGCAGCATGAGCAAGGAGAGTGGTATGTTCCTGGTGGTATGCATCTATTAGCAGATGCAATTGTGAAGCTTGCAGAGGAGATTGGTGTGCATCTTTATACAGATAGCGAAATTGTAAGTTTAGAAACCGAAGACAAACGAATCGTAGCGATGCAATTAAAGAATGGCAAACGCGTAACAGCAGATTACTTTGTGTCTAATATGGAAGTGATTCCTCTATATGAAAAGTTAGTGGACCCTCCTCGCAATTTAGATGCACTGAAGAAAAAGTTTGAACCTGCAAGTTCAGGTCTGGTTTTACATATAGGGGTAGATAAGAAGTATCCTCAGTTACAGCATCATAATTTCTTCTTTTCTAATGATTCGAAGAAAAATTTTGAGCGTGTATTTCATGAGAAAAAGCTGCCAGTGGACCCTACAATTTATGTTGTAAATACCAATAAAACAGATAAAGCACAGGCACCAAAAGGGCACGAAAATATTAAAATCTTGCCGCATATCCCTTATATACAAGACAATCCATTCACAAAAAGCGCGTATCAGGAGCTAAGACAGAATGTACTTGTAAAACTTGAGAATATGGGACTTAAGGATTTACGTCGTCATATTGTAACAGAGGATATGTGGACACCACACGATATTGAAGAGACTTATCTCTCGCATCGTGGTGCAATTTATGGCACATTATCTGATCGCAAAAGTAATAATGGATTTAAGCATAGAAAACATAGTGAACACTATGATAATCTCTATTTTGTCGGTGGCACGGTCAATCCTGGAGGTGGTATGCCGATGGTTACGCTTAGTGGACAGCAGGTAGGGAGAATGATTAAGGAACAAGAACGATGATTATTTTATGGGCATCATTAAGTATGCTATCCGGATTACTATTATTTGTTCGTAGGCCCTTAGTTAATGCACAGCCTATAGCGAATCGCAAGATTAGTGTGATTATACCCGCCCGAAATGAAGCACATAATTTACAGAAATTGCTTCATTCATTTGATTTATCAGATGTATATGAATGTATCGTAGTAGATGATGGCTCAACTGATCATACTGCTCAAATCGCACAATCTTTAGGTGCTAAAGTCATTCGTACAGATAATCATTCAGATTGGAGAGGGAAATCAGCGGCTTGTTATAAAGGTGCTGAAGCGGCTGATGGAGAAATTCTTCTCTTTATAGATGCTGATACATGGTTCCATGACAAAAAGTCGATTCAACGTATTGCTGGTACGTACAAAGAAGGGTTGATGTCCATACAACCCTATCATGAAATGAAACAATGGTATGAACAAGGTTCATTGTATTTTAATCTCCTTACAGTATTAGGACTGAATGCTACCTCCTTCTTTAAAGGTCAAGAAGGTGTATTCGGACCGTGTGTGATATGCAGTAAAGAGGATTATTTTATAACTGATGGGCACCGTGCAGCTGCCGGTCAACTGATTGAAGGTTTTGGTCTAGGTGCAGCATTTAAGGCACATCATTTTAATCTGTATAATTATATTGGAAAAAATGTTATTCATTTTCGTATGTATCCTAAAGGATTAGGTGCGATGACGAGCGGATGGATGAAGCATTTTGCTGCAGGTTCAGCTGGAACGGATAAGCGTGTATTAGCACTTATTGTATGCTGGATTTCAGGGGCATTTTTACCGTTATTAATCTTAATCCATCCTACACAATACACAATGATTTTGATTGTTTATTTGTTATATGTATCTTTGCTCTACAGAATGTCCTGTTTGATTGGAAGCTTTAAGCTACTCACTGCAATATGCTACCCAGTTGTACTTGTATATTTCGTATATGTATTTTTGAAATCAATTGTAGCAATCTATATAAGAAAAGAAGTAAAATGGAAAGATCGTAATATAAAACTATAAAAATCACTACGAAAGGTAGTGATTTTTATGGTCTGAACGAAGTTTAATCTTGATTATCTAGTGATTGAAGATTGGATTTATATAAGAGCTAACTGTTGAAATAACGTATATAAGTACTAGAAAGATTAAAAGTAAATTATAAGATAGGAGTTTTGCTATGTTATTTAAAGGGATAGTTTCAGGATTAGCATTATACATTGTATTAGTTGTACTAGATATCCTATTTAAGACGAATACCGAGCGATTGCTATTGAATATCGATTTTATAACCGGACAAGCGACTTCACCATTTTTACTGGAGGTCACATTGCATCTGCTTGTAAGTATTATCTTATATTTTAGTTTATCGCGATTGTTTCGTTATAAAGGTTTGTATATTGCAGCTTATATCGTTTTATTTGTAGTATTTATTGGATTATTCTTTATACTGTCACACCTATCGTTAACAATGCACTATGACCTGACTATAAAGCTGATGTTTGTATGGTTATTAGGTCATACTTTCTATTTATACATAGTTCATCTAATGATTAAACATGCTTATAGTTAGAGTGAAATAGGGTATATTAACAGAAGTGAGGAGTGATTCAATGAAACCAATCAAGATTATTGGAGCAAAGCAGAATAATTTAAAAGATATCTCACTGGAGATACCGAAATATCAGTTGACTGTCTTTACAGGGCGTTCGGGTTCTGGGAAGTCATCGCTAGTGTTTAATACGATTGCCGCGGAGAGTGAGCGACTATTGAATGAAACATATAGTACTTATATACAGAATCAACTTAATCATTATGATAAACCTGTTGTCGACCGTATTGAGAATTTGCCTGTATCAATGGTCATTGGACAAGATAGAATTGGTGGAAACTCAAGGTCGACGGTAGGAACAATTTCAGATATCTATTCTGGTGTGAGATTATTGTGGTCACGTATTGGACAGCCATTTGTAGGATATTCTATGGATTTTTCTTTTAACAATACGAATGGTATGTGCAAAACATGTGATGGATTAGGCTATGTAGAAGATATTGACTTAAATGAGTTATTACATTTCGATCGTTCATTAAATGAAGATGCGATCAAATTCCCCTCTTTTGCTCCAGATACGTGGCGTGGTAAACGGTATTTAAATACCGGATTATTTGACAATGATAAGAAATTGAAAGATTACTCTAAAGCAGAGATGGATACATTTTTGTATCAAGAACCTATCAAATTAAAAAATCCTCCATCAAACTGGCCAAAGACGGCTAAATACGAAGGATTAATTTATCGATTTAGAAGGTCTTTCCTAATCAACGATACATATGAAAAGAAAAAGTTTATTAAAGACGTGAATCGTATCGTTACAAAACAAGTATGTCCAGATTGCCATGGTCAACGTCTGAATGACAAGATATTAAGTTGCAAAATAGAAGGATTAAATATTGCTGAATTTTGTGATCTAACAGTAGATGATGAGATTAAGTTTTTGAATAAAATTAATGATGATAAAGCACAGTATATTATTGAACCTTTAGTCAAACAATTAGAAGCATTAAAACGAATTGGCTTAGGTTATTTGACTTTAAGTCGAGAAACGACAACTTTATCAGGGGGAGAGTCTCAAAGGATTAAGTTGATTCGTCATTTAAATAGTCCGCTTACAGATTTAGTCTATATTATTGACGAACCAAGTGTTGGTCTACACCCTGAAGATATAGAAAATATTAATCAAATCATGCTTTCAATTCGTGATAAAGGTAATACAGTGCTTGTTGTTGAGCATGATCCTGATGTAATTAAGATTGCTGATTATTGTGTTGATATAGGTCCGGGAAGTGGAAAGCATGGAGGCGAGATTATATTTACCGGGAAATATCACGAATTACTTAAGGGTAACAGTCCAACAGGTAAGGCGCTATCACAACCACATGTTTTTAAAAAGGAAGTGAGAGTACCAAATGATTATATAGCACTAAAAAACATTACGAAGAATAACTTGAAGGATGTATCGGTTGATATTCCTAAACATGTGTTAACTGCTGTAACAGGTGTTGCAGGATCAGGTAAAAGTACATTAATACAAACAGGCCTGCGTGAAAGAGAAGATGTAGTTTATATCGATCAGAAACCTGTTCATGCGACGAATCGTTCAAATCTACTGACCTATCTTGATGTCTTTGATGATATTAGAGCATACTATAGCAAAGAGACTGGTCTCAAAAAAGGGATGTTCAGCTACAACTCGGAAGGTGCATGTCCAAACTGCAATGGAAAAGGTGTAATAAAAACGGAGCTTGCATTTATGTCTGACTTTGTTCAACAATGTGAAGTATGTCATGGTAAACGTTATCGACCAGAAGTGTTAGAAGCAAAAATAAAAGGATACTCTATCGCAGACATGCTTGAGCTCTCTGTAGAAGAAGCAATCGATTTCTTTCCTATAGAAAGTGTTAATGAAGTGTTGAAGAGTGTAAAACGTACAGGGCTTGATTATATGACCTTAGGACAGTCATTAGATACTTTATCAGGTGGGGAAAGTCAGCGTGTAAAACTTAGCCGATATATTAACGAAGGTGTGAAAGATAAGATATTTATTTTTGATGAACCTACAACAGGTTTACATGAAGCAGATATAGATAATTTAAAACGCATCTTTGATTATTTAATTGATGAGGATAATACGGTGATTGTGATAGAACATAATTTAACAATGATGACTTATGCAGATTGGATTATAGACATTGGACCTCGTGCAGGATTAGGTGGAGGAAAAGTACTCTATAGTGGTGTTCCAGAAGAAATTATCCACAAAAAAACATCATTAACAGGAAAACATTTATTGAGATATGTTGATGATAGCAATTAAAGCATATTGCACATAGACAGTAGATTTAAAATATAAAAGAGGATATGGAACAATATAAAACAGGCATTGTATAAATAATACAATGCATGTTTCTACATTTTATGCGCTTCTTAATATTCTTTGATCTAGTTGTCATTAAAACCTATAAATATAGCACTATGAGATTAAATTAACTGTGTTACAAACACAATTATAATGACAATAGGCAGAATATATTTTATTAAGGTATACCATAAGGTAAATAATTTGCTGTGTTGACTGTTACGCGTAAAGATAGAGAATAATAATTGTTTGTCGAGTACAAATCCACAAAATAATGTTGTAAATAATACACCAAGCGGCATCATAATATTTGATACTAGAAAGTCCATATTATCAAATATTGTTCCTGCCCCAAACTTAAAGTCTTTATAAATACCAAATGATAAAGCAGGAAAAATACTTGTGATAAATACAGCTAAACTCAACAGTAATGCATATTTTTTGCGCTTATCTTCATTATTTTTAATTAAGTTAGAAAGATTCAGTTCTAATAATGAGATAGAAGAAGTCAAAGCAGCAAATAAAAATAGTATTAAAAATAACATATAGAATCCAAAACCGAAAGTCATTTTTTCAAATAATTTTGGTAATACTAAAAACAATAATCCAGGACCTGCTTCTACTTCAATATTTAATGCGCTTGCAGCTGGGAAAATTGCGAGACCAGCAAGAATAGAAATTAATAAGTTCATTATTACAATCCATAATGCAGACTGAATAACATTTGTATCATCTTTAGTGTAAGATGCATAAGTAATCATACCGGTTGTTCCGAGTGATAAAGCAAAGAAAGACTGCCCCATAGCATAAAGGGTACCTTCTATAGATAAATCCTCAAACCTAGGAATTAAAAAGTATTTTAGTCCTTCGATAGCCCCTTCTAACATCAGTGCACGTCCGACAATAATTAAAAATAACAAAAATAATAATGGCATCATTATTTTTGAGGCTCTCTCTATACCATTTTGAATACCGAATGATACGATCACTTCTGTGAGCATTATAAATAGTAATGCACCGAGAACAGATAATAAAGGATTGGCGATCATTTGCTGAAAATAATCTAATTGAAGTTCAAAGACATTAAAGATAATACCCAAATAATAGCCTATAAATAAAATAATCCATCCACCGATAACACTATAGAATGCATATAAAATGAATGCAGCAATATTTCCCCAAAGCCCAATTAAGTCCATGAATTTTGAACCTGATATTTTACTAAAGATTGTTAATGAAAAAGTCTTGCCGGCATGTCCAATATAAAATTCAACGATAAGCAATGGAAGTCCAATCAATAAAGTGAACAAAATGAATTGAATTAAAAATGCTCCACCACCATATTGTCCTGCTATGTAAGGAAATTTCCAAATGGCACCAAGGCCGATTGCTGATCCTGCACTTGCAAGGATAAATCCAAGAGAAGAATTCCAATGTTTATTTTTATGCATAATTACACCCTTTCGTTTTAACGCTGTAAAGTGACATTGTATCAAACATCCTTTCTTACTGCAATATAGTATTAATGGAAGGCAAATACTTTTTTTGGTGTTTCATTATTTATCTGCTTAATTTTGGGTATAAGTATTATGGAGGTGAAAAAATGACGAATACTAAGAAAATAACTAGAACACTTATACCACTCGCTGGAGGTTTAATCGTTGGAAGGCTAACAGCTAAGGCGCAAGATGATTATAAACATTATAGAAAACCACCATTTTCACCACCTGCAATTGCTTTTCCGATTATTTGGCCAATATTATATATGTCAATGGGTGTGGCGTATCAAAGAGCGATGGATAACGCTAAAAATGAGACTGAAAGCAGTGAACTTAAGCGTGCACATTATACCCAGCTTGGCTTGAATTACATATGGTCTATGCTATATTTTAATCTAAAATTCAGAAAAGCATCATTACTAGAAAGTTATGCATTATTAGCTGCAGGGAGTATTACTGCTACGAAATTTTATAAGATGGATAGAGCTGCAGGATATTTGATGGTTCCTTATGTAATGTGGTTGAGTTATGCAAGTTATTTAAACGGAGGCAACTGGATTTTAAATAAAGATAAAGAAGGTTACTCTAGAGACTAACAATGAAAACATATGATATGCAATTATTTGAAGGGATAAGATATCCAAGTATATCTGCATATCGCCTTGCTCAAAAGAAGTATAGTAGAGTAGTAATAAATATCGATAAGATGATTTTGTTGTACTAGCTATCTTTTTTGACAATAAGAATTTATTATATAGTTGGTAACATGAATATAGTCTTTAGTGAAACTATAAGATAAAGGAGAAAGCTATGAAAATTATTATTAGAATGATTCTCGGGACATTGTTTACAACAGCAGGAGTATTACATTTTTTGCGTGAACCAAATTTCACGAAGATCATTCCGTCGTATGTTCCATTAAAGAAGGAAATCACCTATATTACAGGTATTATGGAAGTGATGATGGGGGTATATTTATGTTTGAAACGCCCAAGTGTTAGCGCGAAGAAATGGATCAACCGCTTCTTGCTGGCAGTATTTCCTGCAAATGTCTATATGGCGAGAAAGCAACTCCCGCTTGGTGACAAGCAGCTGTCTCAATCTGCGTTGTATGGCAGATTACCATTACAGTTTGTATTGATGAAATTGATAAAGTGGTTGTAGTAATATAAGCTCGTCATAATATAAAAAATAGCTGTCGTATATAATATGCGACAACTATTTTGGTTATAAGAATGAATTACTTATATTCACTAATACTTTGTATTAATGTTTTTACCTCATCGTTGATAGTTTCATCTTTGAACCATCCATCTTCTCTTTCGATACGTTTGTTATAACTGATAAGCAGTTGCCATTCATCAGTTAAAGTAGCGCCCATAATACTTAAGTGTCTATTTAACGCTTCCATTGCATACTTCCCGATTGGGGAATGAATAACAAAGGCGGTCGGTTTCTGCATCAAGATAGATTCAGACAGCATCCATTCTAGTGCATTTTTTAAGATTGCTGGTACACCTCCCATGTATTCTGGACTCACTATAACTAGAAAGTCTGCATTCTTCACTTTCTCTCTCATTTGATTAACGACTGAATAGTATTCCTGATATTCTGTCTGTGGATTAAAAAGTGGTAAGTCTTTTATTTCATGAATCACTTCAAACGTGTGTCCTTTAACTTCTAGTTCTTGACCAATCTTTTCAAGGACCTTTAAGTTTGTTGAGTTTTCATAAGGGTTTCCACTTATACCTACAATTTTCACAATCTCACCTGCTCATAATATATTTAATGTAATTTGACATTAACGATATCATTAGAAATAATCAAGAAATTGATTTAATATATCAAATAAATATTAGGTAAATTATTTTTAAGCAGAGTAGATGTTATTTAAAGCAACGTATATTGAGGAGCGAACTAAAGATTATAAAGGAGAAGTTTCTTTTTGTAGTTCGGTTTCGATTATATCGATATGGGAGCTAATAAGATTTCTTTGCTCATTTAGAAACTCAAGATGAGCTTTTAATATCGTTTCAACATCTATTTTATTTTCATATAGCATATTTGTATTTGTTTGAATATCTTTTAAAGGCATATTTAAGTTGCTTAGACACTTAATAAATTTAATCATTTCAATATCGTCTTTTGTATACAATCTTTTGTTATTACTGTCTCTTTCTATGTTTTTCAATATGTCTTTCTTTTCATAGTAACGTAACTTGCTTTTAGGTATATCACAGTATTCTGCAACATGTTCTATATAATATTTTTCCATATGAGCATATCCTTTCTCTTAAACCAAGGTTTAACTGGTATCGTATATATATAAACATTATACAGGAGGAAATACAATGAAAAAGGCATTGATTGTTGTAACAAATATTGCGAAGTATGAAACTATAGAGAGAGCTACAGGAGCATGGTTTTCAGAAGTTACGCATTTTGCTAAGGATTTCTATGATGCAGGATATGAAGTGGATTTTGTTAGCCCCAACGGAGGATATGTTCCTTTAGATCCAGTAAGTTTAAATGCTGAAATGATGTCTGATGAAGACTGGGCATACTATACGGATCACGAGTATATGAATAAGTTTGGAAATTCATTATCGCCGTCAGAGGTTAAAGCTGAGGATTATCAAGCAATCTATTTTGCTGGAGGGCACGGTGTCATATGGGATTTAAGAGATAATAAGCAGTTAAATGATATTGCATTAAGTATTTATAATAATAACGGGGTTTTATCATCAGTATGTCATGGTGCAGTTGGTTTACTTAATATTGAGCAAGATGGAGAATTTATTGTGAAAGGTAAATCAGTAACTGGATTTACGAATAGTGAAGAATCTGCAAATGGAACTATTGAGCATATGCCGTATTTATTGGAAGATGAATTTGTGAATATTGGTGCTAACTTTAAAAAAGAAGCAGACTGGAGTGCTTATGCAGTAGTAGATGGTCACGTTGTTACTGGACAAAATCCGCAGTCTGGCCATGCAGTTGCAGAGAAAGTATTAGCGATATTAGATAATCAATAATAAAGTTTTAGGAGTGATGAAAATGAAATCTTTAATCATTGGTGCCAATGGTGGCGTTGGTAAGCATCTCGTACGTAAATTGAATGAACGTAATATAGACTTTACTGCTGGTGTTAGAAAAGAAGAACAAGTAGATGCTTTGAAGTCTGAAGGTATGGATGCGATTTATGTTGATGTTGAAAAACAATCGATAGAGGAATTAGCAGCACTATTTAAACCATATGACCAAATTTTATTTTCTGTGGGCTCTGGTGGTAATACTGGTGCGGATATGACTATTATCGTTGACTTAGATGGTGCAGTGAAAGCGATAAAGGCAAGTGAAATTGCAGGAGACAAACATTTTATTATGGTGTCAACTTATGACTCACGTAGAGAAGCTTTCGATGCATCCGGAGATTTAAAACCATATACAATAGCAAAACATTATGCTGATGAATATTTAAGAAGTACTCAATTAAAATATACGATTGTTCATCCGGGAGCATTAACCGATGATACAGCCATAGGTTTATTCGATATTAGTAGTCATTTTACAGATGTTAAACACCCATCGATTACAAGAGAAGATGTTGCAGAAGTCTTAGTTTCAGTATTAACAGATACTAGACTCAAAGGTCGAGAGTTCCAGGTAATCAATGGTGAATTAAATCTAGATGATGCAGTCATCAAATACTTGGGGGAATAATAAATGAATAATGAACAAATTGTACTTGCTAAACGTCCTGAAGGATTACCACAAGCTGATGTATTTCGATATGAACCGATTGAGATAACAGCGCCTGAAGAGGGTGAAGTACAAGTGGAATCTATCTATATTTCAGTTGATCCTTATATGAGAGGACGAATGAATGATACAAAGAGTTATGTTCAACCTTATGAAATCGATGCCCCGATTCATGGACATATCGTCGGAAAAATTATTGAGTCAAATCATGCGCAATATAAAAGCGGAGATTATATAACAGGGATATTACCTTGGAAGAAAGTGAATACGATTAGTGCAGACAAAGTAACAAAAGTTGCTTCTGAATCTGTACCTTTGTACTTATACTTAAGCGTATTAGGTATGCCTGGTATGACGGCCTATACAGGACTATTGCAAATAGGAAAGCCACAAGAAGGGGAAACCGTAGTAGTTTCTGCCGCTTCAGGTGCTGTGGGTTCAGTTGTAGGACAAATTGCCAAGATTAAAGGTGCACGAGTTGTGGGTATTGCAGGAGGGGAAAAGAAAACCTCGTATTTAAAAGATGTGCTAGGTTTTGATGCTGTAATAGATTACAAAAGAGAAGATTTTGCACAGCAACTAAAATCTGCAGTACCAGACGGTATAGATGTATATTTTGAAAATGTTGGTGGAGAAGTATCAGACGAAGTTTTCAAATATTTAAATAAATTTGCTAGAATTCCTGTCTGCGGCGCAATTTCAACGTACAATAGTAAAGAAGATATTGGACCAAGAATCCAAGGCACTTTAGTAAAAAGTCAGGCACTTATGCAAGGGTTTGTAGTAGCACAGTTTGCAGAACACTTTAAAGAAGCGAGTGAACAATTAGCACAATGGGTAGCAGAAGGTAAGATTAAATCAGAAGTAACGATTGATGAAGGATTTGATCAGCTGCCATCAGCCTTCAGAAAGCTATTTACAGGAGAAAACTTTGGGAAACAAATTGTCAAGGTGGCAGAAGAATAAAGGAAAGACATGAGAATATTAATATAGAAATTATGTTCAGTACAAAGGATATTAGTTAATCATGTAAAGATTACAGTAATTACTTTAACTGAATATATGAAATTATCGTTTTGTGGCTATCATTCACAAAACGATTTTTTTATGGATTTGATACAAATAAGGTATGATAAAGTAAATAAAAATTAAGGAGTATTATTATGCAGATCTTTAGAGTACATCCAGAACATGAAATAAGTGCACGATATTTAGATAATAGACGATTATCAAAGCAAGTACTTGAACTATATCAAATTATTAGAGTGTGTCTCGCAGAGATGAAACTTATTGAAGGAAACACCAGATATTTGCATCATCCAATAGTAAAGCATGTCTATCATGAAGGACAACCATATATTATGGACACGTTCAAAATGCTTGAAGCAATGGATAAAGAACATCGAAGAAGGGGTGGCAAACGTTCTCAAAATTTTAGGGAGGACCTAAAGATATTAGAAAACCAGATAGTGCAGTATGAAACTAAGTTTAACTCATCACCACTCCCCCCAATTTATGTATATGGTGATGATAAATTATATGGTGAGGAAGTTTATGAAGCTTATAAACGACTCCTTGAATTAAAGTGGAAGAATGACACAATCGCACCTAGATGTAATATTATACAATATAAAAGAATAAAGTAAATATAATTTTTTAATTAATCAGAAAATTCATATACTCAAACATACTTTAAAGTGATATAATTAAAAACTAAATTCACAATGAAGGAGTGTATGATTATTAACGCTAAAACGAAATTAACATTTAAAGAGAATATGTTTATCGGTTCAATGCTGTTTGGACTATTCTTCGGGGCTGGAAATTTAATTTTCCCGATTCATTTCGGTCAAACAGCAGGTAGCAATGTATGGCTTACAAACTTAGGATTTCTCATTACTGCGATTGGTTTACCATTCTTAGGTATCATCGCCATTGGTATATCTAAAACAAATGGTGTATTTGATATTTCAAATCGAGTCAACCGTTCATATGCATACATATTCACGATTCTTCTATATTTAGTTATTGGTCCATTATTTGCGTTGCCAAGGCTTGCAACAACGTCGTTTGAAATTGGTTTTTCTTCATACGTGACAGAACAAAACGGAAAATTGTTTTTATTTATTTTTAGTTTATTATTCTTTTTAGTTGCATGGATGTTCTCGCGTAAACCTTCTAAAATATTGGATTATATCGGTAAATTCTTAAATCCTGTCTTTTTATTTCTTTTAGGGGTTTTAATGTTACTTGCATTTATTAAACCGATGGGAAACATTGGAAGCGCACCTATACAGGCTGACTATCAAGCCAACGCCGTACTTAAAGGTTTTATCGATGGCTACAATACATTAGACGCACTCGCTTCACTTGCATTTGGTATTATTATTGTAACGACAATTAAGAAATTAGGGATTACAAACCCTGCACATATTGCGAAAGAAACGGTGAAATCTGGATTTATCAGTATTATTCTTATGGGATTAATCTATACATTACTTGCCCTTATGGGAACGATGAGTTTAGGACAATTTAAAGTGAGTGAGAATGGTGGGATTGCATTAGCTCAAATTGCACACTACTATTTAGGTGATTACGGTATTATTCTATTATCTTTAATCATTATTGTAGCTTGTTTAAAGACAGCAATTGGCTTAATTACAGCATTCTCAGAAACATTTACAGAATTATTCCCGAAACGTAACTATTTAATGTTTGCAACAGTTGTGAGTATCGTTTCATTCGTCATTGCTAATGTAGGATTAACAAAGATAATTACATATTCTATACCAGTATTAATGTTTTTATATCCATTAGCGATCACGCTTATTTTACTGACATTATTCAGTAAGTATTTTAATCATTCACGTACAGTTTATCAATTTACAACGTATTTTACGATGATTGCAGCGTTTGTGGATGGCTTAAAAGCAAGTCCTGAGTTTATTGCGAATACAGCATTCGCAAAAGGGATTGTGAACTTTGGAGATCACTATTTACCGCTTTCATCCATCGGAATGGGATGGGTATTACCGGCAGTAATCGGATTTGTGATCGGATATATTATTTATTTAGTAAGAGGGAAGAATACAGTTACAGAAGCTTAATATTTCACGCAAAACACCTTACAGGAAATCTGTAAGGTGTTTTATCGACTTCGCTTTTAAATTATTAATCACCAATAACAGTAAGTTCAACATCAATAGAGTTTTTCAGTGCTTTAGAATATGGACAGAAATCATGTGCAGTTGCAACGAACTTTTCTGCATCTTCCTGTGGAACTCCATCTAAGCGCACTTCTAAGTTAGCAGCTAATTTGAAACCACCATCTGTTTCATCACTGATTAACATTGCTGTAGCTCTTACTTCTGGATCGACGTTTTTTACACCAGCTTTTTTAAGGATGATTGTTAAAGCACTATTGAAACAAGCACCATAACCAGCAGCAAATAATTGTTCAGGATTAGACTCAGTAGTTGCATTACCACCTAATGCTTTAGGGGAAGCAATATCTAAATAAAATGAATTATCTTCACTAAATACTTTTCCATCACGTCCGCCTTTACTAATTACAGTCGTTTCATATAAAACTTTACTCATAATATTAACCTCTTTTCTTTTTTAATCGTGCACGATTGATGTTTATAATATTAACACGTATAATATTTTAAATCAATAAAAATGTTTTTAATCTTTCGCGATTGAAAGGAGGGATTAGATGAGAGAATTAGGGAGTCATCTATCAAAACAGTTATGTTTTTCATATTATAATGTGAATCGGTTATTTAATCAGTTTTATAAAGAATCATTAAAATCTTTTGGCTTAACATATACACAATACTTAACGCTAGTATCATTATGGGATAAGCCAAGTCAATATTTAAATGAGCTAGGCTCGGAACTAGACTTAGCGAGTAATACATTGACGCCGTTACTTAAACGTTTAGAAGAAAAGGGATATATAATCCGTTTGAAACCCGAGAAGGATAGACGACAGTTAATCGTTCAGCTTACGGATGAGGGTAAAATATTGCAGCAGCAAGTTGAAAGTAGATTACTGGATTGCTTTGCAAATTTTGAAGGATTAGATGAAGATAAAGCTTTAGAGTTGATTGAACAAAATAATCGTATGATTCAGTTATTGCAACAAAAGAAAAAATAATATTTTATATTTAGTCTCATTATAAAAAGGCTTACAGATTACCTAAAAAATTTTTAATAGTAATTCAGTAGAGAACAGTCTGTCCAGGTCAAAATTTGATCTAATGTCATGAGCTCTCAAATGAGTAGATGGAAAAGACTGCAAAATTGCAGTCTTTTTTGCATTTGTCTTGTGAAATTGGGTATATCACAAATAATGAATTAAACATTACCATAACAACGCTGAGAGAGGTAATCGATATGCATAACGGAAATTTATATTGGCCCCATACATATGTGAAAGAAGATTATAATGATAGTTTAGAAGCAGAATATGATGTTGTGATTATCGGTGGAGGGATGAGCGGTGCCCTTTGTGCTTACCGTTTCTCGAAAGCAGGATATCGCACGCTTATTGTTGAACAACACGAAATAGGTAGTGGTAGTAGCGCTGCAAATACAGGATTAATGCAATATATGAGTGATAAACTGCTGCATGAATGTGTTAAAGATTTTGGAGTATTAGAAGCTTATCATTTTTATAAAGCGAGTAAAGAAGGTTTACAAGACATCGGAGAGATTTCAAAGTTACTGCACCCGAATGTTAATTTTATACAAAGGGATAGTTTGTTCTATGCATCTAAGAAAAAACATCGACAAACGATTATAGATGAATACAATGCATTGAAACGCTATGGTTTTCCAGCGGAATATATAACAGATGAACAATTGAAAAAAGAATATGGGATAAATAAGTACAATGCGCTGATTACCCATGAAGATGCCGAGATTAATCCATATATATTTGTTAATGAAATCGTTAAATATGCACATACACATTATAATCTCCATTGTGTAGAGCATTGTGAACTTACTTCTTATAAAGCATATGATGATATTGTTGAATGTGAACTTACAGATAAAAAGGTGTTGGCACAACATCTAATAATGACAACCGGATATGCTAAAAATGAGATTACGAAAAAATATATTCGTAGGGAAGCATTTGTAGCTAGTTATGCTGTAGTAACAAAACCGACTGATATTTGGAAAGATAAAGTGATGATCTGGGAATCTGCCAGACCGTATCTATATATAAGACATGTCCCAGGAAATAGAGTGTTGATTGGTGGTTTAGATGAATCTACAGATAAAACTCCATCGAAGCGACATATTAACAAAAGAGGGAAACAATTAATAAAAGCTTTTAATAAGTTATTTCCTAATATAGAAGTAGAGATGGATTACGCTTATGGTGCACGCTTTGGTGAAACGAAGGATGGTAAACCATTTATCGGCAAGCTAGAAGATAATGCTGAAGTCTATGGTTTGTATGGTTACGGAGGAAATGGGACTGTGTATTCATCTTTCGGCAGCAAGTTGCTACTAGATATGATAGATGGGAAGTACAATCCTCTAAGTGAGATATTTAAAATGAAAAGATAGATAGACTTTTGGTATCAGAACGAAGAATAGCAAGATATTTAAGGAGGAATTCGTATGTATAAAATTGCAATCGCCGGAGCAGGTGCAATGGGTGGTAGAATTGGAACTTATTTAAAGCAAAACGGTGAAGACGTGGTGTTGATTGATCGTTGGCAAGATCACATCGATGAAATCAACAAAAATGGTATGGAAATTCAAACAGAAACTGAAACATATACGCTTGAAATACGAGCGATGCAACCGGAAGAAGTTAAAGAAAAATTTGATTTAATTATATTATTAACGAAAGCAATGTATGCAGATGATATGTTAAAAGCATTAAAAGATATTGGAGCAATTACTGAAAGCACTGCAATTCTTTCGATGATGAATGGATTAGGACATGCAGATTACTTATCGAAGTATGTTCCAAAGTCTCAAATTTTCTTAGCAGTAACGATGTGGACAGCAGGGCTTAGAGGACCTGGTCAATTGTTGCTTGAAGGGAAAGGTGGTATAGAATGTCAACGTTCAGACGGACAGCCTGATGAACGTACTGAAAAGATTGTGCAAGTATTAGATAACGCAGGATTAAATGCCAAGATCAGTGATGATGTATTCTTCTCAATATGGTCTAAAGTAGCTGTAAATAGTGTACTGAATCCTTTATGTACAATCCTTGATAAAACGATTGGAGAGTTTGGTGAATATGAAGGTACACGTGAAATGATAACGCCAATATTAAAAGAACTTGTTGCAGTGGCAAATGCACGTGGTACGAACGTTGTATTTGAAACGTTGCTAGCGAAGATTGAAGCTACTTATCCTAATGAAGCACAGGGATTACATTATCCGTCGATGCATCAAGATCACACGAATAAACGTCTGACTGAAATTGATTATTTAAACGGACAGATTGCTAAATATGGTGATGAGCTAGGTATTGAAACACCTGCAAATGACTTAATTACGCATTTGATTCATCAGTTGGAAATGAAATATACATAACAAAAAGAAGCTTCCTAAATGAACATCACCCTGTCAAGTAGACACTTAAAAAAATAAAACTTAGTTACTCGGCTGCGCTTGTATTAGCGCAGCCATTTTTAATGAAATACGATCGCCATTAAAAAATTTAATATACTTTCTAATCTCTTTTTTAGCTTGATCAAAATCCTCAAAAATATATTTTTTACTTTTAAAAATCTCCGATTTTAATAAACCCCAAAACCCTTCCATTGGACCATTGTCTATGCATCTGCTAACTCTAGACATACTTTGTATCATTTTAGCTTCTTTCAGTTTTTTATTAAAATTTCTACTTGTGTACTGAAACCCTCTATCACTGTGAAAAATAATACCTTCAGTCTCATTTTCTTTTTTAGCTTTATTAAATGTATTAAAAACTAATGGATTATCATTTCTTCGTGAAACTTCATAACTCACAATCTTTTTAGAACCTAAATCATAGATTGCACTAAGGTATACTTTTTTGCCGTTTCTTAATTTGAACTCTGTCACATCTGTTAACCATACTTTATTTGGCTCGTTTTGTTGAAAATCTCTATTTAACACATTTAAAGCAGTTGTTTCTGGAGTACTACGGATGTATTTTTTCTTTTTCTGGCGGATCAAAGCTTTAATATTATATTTTTGAGTGATTCGTTGTACTTTTTTATGGTTAACCTGATATTCAGTAAATAGTCTTAAATAGATATAAATTCTTCTGTAACCGTAAGTACCACCAGACATGTTGTATATTCGAAGAATTTCATTCTTTAAATTTTCATTTTCAATTTCAGTGCTTGGAATTATTCTATTTAACCATTTGTAATAACTTGATCTTGAAATACCTAGAGCGTCACATATCCATTTAATAGGATATCTTTCTTTTAGTTCAGTTACAGTTTTATATGATGCTAATTGTTTAACTTTTGATTCATCAACTGCCTTTCGATTTGTTTTCTCTTTTTTAAAGCTTCATTCTCTAGTTCTAGAAATTGATTTCTTGATTCTAATGCTTTTAATTTCAATTGTTCCTCAGTACTCAATGTTTCTGTAGGTTTTCCTTTTCCACGTCCATCTATAAGTCCTGTTTCACCATGTTCATTATATTTTTTCACCCAGCTATAAACCTGAGAATATTTCACTTTGAAATTCTCAGCAGTACTTTTGTAATCAAATTCGTTACTTATACAATAATTTACGATTTCAATACGCTCTTCTAAAGTAGTTTTTCTAGCTTTCATATTATATACCTCCGGTTTTGGAGAATAAGTTTTATTCTCTTTTCCTTCAGTATACTTTATTACCCACTTACGTATAGTTTCATGAGATGGAATGTTATATTCTGCTGCTAATGTTTGAAATGATTTGCCCTTTTGAATATACTCATTAATAACACTTTTTTTAAATTCTGAGGTATATGAATGATTATTTTTTCTTGATTTAAGAGAGTAAATACCATGTTCTAAGTATCTTCTATATTCAGCTGCGAGTGTAACTTTATTAATATCCAAACCAAACTTATTTATGACACTGCTAAATGAATTTCCGTCTTCATACAAATCGAAGATTTGTTGATATTTATCAAGTGTAATTTTCTTTTTTCTCAAATTAAAAACTCCCTATAAAGTTTTCACTTTTTAAGTGTCTACTTTATAGGGAGCATATCAGTATGCGGATTGTCTTTTTTGTTGTGAGATGGGGGTGCCTATACAATGTGCAACACCATGCAAAGACGCCCAAATCTTGGGCGTCTGCTTTCTATATTAACATTCAATGACTACTTTGCTTTATATCCAAGCATATTGATAATGTCTTTCGGGCTGGAGTAGTCAGGATGATACGCAATTTCGATATCTTTGAAGTCATAGATTGTTAATCCGCCGATCATAGCCGTTGATAGAATATCGATCCTTTTATCGACACCACTTTTTCCAGACGCACTCGCTGATAATATTTTGCCGGTTGATTGTTCGTAGTAAACTGTGATGCTTAGCGGCGAACTGTAAGGCATGTAGCTGGCTTTATGTTTTTGCGTATGGGATACGTGTGCGATATTATCCATTTCAAGTATGAGCATTTCATTGAGTCCTACCGATGCGTACGTGTGGTCAAATAGTCGAAGGATATTGCTGCCGAGTAGTCCTTGAAATGCTTCTTTATCTTTATGGAATAAGTTATGGGCAATGATTGAAGCAGCGCGATGCGTACCCCAGGCAAGTGCAATTGTTGCTTTCTTATCTATATGGCGATAGAACGTTTCTATTGCATCACCGAGTGCATATATAGCTGGATTGCTCGTTTCAAAATAACGATTGACCTTGATATACCCTTTATCATTGAGTTCTATTGCGTCATCAATAAATTTCGTATTCGGTTTTAGACCGAGTGCTGTAATGATGATATCAAATGTATCGGTATCACCTGACTTGAACGTAACAGTGTGCTCATTAATACGCACAACCTCATCTTCTAGTTTTAGATGAATACCGTTATCTTCAAGTACTTGAGGGACCGTATCTGTAATATCTCGACTCATCTGTTTTAAGAAGTGACTGCTGCGATGTACAAGCGTTACATCCAGTCCACGATGCTTTAAGTTTTCTGCCATCTCGAGACTGATATAACCACCTCCAACTACGAGTGCACGCTTCGCATCCATACGTTCAATATACTGATTAATCTTATCTGTATCTTCTAAGTTACGCACCTGGAACACATGATCATGCCTGTATAGGTCTGGTACGATCTGGCTTGCACCAGGAGATAGAATTAAGTAATCATATGTATCGGTGATTGTTTCTTTAGTCTGGTGATTATAAATTTCTATTTTCTTATTATCCGGATATAAACGTGTCACTTCATGGTATGTGTGCACTTGAATATTACGGTTATCATTAAATGTATCCGGAGTTGCCATAACGATGTTATCACGAGAGGCCACCGTTTCTCCGATGTAATATGGTAAACCACAATTTGCATAGCTCATATCACGATCTTTTTCATAGATTGTGATATCAGCATCTGCATCAAGTCTTCTGATTTGAGATGCAACTGTCGCGCCACCTGCAACTGCACCGACTATAATGATTTTCATTATTATACCTCCAGCTTAAAGTATTGAATAAGAAACTTCGCTATCCCATCTTCATTATTTGTGTCAGTAATTTCGTCTGCGATAGATTTAAGCTCATCGATCGCATTGCCCATTGCTACGCCTGTTCCAGCATATTTAATCATTTCATTGTCATTATCCTCATCACCGAATGCTATAACATGTTCTTGTTTAATATTTAAATATTCGTGACAAAGCTTCACGCCGACTGCTTTATTGATTCCTTTCTTAACGATTTCGATGACCGGAAATGGAGCACCCCAGCGACGATGCTCTAATCTATCAGCATAAATTTCATCAAAATGCTTATAGATATTAGGAATCTCAGATTCTTCAGCCTGGATAAGGATGGTTGTAGGAGGTTCTGTAATGTTTTCCAGTAGATTCCCGATCTTGATGACAGGGTTCCCCATACTGAAACCTTCGAATAAATATTCATCATGATAATGTAAGAAAACATTATCTTTAATTTCAGCGACGATATTCTTAATATTAAGATTTGGAATCTTAGAGAAGATGTCTCTTGCTACCTCAAAATCCAAAGTCTCATGAAATGTCTCGAAATTCGTATCGCCTGGGTGATGAACAAATGCGCCGTTGAAATTAACGATTGGTGTATCCAGATCAAGCTGATTATAATAAATTTGACTGGCACGGTATGGACGTCCTGTCGAAATAATAAATTTATGGCCTTGTGCCTGCAGCAGGCGGATGACCTTCTTCGTTAACGGTGTAATCTCCTGCTTGCTATTAAGTAATGTTCCATCTAGATCGAGACAGATTAAATGCTGTTCCATAAAATAACTCCTTTAAATGTATTTCGTTTATATGTATATTAATTTCTGATATAGTAAGTGTATAATAAACTTTGAGGTGATACAAATGGAAGAAGCTATGAAAGACAGTATAATGGGGGCGCTCGAAAACGTTATTGACCCTGAGCTAGGTATTGATATCATTAACTTAGGATTAGTTTACAATGTGGATATGGATGATGATGGCCTGTGCACGGTTGAAATGACATTAACATCTATGGGCTGTCCGATGGGTCCGCAAATTATTGATCAGGTGAAAACAGCATTAGGTGAATTACCTGAGATTAAAGAGACAGAAGTGAATATTGTATGGAATCCAGTATGGAATAAAGATATGATGAGCCGTTATGCTAAGATTGCTTTAGGTGTAAGCTAAGGACGTGACACGAGCGTCTAGACACGAATAAAATCATGAAACGAGGCAGGGATATATGTCCCTGCCTCGTTATTTATTCGATTCTGCATATATTTACTGGACAGTTTTCACAGTTAATTTCATCCTTTAGATAGTCTAGATCTTTAATTGTAATTTTCTTACCATTTGTTTCGATGATATCATTCTGCTTAAGTTCGCTGATGATGCGATTAACGCCTTCTCGCGTTGTGCCTCCGAAGTTTGCCAGTTCATTGTTTGTCAGATCAATATTAAGTTTAGTGCCTTCCTCTGTCTCAACGCCATACGTATTAGTCAGACGAATTAAAGTAGAGTAGACGGCGCCTTTCTTGCCAAGTGTATAAAGGTCGCGCAACTTATACTCCTGTTTTTCATTTTCATTTTGAATAAATAGCAGCCATTCATAGTTTAGTACTTCATCATTAAGGATCGCAGACTCAAATGTGGCTAAATCCATTTTATAGACAGTGGTCTTTGTTTTCGTCTTAGCAAAGAGTGCGTGTTTCTTATTGCCGCAGAACAGGGTGTTCACACCGAACAGGTTACGTCTGCCCAGCAGTTTTAAATTGAATTCCTTGCCATCTTCAAGTACACGATGAATCACGACATTCCCTGATTTTATAACATAGATTGAATCAATTGGATCTTCTGCCTGGAAGATATACTGGTTTGCATCGAAGGTTTCTATCTTTCCTTCTTCCATGATGTAGTTGACGATACTTGTTGCTTCGTGAAATGCAGACTGAACCATTGTTTTCACCTTCTTACGGATCTTTTTCAAATTTGTATTTATTATAACATAACAAATTTCAACTTCTATATACGAACCGTAATATTTGTATTCTGCTATAAAACATTTTATAATAGTATTATAGTCAAAGAAGGTCAAATTGAGGTGAGTGAAGTGAATATAGAACAGATGACATTTAATGTACAGGGTGCATTGGAGCAAGCCCAACATAAAGCGAGAGAAGATAAACTGCAGGCTATTGAAAGTGAGCACGTGCTATTACATTTTGCTGAAACAGCTGATAGTATGCTCGTTACAGTGTTTGAGCGTGCGAATCTGGACATCTCTAGATATAAAGCATTATTACAAGAGGCACTGGACAAGAAACCTCGAGTAGAAGGAGATGTGCAGTATGGCCAGTATATTGCTGGTAATCTCAGCGAGCTGATAAATAGGGCTCAGGCGCTGATGACAGAAATGGATGATCAGTACGTGTCAGCTGAACATATTATTTTAGCTGCTACAGAAGTTCATGAAGTTACACGTAACTTCGTAGGGAATAAGAATGACATTATTAAAGAAATTATAATGAATATAAGAGGGGGAAATCATGTGACAACACAAAATCCAGAAGTTCAGTATGAAGTATTGAAGAAGTATGGACGCGATCTTGTTGAAGAGGTGCGTAATGGTAAGATGGATCCAGTGATTGGTCGTGATGATGAGATTCGCAATACGATTCGTATATTAAGTCGTAAAACGAAGAACAATCCGATATTAATCGGTGAACCGGGTGTCGGTAAGACAGCCATTGTTGAAGGTCTTGCACAGCGTATCGTGAAGCGTGACGTTCCAGACAGTCTATTAGACAAGACAATCTTTGAGCTTGATCTATCCGCACTCGTTGCAGGTGCGAAGTTCCGTGGTGAGTTTGAAGAGCGTTTAAAAGCAGTACTTAAAGAAGTTAAGGAATCTGACGGTAAAATTCTATTGTTTATCGATGAGATTCATATGCTTGTTGGGGCTGGTAAAACGGATGGCGCAATGGATGCAGGCAACATGTTAAAACCGATGCTTGCGCGTGGTGAACTGCATTGTATCGGTGCCACAACGTTAAATGAGTATCGTGAGTATATCGAGAAAGATTCGGCGCTTGAGCGTCGTTTCCAGAAAGTAAATGTAAAAGAGCCGGATCTAGAAGATACGATTTCAATATTACGTGGTTTAAAGGAGCGTTACGAAGTGCATCACGGTGTACGTATACAGGATAATGCACTGGTTGCTGCTGCTGAATTATCAGATCGTTACATTACAGATCGCTTCCTCCCTGATAAAGCGATTGATCTGGTCGATCAGGCCTGTGCAACAATAAGAACGGAAATGGGCTCTAATCCGACAGAGCTTGATGCAGTAAATCGTCGCGTGTTACAGCTAGAGATTGAAGAGAATGCATTGAAGCATGAAAGTGATGCGAAATCAGAGGCAAGACTGCATGAACTGCAAAGAGAGCTTGCAGATGAGAAAGAACGTCAGCAGATGTTAACTGCGAAAGTTGAGAAAGAGAAAGAACAGATCAGCATTGTGCAGACTAAACGTGCAGAACTTGATGATTTTCGTAAGCAGCTGGAAGAAGCCCAAAGCAACTATAATCTGGAAAAAGCATCAGAACTGCAATATGCAAAGATTCCAGCAGTAGAGAAAGAACTTGCTGAACTAGAAGCACAGCTGCACGAGGAAACGAAAGATACAGACCGTCTGATTCGTGAAGTAGTGACAGAAGAAGAAATTGGTTACATTGTGTCACAATGGACAGGTATTCCGGTGAACAAGCTCGTAGAATCAGAGAAAGATAAATTATTACGACTTTCAGATATTCTGCATGAGCGCGTCGTTGGGCAAGATGAAGCAGTTGACTTAGTATCTGATGCGGTCATTCGTGCGCGCGCAGGGATAAAGGATCCCAACCGTCCGATTGGTAGTTTCTTATTCTTAGGACCAACCGGTGTCGGTAAGACTGAACTTGCGAAAGCATTAGCAAGCACATTGTTTGATTCAGAGAAACATATGGTAAGAATCGATATGAGTGAATATATGGAGAAACATTCTGTGAGCAGATTAATCGGTGCACCTCCTGGTTATG
This sequence comes from Macrococcoides caseolyticum, assembly GCF_002902665.1. Classification (GTDB taxonomy): domain Bacteria; phylum Bacillota; class Bacilli; order Staphylococcales; family Staphylococcaceae; genus Macrococcoides; species Macrococcoides caseolyticum. Next base: position 41,830 of record NZ_PPRM01000048.1, read on the forward strand.
TAGGGCATGAGGAAGGTGGCCAGCTGACTGAAGCAGTGCGCAGAAATCCATATACAGTTCTGTTACTCGATGAGATTGAAAAGGCGCATAGTGATGTATTTAACGTGCTGCTGCAATTACTTGATGAAGGTCGATTAACAGATTCACGTGGACGCAACGTCGATTTCAAGAATACGATTGTCATTATGACAAGTAACATCGGGTCACAATACTTATTGGATGGCATCGACAATGGCGAAATTACCGAGGATGCAAGAAATAATGTTATGGCTGCACTTCATCAGTACTTTAAGCCTGAGATACTGAACCGTATGGATGATATCATTATGTTTAAACCATTATCTAGAGATGATATGACATTTATCGTCGATAAGATTATAAATCAGCTCAATGTCAGACTGATTGGTAATGGTGTACGCGTCCATCTAACAGACGCAGTGAAAACATGGATTGCTGATACAGCGTATGAACCACAGTTTGGTGCACGACCATTGAAACGTTTCGTTCAGAAGGAAATTGAGACGCCGCTTGCAAAATTACTGATAAAAGAAGATTATGCGGAAGGTACGGAAATTACTGTAGATAGAGTTGATGGTGAAGTTGTATTCCTGTAACGCGATATAAAGAAAGTACCAGATGATTTATCATCTGGTACTTTCTTCAGTTAATATTAATGTTCTTCGTGATGGGGTGTCGGTTCATTCGGAATAATATGTGCAATAATAATTGCAAGAATACCGAAAATGACGCCCATAATTGATGCAAATGGTAAGTTAAGCTCTTGTCCGCCACCGAGACTCATTAAAACGAAGTTAATCATTTGAACAAGAATGAAAGCCCACACAAATGTGAAAATATAGTTCATAATATTTCTCCCCCAACTTTATTCTATATAGTTTATTATAAAAGAGTAGCATAAAAAAGTATACCTTATTTTAGAAAGGAAATATTATGAATTATAAAGTAATCTCCTTAGCAACGCTCTGCGCACTTATTGTCCTATGTATCTATTCTTTTATTCCGAAACATCAGGAGATTAGGAGTGTCGCTTATTTATCGAAAGAATCAGTTCATGACCAGACATGGGGCACAGAAGGGTATAAAGGTATATTAAATATTATCCAGACGTATGATGCGAACTTCTTTATCCAGGAGAATCTAAAGTCGGATAAGGCCGTAATGGATACAATTCGTCAATTTGCTGAGCGCGATGTCAATATTATATACGGGCAAAGTTCTGAATTTGAAGACATGTTTAATCAGGCCGCAGTAAAGTATCCGAAGATGCATTTTGTCTTTTTAAATGGTGAGAGTCGTGCCAAAAATGTATCTTCATTAAATATAGAAGGATATGCCATGGGATTTTTCGGAGGAATGCTCGCAGCACATGAGTCTAAAACGAAGGTGCTTGGCATTGTCGGGGCATTTAAAGGACAGCCAGAGATAGATGGATTTATAGATGGCGCCCATTATGAAGAGAAATCTGCTAAAGTTAGAACAAAGTATATAAAGACATGGGGATATAATGGGGATGCACAAGCATGTACGATAGAGTTGATTGATAAGGAACATGCAGATGTGATCTATCCAGCAGCAGACGGGACAAATCGAGATGTAATGGAGATTGTTAAAGCCCGTAATAAGAAGGCTATCGGTTATATCTCTGATCAAAGTTACTTAGGAGACTTTGTTATCGGTAGTACGACGCAGAATATATCGAAATTATATTCAGATATTGCTGACGATTACTATGAACAAAGGCTTAAAGGCGGCACCCAAAAATACGGAATGAAGAACAACATCACTGATCTTAAGATATCGAAATCTGTAGATGAAGTGTATGTTAAGAAGCTCAAATCGGATATACAGAGATTTAAAGTGACAGGCATTCTTCCGAATAAGAAACTACCCCCGACATATCAGGAGAGTGCGTATCTGATTAAAACAACCTAAAAAACACTTCTTTATATTGAAGTGTTTTTTATTATGTGATAAATTAGTACCAGATACTAAAACTTGATATAAGTAGGTGCTGTAATGAATGCAGGGATTATAGGGATTGGAACATATGTACCTGAAACAATTATAGATAATCATTATTTTGAAAACTATCTCGAAACAACAGATGAATGGATTGTATCGCGTACAGGCATCAAGGAAAGAAGGTTCGCAGATCAAGACATGGATGTCAGTGATATGGCATACTATGCTGCGCTACAGGCGATTGAAGATGCAGCGATTAAACCGGAGGACATTGATCTGATTCTTGTTGCAACGTCAACAGGAGACCATCACTTTCCCTCGGTAGCCTGTCAGCTGCAGCATCGTTTAAAATTGAGCAAAGTGCCGGCAATGGATCAGCTTGCAGCATGTACGGGATTTATCTATTCCCTTATAACGGCACAGCAGTTCATCTTATCAGGAAATTACCGTAATATTCTTGTTGTAGGTGCAGATAAACTTTCGAAAATTACCAATATGGAGGACCGTAATACTGCAGTGCTCTTTGGTGATGGTGCAGGTGCAGTGATTGTCAGTCAGGTCAGTGATAATTATGGTATTCAGGCTTATAGCTGGGGAAGTGACGGTAGCGGTGCATTTCATCTCTATGATGATAAGGCATCCGGATACCTAAAGATGAATGGGCGTGAAGTATTTAAGTTTGCGGTGCGTATTCTTGAAGAACAGTCACAACTTGTTATGGATAAGGCCGGACTTCATGCGCAGGATATTGATATGCTGATTCCACATCAGGCGAACACAAGAATCATTGAATCAGCGAGAGAACGCCTTGGACTCTCCGCTTCACAAGTGAGTACAACGCTCGACAAGTATGGTAATACTTCAGCGGCAAGTATTCCATTATCTATTGCATATGAATATCAAAACGGTAAAATAAAAAATGGAGATCAACTCATATTAACCGGATTTGGTGGTGGCCTGACATTCGGCGCAATCGCATTGATATGGGGACAGGAGGAAAAAAGATGAGAAGAGTTGTAATAACAGGTATGGGTGCTTTGACACCGATCGGTAACGATGTACAGACAACATTTAACAATGCATTAAACGGTGTCAATGGTATCGATACGATTACGCGTATTGATACGAGTGATATGAATGTGAAAGTGGCTGGAGAACTGAAAGACTTCAATGTTGAAGACTATATAGATAAGAAAGAAGCCCGTAGAATGGATCGCTTTACACAATATGCGGTTGTCGCTGCAAATGAAGCGCTTAAAGATTCCAAGCTGCAGATTGATGATGACAACAGCAATCGTGTTGGTGTCTGGATTGGTTCTGGAATTGGTGGGATGGAAACATTTGAGCTTGCACATACTGCGATGACAGAGAAAGGACCTAGACGTGTAAGCCCGTTCTTCGTTCCGATGCTGATACCTGATATGGCAGCAGGACAGGTATCAATTGCACTTGGTGCTAAAGGGCCGAATGGCTGTACAGTGACAGCATGTGCTACAGGAACAAACTCTATCGGTGATGCCATGCGTATTATACAGTATGGCGATGCGGATGTAATGTTTGCAGGAGGTGCTGAAGCGCCCATTACACGTATGAGCTTAGCAGGATTCAGTGCGAATAAAGCATTAAGTACGAACGATGATCCACATACAGCATGCAGGCCATTCCAGGAAGGACGCGATGGTTTCATTATGGGTGAAGGCGCAGGTGTCGTTGTCCTGGAAGAACTGGAACACGCATTAGCACGTGGAGCACATATTTATGCAGAAGTCGTGGGCTACGGGAATAACGGTGATGCCCATCATATTACAGCACCCGCGCCAAATGGTGAAGGTGGCACACGTACGATGAACATGGCACTGAAAGACGCTGGGATAACACCGAGTGATGTGGGATACTTGAACGCCCATGGAACGAGTACACCCATCGGCGATTTATATGAGACGATGGCAATCAAAGCAACATTCGGTGAATCAGCGAAAGATCTACTTGTGTCATCAACTAAATCGATGACAGGGCATCTACTCGGCGCAACAGGCGCTGTTGAGACGATTATTACAGCTCTTGCATTACAGACAGGCCAGATTCCTCCAACGATACATCAAGATACACCTGATGCGGAACTGGATCTAAATTATGTTCCAGAAAAAGCAGTGACAAAGGACATCGAATACGCCATGACAAACAGCCTTGGATTCGGTGGACATAATGCAGTACTAGTGTTGAAGAAATATAACGATATAACTTTATTATAGTAGTGGAATATACCACTACTATTTTTTTTTGCAATATGTGAGAAATATAAGAGCGTCGATTGTAAAATTAAGCTAGACAACTAAAAAAGCCTTCTGTGCTAAACTCAATATGTATTTCCGACCAAAGAAAACATAAGGAGTTAGT
>NZ_PPRM01000048.1:46219-88622 GCF_002902665.1 Macrococcoides caseolyticum
AAATTTAGGAAGCTTCTTTTTGTTTAGGATTAACTTTAGGATGAATAATATTATAACGTGTCACATCTTGTGGAGTTAATATTCTACTCGTAATTTTGAAAGGCTCTGAGTAATTCATTTCTGATATCTTAAAATTACCGTTTTTATATACATGCTCAATATATGCGACATGGCCCAATGACCCTCTTGAAGATTGTAATATGGAACCTTCTTTAGGTGTTTTGTTGACCAGATAACCATCTTTTTGTGCTGCTTTAGCCCAATATTTTGCGTCATGCCAATCACGTTCAATCATTGTTTCATTCTCTTTCACTTTATCGAATGCATAGGCAGTGCATTGTCCATCCGTGTAAGTATTTAAAGCCATTGGATCTGGCAAGAGGGAAAGCGTAATCTCGTCAAATTTATTAGCCAGTGCATGTTTGTTTAACAACGTATATAGACCAGTACTTAAAATTATGATTACGAATATCATTGTTATGAATCTTTTCATTACAAACTCCATTATGTGGATTTAAATTAATGATTATTTATCTTCAGCTTCTAAATCTACATCGTTGATATTAATGCCCATTGCTTGAGCAACACCTTGTCCATATAACGGATCTGCTTTATAACAATGTCTGATGTGACGATGTTTAATATGTTCTGATACTGGTGCCATTTCATTTGCAGTATTTTCGAATAAACGCTGTTGTTCTTCAGGTGATAATAGGTTGAACAGACGTCCTGGTTGTTCAAAATAATTATTATCATCTTCACGGAAGTTCCATTCGTAAGCTGCACCATCAAGTTCTAATGCAGGTTTTTTATAACGTGAATCATCTTGGTGATCACCATACTGATTTGGATAGTAGTTAGTATGACCTCCTAGATTACCATCGACACGCATTTGTCCATCACGAGAGAATGGGCATCCTCCTCCTGTTAGGCCTTTTGGCTGGTTTACTGGTATCTGGAAGTGATTAACCCCTAGACGATAACGTTGTGTATCTCCATATGAGAATAAACGCCCTTGTAACATCTTGTCAGGAGAGAAGTCAAGTCCAGGTATAATATTAGTAGGTGCAAATGCAGCTTGTTCCACTTCAGCAAAATAGTTTTCTGGATTACGATTTAATTCGAATTCTCCTACTGGAATCAATGGATATTCACCTTTGTACCATACTTTCGTTAAATCGAATGGATTATCTTTATGTTTTTTTGCTTGTTCATCTGTCATGACTTGGATGTACATTTTCCATTTTGGGAAATTACCTTCTTCAATTGCATTGAATAAGTCGCGCTGACTTGATTCTCTGTCGCTTGCAATAATCGCATTTGCTTCATCTGAAGTTAAGTTCTCAATGCCTTGTTCCGTTCTAAAGTGGAACTTCACCCATACGCGTTCGCCAGCATCGTTATACATGCTGTATGTATGAGAACCAAATCCATGCATATGTCGGAAGCCATTTGGAATGCCACGATCACTCATTAGAATAGTTACTTGATGTAACGCTTCAGGAAGTGAAGTCCAGAAATCCCAGTTACTTTCAGGGTTATGCATATTAGTCTTTGGATCGCGCTTCACAACGTGATTTAAGCTTGCGAATAATTTAGGGTCACGGAAGAAGAATACAGGTGTATTGTTACCTACTAAATCCCAGTTTCCATCTTCTGTATAAAATTTAAGAGCAAATCCTCTGATATCACGTTCAGCATCAGCTGCGCCACGTTCACCAGCTACAGTAGAAAAACGTGCAAACATTTCAGTTTGTTTACCGATTTCTGAGAAAATCTTGGCATTTGTATATTGTGTAATGTCATGTGTAACCGTAAAAGTCCCGAATGCACCGGAGCCTTTGGCATGCATTCTTCTTTCAGGAATGACTTCACGGTCAAAGTGAGCCATTTGTTCCAAGAAGTAGATATCTTGCATTAGTAATGGACCACGGGGACCTGCAGTCATCGAATTTTCTCTATCTCCAACAGGTGCACCAAATAAACCACGTAATTTTTTGTTGTTATCTTCCATAGTTACCTCCCGAATTATAATAATTATTTCTTGATAATTATTATAATTTACAAAAAAGATAAATGCAACTATAACGATGAATATATTATTAAATAGATAATAACAATTGGTAGAAAGAGTTGCCACTTATAATTACGAAAAATTAAAGAACGTACAGTAAGTAAAGTTTTACAGAACTGCACGTTTTTTGGTGTGATAAGAAATATTACAGATATTTTAATTGACGATATAGTCAGGTGTATCACCATTTAGTTTTTTATATACATTTTGTGTTACGATATCAGCCATCATATCACGAGCTTCAAATGTTGCATTACCAATATGTGGTGTAATTACAACGTTATCTAGTGTTTTGAGCTTATCGTTGATTTCAGGTTCAAATTCAAAGACATCAAGTGCCGCACCTTCAATGACTTTATTTTCTAAAGCATCTGCTAAAGCAACTTCATGTACGACGGGACCACGCGAAGCATTAATTAAATATGCAGTAGGCTTCATTATTTCAAGCTGTTCTTTATCAATCATATGCTCCATAGATGGATTATATGCCGCATTTATAGTTATAAAGTCAGCTTGTTTAAGTAGTTCTTCTAAAGAAACATACGTTGCTTCAAGTCCCTTTTCACGTTCTTCATGGCGATTTGGGCCTGTATATAAAATATTCATATCGAAACCTTTCGCACGTCTTGCTACTGCTTGTCCGATTTCACCTAATCCGATAATTCCTAACGTTTTTCCGGATACTTCTCGTCCACGGAAGAACAAAGGCGCCCAGCCATTAAATCCTGTTGTACGACATAAAGTGTCTCCTTCCACAACACGACGCGCACTTGCTAAGAGTAGAGCCATCGTTAAATCGGCTGTCGCATTTGTTGAAGCTTTTGGTGTATTAGTGACATCGATACCTTTTTCACGTGCGTACTCATATTCAATATTATTAAATCCTGCACCATAGTTAGCGATGATTTGAAGCTTTGGTGCTGCATCAATCACTGCTTTATCAATGTTTGTAGATAATAGGCTTACGAGTGCATCTTTATCTTTAATACGATCAATGAGCTCTTCTTTTGTAATGAGTTGTTCTCCTTCAAACAAATCAACTTCAAAATGCTCTTTTAAAAAGGATAAGCCTTTTTCTGGAATTTCACCTGCTACTAATACTTTCATAAATGATCCCTCCGTTATTGTTAATATATCTATATATTAACAAATTAGAACGGTGCTTCATATTATATGGGGTTCGTTGTCATGAGGAACCTATTTTGTTTGATGCATAATTATAAATATTCTCTGCATCTTGATACCATCTAGGTTGTGAAGGATACGTTGTTCCATCGATAAAATAATTTTCAGGGGCAGGAATATTACTATTTATTTTTAAATCACGTTCATATTCTTTGGCTAAAGTATATTGATCATATTCTAAATGTCCGGCAAAGTAATAATCAGTATGTTTTTTATTCGTTAGTATATCGATATCATTTCCTCTATACGATATTAAGTTCAAATCATTGATTACGTTTATTTCGGGGTTAAATTGCATGTACCTAGACTGAGGTGAATAATAGTATGGTATATCTTTATAAAGGGGATGGGATGCATTGATGTTATAAAGATATACTCCCGACAGCTTAGTCTTATTTTTTATAGGTTTGATACCGTAATTCTTATAGAGGGCGTACTGTGCTGCCCAACAAATGAAAATTCTTTTTTTTATATGTTCTTTCGACCACTCCAGAATTTCATTGAGTTCATCAATATAGGTAATTTCATTAAATTCCAGGTGCTCTAGCGCTGCACCAGTAATGATCATGACATCATAATAAGTATTCTTAATATCACTCAAACACTTATAATGCTGCTTTAAGTAGGAGATGCTCGTATTTTTGTAATGGTGTGAAGCTAGGTAGACATATTCTGTCTTAGTATCAAAACCTAATGCATCTGTTATCCTTTTAAAGTGTTTTTCTGTTGCTTGTTTATCAGGCATGAGATTGACGTTGAGAAGACGTACTGTCATATTATATTGCAGAGAGTCCTTTCTCTAAATCAGCTATAATATCATCAATATGCTCAATGCCAATAGATAAACGGATGGTTTCTGGTCGAACACCGGCTTCAAGTTGCTCGCTGCCAGTTAATTGTGCATGCGTAGTACTTGCAGGGTGTATCACTAGTGATTTAGCATCACCGACATTTGCAAGCAATGAAAATAATTCTAGGGCTTCAATGAACTTCTTACCAGCTTCATAACCCCCAGTAACCCCAAATGTAAAAATAGATCCAGCACCATTAGGTAAATACTTTTGTTTTAAGGCAAAGTATTTACTTGAAGATAATCCGGCATATTTCACCCATGCCACTTTTGGATGTGATTCAAGATACTCTGCTACTTTCTGAGCATTTTTTACATGTCTTTCTACGCGTAAAGAGAGCGTTTCAAGTCCTTGGATTAGTAAGAAAGCATTAAATGGTGAGAGCGCTGCCCCCGTATCTCGTAATAAAGTAGTACGAATCTTAGCAGCATATGCAGCGTCTTTAAAGGCTTCTGTAAATACTAAGTTATGATATGATGCATCAGGTGCAGAAAGCCCTTCGAATTTGCCGTTATCCCAATTAAAGTTCCCACCATCTACTATAATTCCGCCGATAGAATTACCATGTCCACCAATAAATTTAGTGGCTGAATGCACAACGATATGAGCACCGTGTTCAATTGGGCGGAATAAATAAGGAGAGGCAAATGTGTTATCTACAATCAGCGGAATATCTGCTGACTTTGCGATGGCCGACAGTTCTTCAAAGTCTTCGATATTACCTTCAGGATTACCAATCGTTTCAATAAAGATAGCTTTAGTATTACCTTTAATAGCATTTCTAATATTGTCGATATTTGAAGTGTCTACGATATCAACCTCAATACCATATTTCGGTAAAGTGTGACTGAATAATGTATGTGTCCCGCCATATAGTGATGCAGATGAAACGATATGATCTCCACTTGATGCAAGTGCTAAGATTGCATACGTAATTGCGGCCATGCCCGAAGATACTACCACAGCAGCAACGCCTCCTTCAAGCTGGGCAACACGTTCTTCTAAGACTGCGTTTGTAGGATTAGTCAATCTTGAATAAATATTACCTGCTTCTTTCAAACCGAATAAATTAGCAGCATGCTCCGTGTCATCAAACACGAAAGAAGAAGTTTGGTAGATAGGCACAGCACGTGAATGAGATGCACTATCAACTGAATGGCCGGCGTGAACTTGAATGGTTTCAAAATGGAATGAATTTGTCATATGATGACCTCCTTGTAAATTAATATAAAAAAAGAGTCTACCTAAAAGATAGACTCTTGAAATACCTTATCTTTCAGGATATACCTGCTGGAATTAGCACCTAACTGAATAGGTTGCCGGGTTTCATAGGGCCAGTCCCTCCACCACTCTGGATAAGCGTATGAAATTGTTATTTAGTATCATATAATACATAATCAGAATTGTCAAATTATAATTTGAATTTTCTAAATATTTCATTCCAAGGTTATGCCTTCTTCGTTTCTATGTTTATTAGAAATTTTATACATTTCTGAACGTAAATTTAATATTTCGTCATAGACTGCCTCCAGTGACCCTGTTTGCAACGGATCGAACGTAGTATATGTTTCGCTTGTTTCAGATATAAGTTCAATATGGGCAATTTCTTCGATAACAGCATCTTTCCGTAATTCTGAAATCGGTTTAATCTCATCATAAATTTCGGTATATAATGTTATTTGATTGTTCTTCTTACGTGCATGAAATCTTATAAATTGTTCATTGTATTTAAAATAATGTAAGTTATGAAATGTTTGATTCATGGTTGTCTTAATCGGTTGATGAAGAATAAACTTCATAAGATGCTTATTGAAATCTTCAATTTTTAATAAATGTCTTAATAAATTGATTTTTAATAATTTACTTTCACTTTGATGAATGGCATGTATGTATTGAGCGATTTTCACTATAGAGGCCTCTTTCGTCCAGGGGAAGTACGGAAATGTTACCATCACAAGATTAATATGTACCTGTTTAATATGCAACGCAAGTCCTTTAAGTGGTACTAGATTAGAAGGTACATTTCTATTGGGAGGTGCATCTGAAAGTCTAACAATCACATCTAGGTTTGTATCATCTAAATTGAATATACGTTTTCCCATATCATTTAACTGTAGTTTCCCTATATATTGATTTCCTTTAGCATGTGCTCTTTTAGCACCTCGTGTTGTAGTTGCATAGCGTTCAATTGTATCAACAATAAAAGTAGCGTTATCCATAAAGTCACCTGCTTGTTATTTTTAATATGTTTACCCATATTTTAAAATATATAATACTACATACAAAATTTTATTCCTCAAACATATTTGAAAACGCTTACTTTATCTCTTCTTTTTCGATATAATTGTATTAAGAGATGTTAAATGTTAGGGGGAATCTATATGAATAACCATCAAAAAGTATTGGTGTTTGGATGTTTACTAGCAATTATTTTATTTTCACTGATTGTATGGCAGAAATTACCGCATGATCCAGCGCAACACGAAGTGAAGACGAAAGAAATTGAGGCAATAGAAAAAGGCGCTTACAATTCTATGGAAGAAGCGCAAAAGGCATTAGTGAACGATGTGATTAAAAGTGATGATCTTGTATCAGCAATCTATACGCCGAATAAAAAATGGAAGACACCATTTTATGTTATACAAGTTTCATACAAAGAAAATAAGCAGACATACTCAGGGTTTGCTTTTGCTGTACTAGAAAATGGGAAGTATAAACTAGAGCTTGCCGATATTAAAATAAAAACATATGATGGGATGCAACCGATTAATTAAGGACAGTATAAAAATAGGTGAGAATAAAGTGGATATTTATGTAGGCACACCACTTGATAATCCATTTGCCGATAGTATCAGACATTCTTTTGTCGATGATAGTATAGAAGTGGCGTTCCAAGTAGAATAGAGTGCGATTAGAAGAAAGGTATATACGCTATTAAATAACCTGAGCAATGCAGAAAAATATTATTTCTGCATCGCTCATTCTATGATAGATAGGGTGAAGATAATTAATATTCTTGAAGTAGCTGACTGATACGTAGCTTTAACATATCAAAATCAAGAATACGAGCTTGTCGATGATACTCTTTCTCATGATTAAATAGAATTACGACAGGAGAAGAAAATAAGCTGAGCTGGCCCGCAGCTTCAGGGATTTTATCTGCAAGTAGATATATAGAAGGTATATGAGTATTTGCTACGATATCCTTAACTTTTGGATAATCTGCATGACATACTGTACAACCAGTAGTCATGACATATATAAGAGCCTTTTCATTTTTTTGTAAAAAGTTTTGTAATTCATCATATGTATGAATCTGTTTCATGTGAAACCTCCTTGCTATTTTATTATTTATTTCAAGAGTAACTGATAGAAATCAAGATCAAGCCATTTATTAAACTTATAACCAACGTCCTTTAAAGTGCCTGTATATTTAAAATTAAATTTTTTGTGTAGATAAATACTACCTTTATTTTCTGAATCGATACCCGCTACCATTGTTTTGTAACCTTCTTTGCGTGCACTATCGATAATATGACTCAGCAGTTTTTCTCCAATACCCATATGTCTGAAGTAAGGTGAAACATATACGGAATGTTCAACGGTAAATTGGTAGGCTGGAAAGTTTCTGAAAGGACCATATGTTGCAAAGCCAGCTACACGACCATCAATTTCAAAGACAAACACTGGATACCCTTGCTTTTCTTTTCCCATTAACCACTGTTTACGTTCCAGCAAACTCGTTTTTTCATAAGTATATATTGCTGTTGTATTTAAAATGGCATGATTATAAATGTCCAATATTTTCGGTAAGTCATTCTGAGTTGCATGTCTAATCATTATAAACCTCCACAATTTTTTAATATTAAAAGCATAACGTATTTATAATATTACGTATAATAATATGATTTAAAATATATTTCTAAAATAAGGGAATGATAGTGTAAACTAATGTTAAAGGAGTGGATGCATATGAACAACCAAAAAAAGCTAATAAGTTTTATAACCCTAATTGTAATCACAGCAGCGATTATTATTTTGTGGCAATGGAATTATCAATACCCTGAATTGAGTAAAGCAGATATTAAGAAAATTGAAGGTAAGCATTATAAAGATACCGATGAATTGACTCGTCAGATTACCGAATTGGACAACAAACAAATTGCTTCCAGTGCTACTACAAGCATTGTTGTAGAGGAGAAGGAACTCCCACTCGTCATTTTAAGTTCATTTTCTGGTGAAAGAAGTGATGCGACTTATAGAACATTTATTTATTTAATACCAGAGGGTGAAGGGTATAAAGCAGATGTACGAAAAAATGGTATAAGATTTAGTTCAGATATGAAACCTGTACTTGATGAGTTTAAATTTAACAACCATATTATCAAATCATATTTAGGACCAAAGTCGGATAACTTGATTGGAGAAGGTCAGTTAATTATGGATGACGGAAAAGATTTAGAATTTGTCGTTTATCCTGAAAAGGTTATTGGCAAGTAATGGTGTAATGTCGTGAATGAAGGAGAGAGTATCGTGCATACGCGTTTAATCGAAAAGCTCGAACATAAAGAACAAAGAATGATAGAAATCAGAAGATATTTGCACGAAAATCCAGAGCTTTCATATAAAGAATATAATACAGCGGAATATATTACAAATTTTTATGAAGATATGGATGTTTCAGTTGAAACAAATATTGGTGGTTTAGGTATAAAGGTAACGATTGATAGTGGAATTCCGGGACGAACGATTGGTATTCGGGCAGACTTTGATGCACTCGCCATTCAAGAAGAAACTGGGCTGCCTTTCGCTTCGAATAATCCCGGCGTAATGCATGCATGTGGCCACGATGCCCATACGGCATATTTATTAGTACTAGCAGAAACATTATATGAACTTAAAGATACATTGAAAGGCAAGATTGTTATTATTCATCAACCAGCAGAAGAAGTTCCGCCTGGTGGTGCGTTAGCGATGATTAATGACAATATACTTGATGAGATAGACCATATGATTGGCCTACACGTCATTTCAGATTTAGAAGCGGGTAAAGTATATTATCGTCCAGGGTATACACAAACAGGCAGTGCAGCCTTTAAACTCACAATTCAAGGGCGTGGCGGCCATGGCTCTTCGCCACATACAGCGAATGATGCGATTGTTGCTGCAAGTTACTATGTTAATACATTACAAACAATTGTATCAAGAAGATTGAGTCCTTTTGAAACGGGTGTTATAACTATTGGTTCATTTGAAGGTCAAGGACAGTTTAATGTCATCAAAGATCGTGTCATGATAGAAGGTGATGTCAGAGGACTGACAGATAATACGAAGAAAAAAATAGAAGAAGAAATTAAAAGAATTACATATGGACTAGAAGTCATGTACGGAGTGCAGTGTCATTTAGATTACTTGGATGATTACCCTGCATTATACAATGATCCGGAACTTACTGAAGCGGTAGCTAGAAGTATTAGAAAACACTTGAAGAATATCCCTATAGAGTTAACTGAACCACAGCCTTCTAGTGAAGACTTTGCGTATTATGCAAAAGAAAGGCCATCAGCATTTATTTATGTTGGAGCAGCACCAGTAAATGGTGAAGTTTATCCTCATCATCATCCAAAATTTAATATCGATGAAAGCGCACTACTAATAGCTGCAAAAGCGGTCGGTGTAGCTGTCCTTGATTATTTAAGAGCTTAAACTGCAATAAATATTCTGTAGACAAAAGTATTGTCCCTTGAAAAGTCAATTTATTAATATACTCCCTATAAAGTAAACACTTAAAAGTGAGCACCTTATAGGGAGTATATAATTAACTATATAGATTAACGAAGAAATATGAAACGTTAATCCGCTTGCTTAAGAATAGAGCTTTGTAATAAATATATGACATTATACTGAGTTGCGAGTAACAATAAATAATCTTTGATGCGCCTATCGTTACGTGTAACATCAGTGAGAAGGTTGAAAAAATATGTTTTTTCTTCTTCGGCAGCAATCTTTTTGAAATACCCCCACATATGTTCAAAACTATTACGCATTGAACCTTCACTCGGCTGCATAGTGTAAGTCTCAGCAATAATGTCCTCTAATACTTTTGGTTCATCTAATCCATTATTTAGTTCTTGACGAATCAATAGATATTGTCTTTGACTATAATACATTACTTTATATTTCTCTTGCTTCCATAATTGTTCTACTTGTTTGCGTGATTCTTTATTCATGATTGCCTCAACAGATCTGATAGTGCAATTTTGACATTCGGATATGAAAATTTAAAACCGTGAGCTAATAATTTTTCTGGTAATACTTTTTGACCCTTTGTAACCATAATCGACTGTTCGCCTAATAGAAGCTCGATTAATTTGGTTGGGGTAACAAAGTAATGTGGACGATGAATCGTTTCAGCAATCACTTTTCCAAGCTGCTGCTGCGTTACAGGGTAGGGTGCAGTTAGATTATATATACCTGTTAAACGATGTTTATATATATAAAGTATGGCATCGACTAAATCATCCAGATGAATCCATGAATAAGGTTGTGTGCCTTTACCTATAGGTCCTCCTGCAAATAATTGATAAGGCTTAATCATAAGTGGTAGAGCACCTCCTTTATCAGAGAATATAACACCGAAACGTACATAAGCAACATCAGTTCCATTCTGCTCTATTTTTTTGGCCTCTTTTTCCCATAGATGTACGGTTTCAGATAAGAAATCAAAGGGTGAGATCGTATCTTGTTCAGAGTATACCGCTTCATTTGAAGGCGGATAATAACCAACCGCACTTGCAGAAATGAGTAGAGGTACACTTTGCATGTTATCGATTATAGGCAACAATTTCCTAGTAGACTCGATTCTGCTGATTTGTATCGCTTCTTTATGTTCTTTCGTCCATCGTTGATTAAGAGAAGCTCCTGCTAAGTTGATGACGAGATCGACATCAGGAACATATTGCTCATAATTTTCTTTGTCCCAATTGATGTACGTAATATTGTCATGATTTTCTTTATCCGAACGTGTAAGGATATACACTTCATCTTCAGAAGAAAACTTTTGTTGTAAAGCTTTTCCGACAAGGCCGGTTCCACCAGTCATTAATATTTTAGTCATAACAGCACTCCTTTTCAAATTGTAATTATTATACATATACCCACTTTATTGATGCTATAAAGGAGAGACTTAAAATATTACAGTTTAACTATATTGTATTTTCTATAGTTTATTCTATAGGTTTTAAATGTTTCATAATTTCTGCTCTATCTTTTTCCAGGAATTTCGGTAAATTGAGCTTTTTACCTAAATCTTCTTTCTTGGTATCGATCATAACTCCTGGCTCTGAAGTTGCAAACTCGAACATAATACCATTTTGACGATAATATACTGATTTAAAGAACCAGCGATTAATGATGTCAGTATGCTTACCGCGAAGTTGATCTAGCTTTTCAATGAGTGCTTCTAAATCTTTTACCTCTGGCATGTCCACTGCAATATGGTGAACATATCCGCGCCCGGGTATCACTGTATGCCCGTCTTGCTCTACGACGACAAAGTCACTGTATAATCCACTTACATCTAATGTAAAGATATTGCTATCAGTACGTCTCGTATATCCTAGTGTTTCCATTAAAAATTGAGCTGACTTCTCAATGTCTCTCACGCGAATTTCGACAGGCCCCATCCCTAAGACTTGAAAAGCTTCAGGAATATCAGAATAGTGATTTTTCTTCCATATATTTGGGTAATACATATCATTGTTTGGTAACAAGACGATTTCTAAAGCATCACGATCTTCAAACGATATACCATCATGACCAGCATACTGAATTGGGTGCGTCTCTATCCCATTTTGATTCAGGCGTTGTTCAAAATATTCAAGTGCCTCGTAATTCGGAACGAGTAAAGAAAGTCTATGAATACTGTTTGTTCCCTTTTTAGTCACACTGGCATTAGGAATTTCAAAGAAGCTGAGTAATGTCCCAGGTGATCCTTCTTCATCACCGTAGAAGAGATGATACATTGTTGGGTTATCCTGATTGACCGAAATTTCCACGAGTCTAAGGCCAAGAACATTCGTATAAAAATCTTTGTTTTGTTTTATATCTTTTGTGTACATTGAAACATGGTGATGTCCGTTAATTTTCATTATGTTCTTCCTTCTTTCTTTTTAAGTAGATGTTCTATCTTCTGGCATTTATTTTCTAGGCAGTCTGGCAATACGAGTGGTATATCATAAAACTGAAGAACGCACTTTAAATATCAGTCGTTCTATAGCATTCGTTCCAAATTGTTTGTCTGAACAATCTTCAATTTGTAATGCAAGCTTGTATTAATACTATAAGCATATTTATACTCATTTCGTAAATAAACCTTATCACTTTCAAAAAAGTTATTTATAAAATATATTAATTATACTAAATATATTAAATATATCAAAGGTGGTAATAATAATGCAAGAATTAACAGGTATTCATCACGTAACAGCAATTACTAGTAGTGCAGAAAAAATTTATGACTTTTTTAATGACATTCTAGGGATGCATCTCGTTAAAAAGACTGTAAACCAAGACGATATCAGTACCTATCATCTCTTTTTTGCAGATGATGCTGGTAATGCCGGCACTGATATGACGTTCTTTGATTTTGAAGGTATTCAAAAAGGACAGCATGGTACAAATGAAATTGCAAGAACTTCATTTAGAGTGCCAAATGATAAAGCGGTAGAATATTTCTTGGAGCGTTTTGAACAATTTAATGTGACGCATGAAGGTATTCAAGAAATGTTTGGTCGCAAAATCTTGCCATTTGAAGATTTTGATGGGCAGTTATATCAAATTATTTCTGATGAGTATGATAAAGGTGTCGCACCGGGTACACCTTGGAAAAATGGACCAGTGCCTGTAGAATATGCGATTTATGGTTTAGGGCCAGTATTTATTACAGTGAGCCAGTTCACAGCATATAAATCTGCATTCGAAAAAGTATATATGTTCAAAGAAACAGCGTCTGAAGATAATTACCATCTGTTTGAAACTGGTGAAGGAGGTAATGGTGCATCCGTGATCATCGTTGACGACACAACAAATGCTGCAGCTTACCAAGGATTTGGGACAGTGCATCATGTTGCATTCAGAGTACCTGATGAAAAAGGGTTAAATGAATGGATTGATCGTTTACAAGAGTTCGGTCTACCAAACTCTGGTTATGTAGATAGATTTTTCTTTAAATCATTATATGCACGTCTTACAATGCCGATTTTATTTGAAATTGCAACTGATGGTCCTGGATTTATGGGAGATGAACCGTATGAAACTTTAGGTGAAAAACTTTCATTACCGCCATTCTTAGAAGGTAAACGTGAAGAAATTGAAAAACAAGTGAGATATATCGATACTGTGAGAAGTAAGTAGGAGGTAGAACTTCATGAATTATTTTTATCAAAAGAATAATAATGATATTTTGATTGTATTGTTTCATGGTACTGGTGGCAATGAATATCAACTCCTGCATCTAATGGTATTAGAATAATACTTACAGCAGGAGCGAACGATTATATTGTACCTGCCGGACAAGTTAAGCAATTAGAGCAACAGTTTATACCAAAGTTTAAAGACGTTAAGTTTATTTTATTAGATGGTGATCATGAATTAGATGAACAAGAAGCGAGAACAATAAAATCAT
This sequence comes from Macrococcoides caseolyticum, assembly GCF_002902665.1. Classification (GTDB taxonomy): domain Bacteria; phylum Bacillota; class Bacilli; order Staphylococcales; family Staphylococcaceae; genus Macrococcoides; species Macrococcoides caseolyticum. The sequence continues at coordinate 60,015 of NZ_PPRM01000048.1, forward strand.
ATGTAAATTAAAAGGAGGCGCACTGCGCCTCCTTTTAATTTACTCGATTATCACAGCTCCCAGTTTCAATGACTTGTTTTGCAGAATCAAGACCACCTTCTACTAAGTTCATTACGGCAGTTTCTGTATAAAAAGCGATATGCTGAGAGATGAGAACATCTTCACGCTGGATGAGTTCTAGCAGTACGTCATCTTCTACTGATTTATCGCTAAAGTCTTTCGGGAAATAAGGTGCTTCATTTTCATAAGTGTCTAAGGCTGCTGCTGCGACTTTTCCTGAATTTAATGCATCCAGCAAGTCTTTCGTGTTTACAATCTTTCCGCGTGCAGTATTTACGATAAATACACCGTCTTTCATTTTGGCGAATAAAGATTTATCAAACATATATGTATTCTCTTTTGTAAGTGGCATATGGATTGAAATTAAATCTGCATTTCCAATCGCTTCTTCAAGTGAGTCTGTATATGTTAAAAATGCTTCTGCTTTTTCATTTGGATATAGATCGTAACCGATAACTTCGGCACCAAAGCCATTAAATATTTGCGCTGCAATTGTACCGATTCGTCCTATCCCGATAATAGCAACGGTCATTGAACGCATTTCTTTACTGATGATGGATTTGTTCCAGGTAAAATCATGTTGCTTTACTTTATTTTGAATCTTTTCAGTATTTCTAATAATGTTCATGGCTGCAGTTACAGCATATTCTGCAATTGCATTTGGAGAATAACTAGGAACGTTCGATATGATTAGGTTGTGTGCAGCTGCTTTCTCAAGATTGAACATGTCGAAGCCAGCAGAACGCTGGGCAACTTGCTTTATACCTTGAGCTGCAATTTGTTCATAAATATCATCTTCAAATGGTGCTGTCTGACTTGTTGATAGTCCGTCGTATTCTGCTAATAAATGTACGTTCTCTAAAGTTAACGGGTCGGGGTTAAAAGTAACTTCTACATTGTTCTTCTCGGCCCAGCTTAATGCCGCCTCTTTTTCATCTTCTCTGGTCCCAAACATGATTAATTTCATTGCGTATCGCTCCTGTTCATATTGATATGTATGTCATATGTGCATGAATAATTATATTGTACCTATATTACTTTCATTACTCACGGCAAATGCTTAAATTGTTTGATTATTTAAATCAATTTTATAATTGATGATATGCAGTAATCTGTGCATTCAAGATAAGTCCGAAACCTGTAAGTGTGAATACTGGTGGTGCAAAGTTCACCAGCATGAGTGCAAGATAGACAATGAGACTGAAAATTAATGGTTTCTTTCTGACTGTTGTAGCGGATGCTATCGGAACTGTAATATTTATTACGATAATGAATGAGTCAGTACAATCTGGATTTCAAATGAATATTACTTATATAAGCATGTTCATATTTTCATTATATGGATTAGTATTATCTTTACGCTATCCTCAAAATGAAAAATCGGTCTAATGGACTATTTATATATTAAATATATTATAGTATATTAATTATATTAAATTTAGGAGGCAATAAAGTGCATAAACATATTGTAAATGGATACGTAGCAAAAGATATTCTTAAAAGTAGTTTACCGAAAGTGAAAAACGATGAGGCGATGGCTCAACAACTTAAAGAAGGGTTCAACCTATCTCCGAGCATGATGAAAATCGCAGGATACTTTGAATTAATTGGTTCCATCTTCTTGATGTTATCAGTATTTAATAAAAAGTTTGCAAGAATAGGTGCAATGTTAATCAATGTTATTATGTTAGGTGCAATGTATAACCACTTAAAAGCAGGTCATGGAGTAAAATCATTAAGCGCTGCAGGTAAATACTTTGGTTTAAACATGATTACATTATTTGATTCATTTAAAAAATAATATTTGTCGTTCATACAGCAATGATGAAATTAACGTTCATTTTGAAGTAGAGAGAAGTATACATGCAACAGAATGTGCCATAGGGCTAAAGCAAGTATTCAATATAAAGAAGCTTATCTAGTCACAGAGATTAGAACAGGGCCAGGTGAAGAAATCTACGTAAAAGAAATATTGAACTTAAGCATCAAGGAAAGTGATGACAAATAATGATAAGTGTGAAGATGTACTCGCAAAATCGTGAGAATAAAGATGCAGAACGAATCAATAGATGAAAATTGATTCGTTCTTTTTATATACAAAATACTTTACAAAGAAGAAGAATGTTTAATTCCGATTCACTCAGTACGCAAATAAAAAGAGAGGTTGATGAATATGACAATGAAACATGTGATTAATAAAGGAAGCGATGATACGACATTATTACTATTGCACGGAACAGGTGGAAATGAACATGATATGTTACCGTTAGCGGGGCTTATCGATAATGAGGCAAATGTATTAAGTGTTAGAGGGAACGTAAGTGAGCATGGGATGCCACGTTTCTTCCGTAGAATTGCAGAAGGTGTGTTCGACGAAGAAGATTTAGTAAACCGTACACACGAACTTAATGATTTTATTACAACTACAGCTTCGGAAAATGGATTAAATCGTGAGAAAATCGTTGCTGTCGGATATTCAAACGGAGCCAATATTGCAGCAAGTTTAATGTATCATGATAAAGATGCATTGTACGCAGCGATTTTATTCCATCCGATGGTACCATTACGAAACATTGAATTACCTGATTTGTCAGGTAAAAAAGTATTTATTGGTGCAGGTGTGAATGATCCAATCTCACCGAAAGAAGAAACAGAAGAACTGGCGAAGGCATTAAGAAATGCAGGCGCGACAGTCGAAATATATTGGCATCAAGCAGGACATTCATTAACACACGATGAAGTACAACAAGCTGCAGCGTGGTATAGAGCACTATAAAGGAAGATTTATTATGCATATAGACCCAACACAGCAACAAGAACGAGATAATTATAAGTTAGTGACTGCATTTCAGAATCCTCAATGGGCATATGTTGTCTTAGACGTGACAGTTCAGGGGCTTTCAACAGGTGTGTTGCATTTTGAAGATAAGCACTACTAAATAGATGTCAATTTGCTTCAGCACAAAATTATAGTTATCATTGAAGATGAAGTGAGAGAAATAGCATTGCAAGTGGAATGACAATTAAATCATATTACTTACACATAGAACAATTCTTGAATGAACATGTGCCTTTTTCTGGATTCGTCGAAAGTAATTGAACGTGCTGCATTTGATGCATCGATGATTGAGTTTAATTTCTGGTTTGGTGTTGATAAATTCAAGGGACCAGCATTCTTCGCTCTGCCATATCCTTTTGCGAATATAGACTCTAAATGTACACATCATTTTCCAGAAGATAGTTATTACGATGAGTCGTTTAAAGATTGTTTTGAATGGGAAAACTGTGAATATTCTCATAAGCCATTAAGCATTGAAGAAAATAAAGCTGTGAAAGATCTGACAGAATAAAAAAGATAGGAGAACAAATATGAATATATATATAACAGATAAAGCTAAGCAATGGTTCAAAGAAGAGGTAGGACTAGAAACAGGAGATAAAGTTAGATTTTACAGTAAGATCTACGGATCCAGTAAAGTTCAAGAGAATCATTCACTCGCTTTTACAATAGATAAAGATGATGATAAGGCTGTGGCAGCTATTACTGAAGATGGAATAACATATTATGTAAATGAGTCAGATTTATGGTTTTTTGATGGTCATGATTTATATATTGAGTACGATGAACAACTTGAAGAAGTTGCATACGATTATAAAAAATAATACATTTGAGGTGAAGCACAGTGTATCTATTAGAAATAACCGAACAAAGTGACAGGCAAATTGTTGGTGTGTTTGACAAGGAATCAGATATTAAGCAATGGATTGCCTCGGTTCCTTTCATAAAAATGGATGAATACGGGGACGCTGTGTTATTATATGACGAAATTCCTGCTTATTACGAAGTTAAGTTTGGTGGAAGTATTTATCCGTTTACTCGCTATGCATTTACAGGAGAGGATACGATCTATGTTGTATGGAACGAAATTGCTCATATCAATACGACTCAAGGGATTGTAAATGGCACATCAAAGGTTGGTGCTTATATTTATGAAAATACAGAAATCAGACAAGCAGTTAATTCACGTGAAGCTTTGAGAAAAGAGTTAGCAGCATATTATGATGCACGAGATACTTCTTATTATTTCGGGGGTATTGGATCAGAAGATGGCGAATATATTAATATCGAAAATGGACCATTTATACATTTTGATCCAATGACAATAGAGCATTATGAAAACTCAGAAAATATAGAATCATTTATCAAAGAGATTACAAATTAATTTATATCGATTGAAGAACTAGGAGAATACTTCCTAGTTCTTTATTTTACTTTTGAAATCTCATTTTGCTCCAGAATTGGTTTAACATTTCTTCTAGTGAACTAGACAGGTAATCAACATTGTTGCCACCAGCTTGTAACCAGTTAAATATAATGCGCATTATACCACCAGCCGAAAACTCTGCAAGCAGATTGATGTCTTGGTTAAAAACATAGCCATTTTCCATTTCACGATTTAAATGAGATTCAATAATTAAATAAAGTTGTTTATAAATAATCATTGAGATGACACCGTAGATTTCACTGCGTATTACAGATTTTGCAAGCGATTTATTTTGGTCTAAAAATAATAATACATCGTGAATCATAGCAGCATAAAATTTTTCAGGATGATGGTAATTATAATGTACATCATTTTTTTCATTATAAATGTTGAGGAGATGAATAATTGTACATTGGTAAAAATCATATTTATCTTCGTAATGACGATAAAAGGTAGAACGTCTGACTAGTGCCTTTTCACAAATTTCGTTAATGGTGATTGAATCAAAATCTTTAGCATTTCCTAGTTCAAGTAGTGCATTCCGTAACGCCTGTTCAGTCTTGACAACTCTTAAGTCTTTTTTATCCATATGTACACCTTCTTTTGAGACATATTTATACAAAATGTCACATAAGTGACAAAATTGTTTATAGAATTCTCTGAATATAAAAAATAATGCGTTAGAGTAATGAATATAAAGCAAGCATGCAACTTTAAATTATATGTCTCGAATGGAGTGGTATTTATGTACTATAGTAATGGAAACTATGAAGCATTTGCAAGACCGAAGAAGCCGGAAGGGGTAGATAATAAGTCTGCATATTTAGTTGGTTCTGGTTTAGCGTCATTAGCAGCGGCAAGTTTTTTAATACGAGATGGTAAAATGAAAGGTGAAAATATTCATATATTAGAAGAACTCGATCTCCCTGGAGGAAGCTTGGATGGAATATTGAATCCTGAACGTGGCTATATAATGCGTGGCGGTCGTGAGATGGAGAATCATTTTGAATGTTTATGGGATTTATTTCGTTCAGTACCATCATTGGAAGTCGAAGATGCTTCTGTTCTGGATGAATTTTACTGGTTAAATAAAGAAGATCCAAACTATTCGAAGTGCCGCGTAATAGAAAATCGTGGACAACGCCTAGAATCAGATGGAAAAATGACTCTAACAAAAAAAGCAAATAAAGAAATTATCCAGCTATGCTTAATGAAAGAAGAACAGCTGAATGATGTGAAGATCTCTGATGTCTTCAGTAAAGACTTCTTAGACTCAAACTTCTGGATCTACTGGAAAACGATGTTTGCATTTGAACCTTGGCATTCTGCTATGGAGATGCGTCGATATTTAATGCGTTTCATCCATCATATTGGCGGACTTGCAGACTTTTCAGCCCTAAAATTTACGAAGTTCAATCAGTTCGAATCACTTGTTATGCCTCTGATTGAGCATCTTAAAGCGAAGAACGTTACATTTGAATATGGTGTAACCGTTAAGAATATACAAGTTGAATGTTCAAAAGAGTCAAAAGTTGCAAAGGCAATAGACATCGTGCGCAGAGGTAACGAGGAATCAATTCCTTTAACTGAAAATGATTTAGTATTTGTAACAAATGGCAGCATCACTGAAAGTACTACTTATGGAGATAATGATACACCTGCACCGCCTACAACAAAACCTGGTGGCGCATGGCAACTATGGGAAAACTTAAGTACGCAATGTGAGGAGTTTGGTAATCCAGCTAAATTCTATAAAGATTTACCAGAAAAAAGCTGGTTCGTGTCTGCTACAGCAACAACAAATAATAAAGAAGTTATAGATTATATTCAAAAAATTTGTAAACGCGATCCATTATCAGGTCGTACAGTAACCGGCGGTATCGTTACTGTAGATGATTCAAATTGGCAGTTAAGCTTTACGCTAAATCGACAACAGCAGTTTAAAAATCAACCTGATGATCAAGTGAGTGTATGGATTTACGCACTTTATTCAGATGAACGTGGAGAACGTACAAATAAAACAATTGTTGAGTGTTCTGGTAAAGAAATTTGTGAAGAATGGCTTTATCATATGGGTGTTCCTGAAGAGAAGATTTCAGCACTAGCAGCAGAATGTAATACAATTCCAAGCTATATGCCGTACATTACCGCTTACTTTATGCCGCGTAAAGAAGGAGACCGTCCTTTAGTAGTACCACATGGTTCAAAGAATATTGCATTTATAGGTAACTTTGCAGAAACAGAAAGAGATACCGTATTTACAACAGAATATTCAGTAAGAACTGCTATGGAAGCGGTGTATAAACTTCTAGAAGTAGACCGTGGAGTGCCTGAAGTATTCGCTTCAGTATACGATGTGAGAATTTTATTACATGCGTTATCTGTACTGAATGATGGCAAGAAACTAGATGAAATTGATATGCCAATCTATGAAAGATTGGTAGAAAAACGCTTATTGAAGAAAGCATCTGGTACATTCATTGAAGAACTATTAGAAGAAGCAAATTTGATATAATATTCAGAAATTTATTGACGTATTAAAATATAATTGTTAATATGAATACAATTCTTGATAAGGGAGCTAGTATTATGAAATACACTACTATGCAATTAAATAATTGGTGGCAGCTGTCCTGATACTTATAACCGTCATAGGTATAAGTATCTATGACGGCTTCCTTAGCATTCGCTTAAGAGGCCGATGTATGAGCGGTCTCTATACTTAAGAGATCGTGTGTACACACGGTCTCTTTTTTATTTTTATATTTATTTTAGGAGGGATTTATATGGAGAGGCAATCAGGTTTCACATCAAAATTAGGTTTTATACTAGCAAGTGCAGGTTCAGCGATAGGTTTGGGGGCGATGTGGAAATTCCCTTATGTGATGGCTGATAATGGAGGAGCAGCATTCCTTATTTTGTTTATCATCTTCACTTTATTTATTGGATTACCAATATTAATGAGTGAATTTGTGATGGGCGTCGCTGGGGAGACTTATAGTACACGAGCATTTAGTAAGTTATCTGGTAAGAAGAAGTATGATTTAATCGGCTATCTTGGTAATATCGGGGTATTTTTATTAATGAGTTTTTACAGCGTTATCGGCGGCTTCATCTTAATATATATTATTCGTACGATAAAAGTGATTTTTACTGGAGATGCGACCAAAGATTATACAGTGTTATTTGGTAGTATCATATCAAATCCATTGAATACAATTGCAGGGGTTATTTTGTTCTTGGCATTAACGGGCATTATTGTTATTAAAGGGGTGCAAAATGGTATTGAGCGTGTCTCTAAGTTTATGATGCCGATGTTATTTGTAATGTTTCTCATTATGATCATTCGGTCCATAACATTACCAAATGCGATGGAAGGTGTATCATTCTTTTTAAATCCAGACTTTAATAAACTAGATCAAGAAGCCGTTTTATTTGCGTTAGGACAATCGTTCTTCTCTTTATCTGTAGGGTTTGGGGGGATGTTGACTTATGCTTCTTATATGAAAAAAGGAACTGATCTTGTGCAAGCAGGAGGATATATTGTATTACTTAACATTTTAGTCACGTTATTAGCGGGATTGGCGATATTTCCAGCCACGGCATCTTTGGGCATAGATAATGCACAAGGCCCTGGTTTACTATTTATCGTGTTGCCTTATGTCTTTAATCAGCTACCATTTGGCTCAATATTCTATTTGATTTTCTTGTTGCTGTTTTTCTTTGCAACAATTACGTCATCCATCAATCTTGTAGAAATCAATGTTTCAAACATGACAAAGAATGATAATACGAAACGTATGAAGTCTGTTCTTGTGATTATTTTAGGTATCTTCATTGTAAGTATTCCGTGTGCACTATCATTTGGACCGATAAGTGACATGAAGTTCCTAAAAGGAACATTCTTTGATAATATGGACTTCCTTGTATCCAATATCATGTTGCCAATTGGTGTATTATGCTATACGTTGTTCTCAGGTTACGTACTAGACAAAAAGATAATGAAAGCACACTTCGTCCAGAAGCCATATCAGAATAAACTATTTAATGTATGGATTATATTACTGCGATATGTTATTCCAATCGTCATATTATTTGTGATGATCAATCAATTGATGCAGTAAAGGTTTTGCACATTTCATTATGTAAGTTGACCAACGATATAACGTATCACTTCTTCTTGAGCTCTACCTCTAGGCATAAGGTGACCAGCTTCGGAAAATTCTAGGATGTCTTTGTTACTGTGAACATTACGATAGATGAATTCAGCGCTTTCTTGGTAAAAAATATCGTCTCTACCACCATAAAGAATCGAAATCGGTGTTTGAATATCAGATAGATGCGTCATAATCTCATCAATCATTTGTATGAACAAAGGAGTGCCATAATAGTTTTTTATTAGATTATTGATATTATTCTCTGAAAGTTCATTTTCAGAGAATATTTTTTGTGTGTTCTCTGCATAATGCTTCAATCTCTCTTCTAAATTCACAGCTTCTTTATGCATCGGGGTACTCATAATGATTGCTTGATGAAAATTGAATTGTTCTGCTAACTTTAAGGTGAATAGCCCACCAAGTGAGACACCAATTACAGATATTTTTTGAAACCCTTGTGCGAGCAGTTGTAAATACGCATCTTCAACTACTTTCCACCAGTCCATTATTGAATGCTGTATAAATGTTTCGATAGGCTGCCCATGTCCTGGATAAGCAGGAATCATATATGAAAAATCTGCTTCTGCTAATGCATCACCAATTAACTTCATATCTCTTGTCGTACCAGTGAATGAATGGAGTAAGAGTACTGCGTGATCGTTTCCTTGGAAATAAACTGTTTGTGGAGCTTTAATTTTGAGCATGAATATTCCTCCTTATCCTTCATTATAAAAGTAAGGGCGGAGGTATAAAAGACTTTTGTTCGACTTAATTTATGAAATGTTGTCTTTGTTAAATAATAAAAATAAATTTTTTTAACAGATAAATGTTTGCTTTAAAATATTTGTTTTTAAAGAAATGTATAGACAAACCCATCATTTACTCTGTATATTATGTTTATATAATTTATTTCGAATGATATCATTATTAAAACTTATGATATCTATATATTCATATTGAATACAAAATTAAAAAATTATTCGATAGTATATATGCGCTTTTACATAAAAATTAGTTAATCGGAAGTTATTTCAGAGAAATTTAACACTTTAATGTGAAAACGTTTTCGTGCAAAATCGATATATATTATAATAGATACTTGGAGAAGACACCATGAATTTGAACAAAAGAATTGAAAATAAAAGGGGTCAAAGATTATGAAAGATCATCATTTAAAAAGAAGTTTAAGTTCAAGACAAGTACAGATGATAGCACTTGGGGGAACAATTGGTGTAGGTTTGTTTATGGGTGCTTCAAGCACGATTAAATGGACTGGCCCATCAGCTATCCTTGCATATTTAGTAGCTGGTTTGTTTTTATTTCTAATTATGCGTGCAATGGGAGAACTTGTTTATTTATACCCGACAACAGGTTCATTTGCTGATTATGCCTCTGAGTATCTTCATCCAGTGGCAGGTTATGTCACTGCATGGGCAAATATATTTCAGTGGATTGTAGTAGGGATGAGTGAAGTGATCGCAGTTGGACAGTATATGCAGTTCTGGTGGCCGGAATTACCAAGCTGGATACCTGGAGTTATTGTAATTATTACATTGGCAGCTGCGAACATGGCTTCAGTTAAAGCGTTTGGAGAGTTTGAATTCTGGTTTGCAATGATTAAGATTGTAACAATTATTTTAATGATTATTGCAGGTTTAGGTATTATTTTATTTGGATTTGGAAATAACGGTAATCCAATTGGATTAAGTAACTTAACCGCACACGGTGGTTTTTTCCCGAACGGTATTACAGGGTTTTTCTTTGCACTATCAATGGTAGTAGGATCTTACCAAGGTGTGGAATTAATCGGTATTACTGCGGGTGAAACGAAAGACCCACAGAAAAATATTACAAAAGCAGTTAACGGGATTATATGGCGTATATTAATTTTCTACATTGGAGCAATCTTTGTTATTGTGACAGTTTATCCATGGGACCAATTAGGTAACGTAGGTAGCCCATTCGTAGCTACTTTTGCTAAAGTTGGGATTACAGTTGCAGCAGGTTTTATTAACTTTGTAGTAATTACTGCAGCAATGTCAGGTTGTAACTCAGGTATATTCAGTTCAAGTCGTATGGTATTTACGCTCGCGCAAGAAGGTAAGATGCCAAAAGCATTTGCACGCGTTATGAAAAATGGTGTGCCAGTATATGCGGTTATGATGATTTCTATCGGCATCTTTGTAGGGGTATTATTAAATATCTTCTTACCGATGTTTATTGATGGTGCAGAAAACATTTTCGTATATGTTTACAGCGCTTCAATTTTACCAGGTATGATTCCTTGGTTTATGATCTTATTCAGTCATTTAGCATTCAGAAAGCGTGAACCAGAACTTGCAGCAAATCATCCATTTAAAATGCCGTTTGCACCAGTATCTGATTATTTAGCGATTGGCTTCTTAGTATTAGTATTGATAGGTATGTTAATTAACGTGGATACGCGTGTATCAGTAATTATCGGAATCATCTTCTTATCAGCGATGGCTGGTGTGTATTTCTTAAGAGGATTCCATAAGTTAGATGATGGACGTAAATTTTTAGAAAAATAACTACACCTTTAGAGGAAGATACAATAATAATGTATCTTCCTCTTTTTTATATTTGAAAAATATTCAATTTATATGCGTTTTGAATACATGTGAACGGGAATACTGAAATGTAAGACTATATATAGGGGGAACGATAATGACTAATAAAAAAGATGAGCAATTAGAAGCATTTCGTAGAGACCACTCAGAAGATACTGCACTTACGACGAATCAAGGTTTAAAAATGGCTGAGGATGAATTTTCTCTTAAAGCTGGAGAACGTGGACCAACCTTATTAGAAGACTTTCATTTCAGAGAAAAAATGACGCATTTTGACCACGAAAGAATTCCTGAAAGAATTGTGCATGCTCGTGGCTATGGTGCACATGGAGAATTTGAACTATATGAAGATTTAAGTGAATATACAAAAGCGAAGTTTTTAACAGATACATCAAAAAAGACACCTGTATTTGTACGTTTCTCTACTGTACAAGGTTCAAAAGGATCAAATGATACAGTACGTGATGCACGTGGATTTGCGACTAAATTCTATACTGAAGAAGGTAATTATGATTTAGTAGGTAACAATATTCCTGTATTCTTTATTCAAGATGCAATTAAATTCCCGGACTTAGTACACGCAATAAAACCAGAACCACATAATGAAATTCCTCAAGGTGGTACTGCTCACGACACGTTCTGGGATTTCTTTGCGCAAAACCCTGAGTCAACTCATATGACGATGTGGACCATGAGTGATCGTGGTTTACCAAAGAGCTTCCGCACAATGGAAGGCTTCGGTGTACATACGTTCCGTTTAATCAACAAAGAGGGAAAGTCACACTTTGTGAAATTTCACTGGAAACCATTACTCGGCACGCATTCACTCGTTTGGGATGAAGCGCAGATCATCGCGGGTAAGAATTCAGATTATAACCGTGAAGACTTATATGAAGCTATCGATAAAGGTGATTATCCTGAGTGGGAACTAGGACTTCAAATTTTACCTGAAGAAGATGAGTTTAAATTTGATTTCGATATATTAGATCCAACGAAATTATGGCCAGAAGAAGAAGTGCCAGTTAAACGTGTGGGTAAAATGACTTTAAATCGCAATGTAGATAATGTCTTCGCAGAAACAGAGCAAGTTGCATTCCATCCAGGACATCTTGTACCGGGAATTGACTTTAGTAACGATCCATTATTACAAGGGCGATTATTCTCATATACTGATACACAGTTATCTCGTCTAGGTGGACCAAACTTCCACCAAATCCCTATTAACAGACCTGTCTGCCCATTTGCGAATAATCAACGTGATGGTATGCACCAATCATTCGTGCATAAAGGACAAACATCTTATCATAACAATGCAATCAATAATAATAATCCACATACAACACCAGTTGAAGAAGGTGGATTTGAATCATATCACGAGAAGATAGATGCGCATAAAGTACGTGCAAGAAGTGATAGTTTTAAAGAACATTATGCACAAGCAAAATTATACTATAATAGCTTAACGCAACCGGAAAAAGAACATCTAAGAGATGGATTTGCTTTTGAATTAGGTAAATGTAAGCATGACTTTGTAAAAGAAAATGCAATTGCTAATATTAATAAAGTAGATAAAGACTTAGCGACTCAAATTGCAGATAAAATTGGAGTTCAAGCTCCTACAACTGATGAAGAAGTGAAATCAGATAAAAAGTCTCCGGCATTAAGTATGGAAAACACAGTTAAGAAACTTGATACGTTATCTGTTGCAATTATGGTTACTGCAAGTTCAAATGAATCAGAGATCAAAGCCCTCGTGCAAAACTTAAGTGATAACAATGTCAACTTCAAGCTTGTTGCTGAGAAGGCAATGACAATCGGAGCATTAAAAGTATCTGAAACATTTGATACTGTGCACTCTACATTCTTTGACGGTATTATCGTACTGGATGCAAAAGTGCCACTCTTACCGAAAGCGAAAGACTATGTTGAAGCAGCAAATAGACACTTTAAGACAATTGGTTTTAGCAAACGATCTGAGGCAGCAATTGATGTAACATCTGTACAAAAAGACGAGCCGGGAATCGTTGAAATTGATGGTTCTGCAAATAATTATCTTGATGAATTATTAAAACAAAGACATTGGGATAGACAACTGTAAAATAAAGACCTCTACGTGAGGTCTTTTTTAATTTTGAATATAAAAAAAACACAGCAGAGCAATCTACTGTGCTTACATACTATTTAAGATTAAGTGATTCATTCAATGAACTGTCTTCTCTGCTACCTTTTTCTTTCGAAAAAAGTGATTTAATACCTTCAACAACAGTTTTAACTGATTCATCTGTTGCCCAGTACTCTGCTGATTCAGGAACGACTTTAATTAGAACAACATTCGGATCTTCAGGATTTGTTTTTAAGAAAGCTTCGATTCCTTTACTCCAGTATTCTTTAATTTTGTCGTTGTCATTTACGATAAAGGCATTCCCTGAAATTGACACGTATCCTTTGTTAGCAAATGATAGATTGACACGATTATCTTTCTCAATCTCTTCAGTTTTTTCTGTGCGAGTAGACATAAACCAAATATCCCCACTTGTATCTACATCCTGATAACTCATTGGTCGTGAAACAAGCTTACTATCTTGGATAGTTGTCATCATTGCAATGTCATTTTTTTTTATTAGTTCAAATAGCTTATTATAGCTTTCCTTTTGATTCATATTATCGCCTCCATATTCTTTATATATTATAATTACCCTACATATTAATGCTTTATGCATAGAAAGAGGTTAAATATGGAAAAAGAATTTGTAACGATTGACGATATCATTGAGATGGGGGTACCTTACCCACTATTTTCAAGCTGGATGACAAATGGTTTAATTACAATTGCCTATCAATCAAAGAAAGAGCGTTTCTTCTGGAAAAAAGATATAGAAAATTTAATAAAAAAATTTATAAACTAAATATTCAGAATCATCTATAAATATCTATTGCCATACGTCTTTAGTGAATATATAATTAATAAGTGTATCGCTTCACTATAATATTTAAGGGGTGGGATGTATGGAAGGGATTGTAAGCTTTTTAAACGAGATTGTATGGAGTAAACCATTAGTGTATGGCTTGTTAATTACAGGGATTTCATTTTCATTATTAATGAAGTTCTTTCAAGTCAGGCATTTAAAAGAGATGATCCGACTAATGTTTCAAGGGGAGAAGTCACCTACAGGAATTTCTAGTTTCCAGGCAATTGCTTTATCGCTTGCTGGTCGTGTAGGAACGGGTAATATTGTCGGTGTTTCAACAGCAATCTATATCGGTGGACCGGGAGCTGTATTCTGGATGTGGATGACTGCATTTTTGGGTGCGAGTTCAGCATTCATCGAATCTACACTGGCTCAAATTTATAAGAGAGAGATTAACGGTGAGTATCGTGGGGGACCCGCATATTATATTGAGGCAGGAATGAAAGGTGGATTTGCGAAAGGTTACGCGATATTATTCGCAGTACTGGCAATAGTATCTACTGCATTATTATTACCTGGTATTCAATCCAATGCCATTGCAAGTTCTATGAAGAATGCTTTTGGAGTCGAAGGATGGATTATCGGTATAGCACTTGCGGTGATTTTAGCATTAATTATTTTTGGAGGAGTTCGCTGGATTGCATCTGTAGCGACTGCAGTAGTCCCTTTTATGGCAATCCTATATATTTTATTAGCGGTTGTTATAATTGTTCTTAATATTGATAAAGTCCCTGGTTTATTTGCATTAATATTCAAGTCAGCTTTCAATATGGAATCAGCATTTGGTGGGATACTTGGTGCGATGATTGAAATCGGTGTTAAACGTGGACTTTATTCTAATGAAGCTGGTCAAGGTACAGGGCCTCACCCTGCCGCAGCAGCAGAAGTATCACACCCTGCTAAACAAGGTTTAGTTCAAGCTTTCTCAGTATATGTTGATACGTTATTTGTATGTACAGCAACTGCTTTAATTATCTTGTTATCCGGTACATTCAATACAACGGACGGCTCGATGAAGGGGGATATGCCGAACTTAATTAACGATGGTGGCATATATGCACTAAATGCTGATGGAGAGAAGGACTATTCTGGAACAGCAATGTATGTTCAAGCGGGTATTGATAAAGCATTCCATGGAAGTGGTTATCAATTTGACCCGGCATATTCGGGTATTGGTTCGTATTTCGTTGCTATTGCACTGTTCTTCTTCGCATTTACGACCATATTAGCGTATGCATATATAGCAGAAACGAATGTCTCATATTTGACGAAAAACGGTAGTGTAACTTTAAATAAGTTTTTAATTAACGTCGCACGTTTAATTATTGTTGGTGCAACATTCTACGGTGCAATAAAAACAGCAGACGTTGCCTGGGCGATGGGGGATTTAGGTGTAGGACTTATGGCATGGTGTAACATTATTGCAATCTGGATTTTACACAAACCAGCAGTACGTGCGCTTAAAGATTTTGAAGCACAGAAGAAAGAGAAAGGATCTGGTAAATATGCGATTTATAGACCGAATCCAAATGAATTACCAAATGCGAAATTCTGGTTAGAAGATTATCCGAAACGTTTAAGAGAAGAGAAAATTGAAGAATAGTTAGAGAAGAGAAGGAGTATTTATATCCCTTCTTTATTATGCACAAAAATATTATCTGAATATTGACAATATTATGACGAATAAATAGAATTAAATAGGGTGCATAACTACACAAAATGAGGAGATGAGTAAATGGAAAAGAATGATTATAATTTGATCGCTCACAGTGATAACTTTAAACAATTGCAGAAAGAACGCAAATCTTTTATCTTTCCGATTTCATTATTTTTTATTATTGCAACAATTTTATTTCCGATTCTTACTGGTTATACGGACTTTTTGAATAAAGAGGCATTTTGGAATATTTCCTGGGCATGGATTTATGCATTTATGCTTTTTATTATGGTGTGGACGCTTGTAACACTCTATATGTCTAAAGCGAAACACTTTGATATTCAATCAGAAGCAATCATCAATGAATATCGAAAGGGGAATGATCAATGAATACAACCATAATTATTATGTTTTTATTTTTTGTGAGTTTAACTCTAATTATTACTTACTTTGCTTCAAAAAGAACAAATTCTGCTGAAGATTTCTATACGGCAGGAGGAGGACTGACAGGATGGCAAAATGGTCTGGCTATTGCAGGAGATTATCTTTCAGCTGCATCATTTTTAGGTATTGCTGGAGCTATTGCATTATGGGGTTTTGATGGGTTTTTTTATAGTATTGGATATTTAACAGCCTATTTAATTGTATTATATATCGTTGCAGAACCATTACGAAACTTAGGGAAGTATACATTAGCAGATATGATTGCTGCTCGATTTGAACTGAAGAAAGTACGTGCAACGGCTGCAATATCATCGATTACGATTGTTATTTTCTATATGCTTGCACAGCTTGTAGGTGCTGGTGCGCTGATTCAGCTCTTATTCAATATACCTTATACATGGGCGGTTATCATCGTTGGAATTATGATGACAATTTATGTATTATTTGGTGGCATGACAGCAACGAGCTGGGTTCAAATGGTCAAAGCAGTGTTATTGATGGTTGGAACGATTATTATTTCTTTTCTCGTATTAAAGCACTTTAACTTTAGTATCGCCAACATGTTTGGTGCGATGAAGTCCATTGATGCACCTGAACTTAAGAGTGACTATATTAATCCGGGGTCACAAGGGAAATCGCCATTAGATAATATCTCTTTAATCGTTGCTTTATTATTTGGTACAGCAGGATTACCGCATATTCTGATGCGTTTCTTCACGGTAAGTGATGCAAAGACTGCACGATCATCCGTGATGTGGGCAACATGGATTATTGGGATTTTTTACATACTTACAATATTTTTAGGATTTGGTGCAGCAAGTTTATTGACACGTGAAGAAATTATTACAGCAAATCCTGCAGGAAATATGGCGGCACCTCTTCTTGCAGATAAACTTGGTGGAGATATCTTGATGTCATTTGTATGTGCTGTTGCGTTTGCTACAATTCTTGCAGTAGTTGCAGGACTTGTATTATCTGGTGCTTCTGCTTTTGCACATGATATTTATGGCGAAATTATTAAGAAAGGTAATATATCAGAACGTGAACAGATGAAAGCAGCAAAAATAGCTTCTTTAGCTGTATCCGTATTATCGATATTACTAGCTTTGTTTGCTCAAAATATGAATGTTGCCTTCCTGGTATCACTTGCTTTTTGTGTGGCAGCAAGTGCAAACTTACCGGTAATTGTATTTACGATTTTCTGGAAGAGGTTTAATACTCAAGGTGCAATCGCTGGACTTTTAACAGGATTAATAACGTCATTAGCGCTTGTAATATTGAGCCCGAATGTAATGAATCCTGATGGAACAGCATTTATTACAGCGAATCCCATATTTCCGTTAGCGAACCCTGCAATCATATCTGTGCCTGCAGGATTTATCGGAGCGTTCTTAGGAACGTATTTAGGTAAAGCAGAATC
The DNA here is from genome assembly GCF_002902665.1 of Macrococcoides caseolyticum. Lineage (GTDB taxonomy): Bacteria > Bacillota > Bacilli > Staphylococcales > Staphylococcaceae > Macrococcoides > Macrococcoides caseolyticum. The sequence goes on from NZ_PPRM01000048.1 coordinate 77,578, forward strand.
TGAAGATAAGTTCAGAGAAGTTGAAGTGAAGTCTGTGACAGGTATTGCTCATTCCGAAGTGACACATTAAGCGTAAATTTGGCACCATGCCAATTTCACCCTTATACTTTATCTTTCTTTTACTAATTTTCCGCCTTCTAATCTTAATATATGATCTGCATATTTAAAGATACGTTCGTCATGCGTAATAATAATACATGAACTGTTATTCTCTTTCACACGTTCTCTGATGACTTCAACAACTTGTACAGCACGTTCAAAATCTAAACTTGCTGTCGGTTCATCTGCTAAGATGAGAGAAGGATGGTTCATAAACGCGCGTGCAATCGCGACACGTTGTTTCTCTCCGCCTGATAAGCTCTTAGGGTAAACTTTCGCACGATGTGATAACCCAAATGTTTCGAGCAAATCATCTGCTTTTTTCATCGCTTCTTTTTTATCCATACCATTTTCTAATGCCACATGTAAGAGTTGTTCTTTCACAGTAAGGAAGGGTACAAGATGAGAGGCCTGAAAGATAAATCCAATGTCATCAAGGCGCATCTTTGTAATTTCGGTTTTTGATAAGTGTGATAACGATTTATCATTGATAACTACTTCGCCACTCGTGGGTTGAAGGAGTGCACCGATAATCGTAAGTAGTGTACTTTTACCAGAACCAGAGGGTCCGTACAAGCATACAACCTCCCCGTCATTTACTGTAAAGTTAATATCTTTTAGTACTTCAGTTGTAGTATCTCCTTGTTTAAAGGATTTAGATATATGTTTTACGTCTATCATAATTATTCTCCTCCGATTGCTTGAATTGGATCAATTTTTAGTACTTTATATATTGAAAGCATTACACCGATTAATGCGACTACTAAGAATAGACCGATGAGTAAGAAAATAAGGTTAGGATTCAGGAAAAACGGCATTGTTGCCGGTAAATTCATATTGATGATATAAATAACGCCGATGCTTATGAGCACACTAACCATTACAACAAAGATAACTTCCTGCATAAGTTTGAAGATAAGCTTTCTATTACTTGTGCCAATGGCTTTTAAGATACCGTACTCTGTTGTTTTTTGAATTGTGATGACATAGAAGAATACAGTAATCACGATTGCTGAGATCAAGAATAAGAAGATAACCATTAAGTTTAACGGCATTTGTTCTGCCTCATAACTTGGTATTCCTTTCATCGCTTTATCAGGTGTAATCAGTTTTGCATCTTTTAAGTCATCATTAAGCTGATTCATATCAGATTTTGACATTGATTTGATAATACCGGCATTTACGGGTGCATCTTTGAAGTAGTTGTTATAAGTTTCCTGTGAAACAAGTCCGACAGGCATATGTGCAAACATTTGGTGACGTGTGAATTCTGAAATTTTTAGTTTTTTATCTTGATCTTTAAGTTTTAAAGTATCATTTTCTTTAAATGTCTTTGAAGCATGTGAATCAAGATTAACTTTGTTATCAGCAGGTAGCTTCATATAGTCTTCAGTTACCGTTGCTAATAGAAATTTTTCGTTTTTTTGTACCTTTACTGGTTGCAACTTAAGTAACGGTATATTCTTATCTTCTAATACTTTTTGGTCATGTTTAGACAAAGGTGTGTTCATTAGATTATTATCTGCATCTTTTGAAATGACATAGTGACCTGCATCCATTTGCTCGATGAATGATACGTTATCTTTTCCGAGTCCTTGTGCTAAACTAGATACAAATAATACTAAGAATGAGAGTAAAAATATAATTGCTGCAATGAGTAAGTACTTCACTTTATAATATTTAATTTCTTTTAGTGCTAAGTTCATAATGATCAACCTTTCGCTTTGTTTGTAATACATATATTAAAGGTTGAATATGAACGGAATATGAACGGAGGACATATTGTGCAAAATAATATATTAGTTGTTGATGATGAAGCGGCTATTCGTCGTGAAGTTAAAGAAGGTTTTTTGCGTCACAGTTTTCAAGTGTATGTTGCAAGCAACGGTGACGAAGCGATTAATCTGCTGGATAATGAAAGTATCGATTTATGTATCGTTGATATTATGATGCCAGGCATTGACGGGTTCCAGCTGTGCGAGCAAATTAAACAGGACTATCAACTACCTGTTATAATGCTAACTGCACGAGATGCACTCGGAGATAAGAGGATTGCGTTTCAAGCAGGAAGTGATGATTATGTTACTAAACCATTTGAGATAGAAGAAGTTATCTTTAGAGCACAAGCAATATTAAAGCGTTATGAGAAGGCGGTAGAGAAGGTTGAATTCGGAAAGCTGATAATCGATGCAGATAGTTATGAGGTGACGATGGAAGACGAGTCTTTATATCTTCCCAGAAAAGAATTTGAACTTCTATATTATTTAGTGAGGCATTATCCGAAAGTTGCAACGAGAGAACAGCTTATAGAAGAGATATGGGGATATGACTTTGATGGAGATGAACGAACAGTGGATGTACATGTGAAACGTATTCGTAAAAGGCTAGGTGCATTTGACAGTGGTGTAGAGATTCAGACTGTACGCGGTGTAGGATATAAGGTGCATCATGTTTAAAAGACTATCTACTCGATTTATAATTGGCACCTTTCATGTTATTCTTGTCAGCTCATTACTTTCATTTATCATCGCAAACATTTATTATCACTTAACGCTAAAAGAACAGAACGACACACGTATAACGAACACTTTAATAACACAGAAGAAATATATCGAAGCACACCCAGAAATAAAACCGGAAGCATTTTTCACACAACTTGCAAATTTAAATTTTCAAGTAGTAACAGTTAAGGATGGTAAGAAAGCTTTCTATGGTACATCATTTAGAGTGAAAAATTTACCGAATAATGGCCCGTTAATGGAAACGTATCATGGAATTAAAGAAAGGCCATTTAATGTATTTATTACGGGATTCTTTGATAATGAGACTAGAAATACAGTCGGTATGCCGATAAAAGTTAATAATGAAATGTACGATGTTTACATTAGACCAGATGTCGGAGAGAGTATGCATGAATTTAGAATTTTTCTTGCGATACTGTTTCTATGTATTATTGTCTTTTCAATCTTATTTGTGTTTATTTCATCTAAATATATCGTGCGTCCTGTTGTTCAACTAAAGGAAGCAGCCCGCAAAATTGGAGATCAGAGTGGTTATCAGACACAAGTAAAACGTAAGGATGAAATCGGTGTATTAGCACATGAGATGAACATAATGAGTGCTAAGATACTGCATCACGAAGAAATGAATCAACGTTTTGTTGCTAATGTCAGTCATGAAATTCAGTCTCCTATAACCAATTTACTTGGACAAATTAAACAACTCAGACAAACAAAAGACTTTAGTTTGTTAGATGACATTGAACACCAGTCACAACGGTTAAGTGGACTAACGAAACAGTTGCTGATGCTTGCGTCACTTGAGAAGACAGGTACTGCAATCGACAAAGAACATTTCAATGGAAAAACACTCATTCAGGAAGTTATACGTAATCATATGTATGCTCTTGATCAAAAAGAAATTTTTGTTACAACGAAACTTAAAGATATTGAAATACTTGGTCATCGAGATTTATGTTATCAAATGATAAGCAACCTACTTTCTAATGCGATTAAATATAGCCCTGAAGAAACTCAAATAAAGTTTGAGTTAGGAGAGGACGCACACAAGTATATTAAGATTTCAGATGAAGGTTACGGAATGTCTGATAAAACTAAGGAACTGTTGTTTGAAAGGTTTTATAAAGCTGAAGTACATGAAGATAAAGCACCGTCTAATGGCCTTGGGATGGCAATTGTTAAAGAAATTGCTGATCTGCATGGTTTTGAAATAGAAGTAGAAAGTGAATTAAAAAAAGGAACGATAATTACTATTAAGTTCACATAAGAAGTATCAGATTAATCATTAATCTGGTACTCTCTCTATCTCTTTGATGTATAGTTTTATACCCTAGATAATTAAACAAGCAATGATAGGGTATAGTTAATTATACCAATCAAGGAGGTCATACTATGTCAAATCCATTAAATAAATTTTATAATGCGTCTTATGAAAAGCAACCACAAGTATACCCAGGTATTCAGAGTGAAATGAAGCCGGTACCAGATTGTGGAGAACATTCATATAAAGGGGCAGATAAGCTTACTGACAAGAAAGCATTCGTTACCGGAGGAGATTCAGGTATTGGTAGAGCGGCTGCAATTGCTTATGCTAAAGAAGGTGCAGATGTCGCAATCAACTATCATCCAGATGAACAAAAAGACGCAGAAGATGTAAAGCGTGTCATTGAAGCTGTAGGTAGAAAGTGCGTGTTATTGCCTGGTGACTTACGTGAGTCAACATTTGCGCGTGAAGTAGCAATTAAAGCATATGAAGCATTAGGTGGATTAGATATACTAGTATTAAATGCAGGTATGCAGCAGTTTGAATATGATATTGAGCAATTAGATGAACAGCAAGTACGAGATACGTTTGAAGTGAACGTTTTCTCAAATATATTTACAATTCAAAGTGTATTAAAACATTTAAGACCTGGTGCCAGCATTATCATGACAAGCTCAATTCAAGGTGTAAAACCAAGTGCGCATCTTGTTGATTATGCTATGACGAAAAGCTGTAGCATATCTATGACAAAGAGTTTAGCAGCGCAGCTTGGACCTAAAGGTATTCGAGTGAACAGTGTGGCGCCTGGGCCAGTGTGGACACCACTTCAAATAAGTGGAGGGCAACCACAGGATAATATCCCAGAATTCGGTAAAAAAGAACCGCTTGGTAGAGCAGGACAACCCGTAGAGCTCGCAGATGTTTATGTTTTACTTGCAAGTGACAATGCAAGTTATATTACCGGACAAGTTTATGGTATTACCGGTGGCTCACCAATCAACTAAAATCTCCCGTTAAGGGAGATTTTTTTGTGAAATATACTTATATAGTATCAGTTTTGATTTTTTACGATATACTGTATTCTCAAAACATCATTGATTTGAAAGGAATACTCTATGGTCTTAATGAAAAATATATTGAAACGATCGGAATTACAGTGGTTTTTATACAGTTTGACTTTAATCATATGTATCGGAGTGATTGTATTCACGCTTAATAATGACGCACTTTACAAGCAGACAATTGCAAAGGTGACTCATGTGGAAGTTATATCGAAAGAAAGTACAATTGATGCGAATCACCGCAAAGATATTGTATATAAGCAAGTTGTAGAAATGATAGGTACGAATCATACGCATAAAGGTGAAAGATTCATTGTAACCAATACATATACTAAAAGTGGTGCTTATGATGAGCAATATAAAAGAGGTCAGAAAGTATTTATTAAAGCCGGAGATAAATCGCAAATTATAGGTGAGAAGAGGGATACCGTTTTAGTGAGTGCATTTTCTGTGTTTACGCTACTGCTTATTATTATCGTTGGTGAGAAAGGATTCTATTCACTTATCAGTTTAATTTTAAATTTCTGTATTACGTTATTTGTATTTAATTTCTATTTATCGCATAAACATATTCCCATGATACTAATAGCGAGTGTTGCAGTTGTATTATGTACAATACTCACACTCACATTCGTTAATGGATTTACGAGGAAAACATGGATTGCGATTGTCAGCACACTCGCAGCCACTTTAGTAACATTACTCGTAGTACAAAGTGTTATATATTTAACCTCAGCTGAAGGAATTCGCTATGAAACGATGTCTTACTTGACAATCCCACCAAAGAAAGTGTTTTTGACGACCATCCTTATTGGAACACTTGGAGCTGTTATGGATATAGCAATCACAATTACGTCATCGTTACATGAGATAAAAGTAACGCAGCCTTTTTCGAATACGAAGTCATTACGTACATCGGGATATGAAATTGGAAAGGATATCATTGGTCCGATGACAAATATTTTATTATTTGCATATTTAAGTAGTGCAATACCGATTATTATATTATATTTAGCAAATCATTCACCGATATGGCAGACGTTTAGTTTACATTGGTCTCTAGAACTTGCTCGTGCAGTGTCGGGCAGTATCGGTATCGTACTTTCAATACCAATTACGGTATGGATTGCGAGCACGATGCTTGGAGGTGAGATGAAGCGATGAAGACATTAACATTACTTATTATTATATTATTCGGGCTCATGGCAATTGTCGGACGCAAAAATGGAATAAAAGCTTTTCTTGCAATATTTATGAATATATTTATGCTGGCAGTCGCAATCCTTTGTGTTGTGCTTAATACAAATGTCATATTTGTGGCACTATGTTTCAGCATAATAATGGGATTATTTAATATATTAATCATTAATAAATATGATAATGTGAGTATCTCTGCTTTGATTTCAACATTTATTACGTTTGTTATTTCGCTTATCTTTATATATGGAGCAACAAAATTCGGTATGATTCAGGGGTTCCCGATGGAAGATGGGGAAGAGATTGCAACCTACTCATTACGTATAGGCGTCTCGTTCTTCAATGTCATGCTCTTTGTAATTATGATCAGTGTGTTAGGTGCGATTATTGATTTGTCTGTTTCAATTGCATCAAGTATGGAGTATATTTATCTGAACGAGCCGCATTTAACGCGTAGTGAACTTTATCGTTCAGGATTAAATGTTGCAAAAGACATATTATGCACGACAACCAATACATTATACTTTGCTTATTTAGGTACGGGGATGACATTGATAATCTGGTTTAAAAATGTAGGTTATTCATTTGAAGAAATTATTAATTCTAAAGTATTTTCCCAGGAAATATTAATGATTATTTCTGGAGGAGTTGCGGTTGCAATCGCGATTCCTGTAACGTGTGTAACGGCAAGTTATATCATTTATCATCAATTAGTAGAGCGCAGCATGTAATTATGCTGCGCTCTACTATTTCAATCCGTTATGAATTGTTTTTATGTTATGTTCCATCATTTTATAATAACTATCTCCATCCGTACCCTTTTGACCAATAGAGTCTGTATAAACTTCACCATAAATCGGTGTTTTAGTCATTTCGCTGAGTGACTGCATACTACGTTTGTCGACGCTCGTTTCGACGAATAAAGATTTAACGTCATGATTTTTGACAAAGTTTATCGCTTGCTTCAGCTGTTCTGGTGTACCTTGTTTTTCGGTATTAATCTCCCATATATAAGCATGGCTCAATTCATAATCTCTACTGAAGTACTTGAATGCGCCTTCACTCGTAATGAGATGACGTTTTGACTTTGGAATATCATTGAATTTATCTTTATACTGCGCACTTAATGCAGTTAAGCGTTTCGTGTATTGCTCCATATTATGATGGTACGCTTTTGAATGTTTTTTATCTGCTCGCTCTAGTGCTCTAGTGATATTTTTACTGTAAAGAATCCCGTTATCAATACTTAACCAGGCGTGTGGATCAATCGCATTATCGTCATGACGCTCATTTAAGAAAATTTTCTTAACGCCATCACTCACAGCGATAACATTGTCATCTTCTAATTTCTTATCCCCTTGTTGTAATGCTTTTTGAAACCATCCGCTTGAAGTCTCTAAATTCAGTCCATTAAACAATACGACGTCAGCATCAGTAATGGCTTTAATATCTTTCGGTTTAACTTCATAGTCGTGTGGGTCATGTCCGATAGGTACAATATTAATGACGTCTGCATGATCCCCTGCAATTGATTTGGTCATATCATAAATTATAGAGTTAGATGTTACAATTTTAATTTTTCCTTCATTTTTATCTTGCGAGCATGCACTTAATAAAAGTGCTGCCAGAGCAAAGAAGACAATTATTTTAGAAAAATGTTTTGTGTTCATAAATTTCATCCTTTCGTAATGAATCGTTTTTTTGTTTGATCGAATGTAAATATTACGAGATAGATTATTGTTGCAATAATCACGATACATGCGCCACTTGGAACGTTCAGTATGTAACTGATATATATACCAGTAACTGCACTGAATAATCCGAATGTGGCAGATAAAAGCATCATATTGTGTAAGCTTTTAGAAATTAAATATGCACTTGATGCGGGTGTGATCAACATTGCAACGACGAGTATGATGCCTATTGTTTGTAAACTAACGACTGTAATAAGTGCTAACAGAATCATTACAGTGTAATGCCAGAAAGCGGGATTAATACCGTTCATTCTGCTGAAGTTTGGATCGAACGTCGTTAATTTAAGTTGTCTATAGCAGACAATAATAACGATGAGCACTGCGAGGCTGACAAAGAGCGTTGTGTACATTGCTTCTTTCGTTACCGTAAGTATATCTCCGAATAATATGTGATATAAATTTGTCGTCGTCTCCATCATGCTGATCATTACGACACCGATAGAGAAGAATAGAGTAAATGCAATACCAATTGCGGCATCTTTTTTTGTTTTAGAGCGGTCCGTTATTGCCCCGATAAATAAACTCGTTAACAGACCGGTGAATAATGCTCCAATAAACATTGGTATATGTAATAGAAAACTTAGAGCAACGCCTGGCAATACAGCGTGACTCATCGCGTCACCCATTAAACTTAATCCACGTAATATAATGAGACATCCGACTACTCCTGCTGCGATTCCGACAATCGCTGCTGTAATTAATGCACGTGATAAGAAAGGATAGTTTGAGATTTCAGTGATAAAACTCATTTAAACACCTCCTTGAACAAAATAAGTCTTTTTAATATTATCGTCAGTAAGTATGCTTTTAGTTGGGCCTTCAGCAATAATCCTTTTATTCAGTAGGATACATTCATCAAACAAATCAGAAGCCGATCTTAAATCATGATGAACGATAAATATAAGTTTATGATTTGATTTTAATTTAAAGATGCAATCTTTAATGATTTCATAACTTTTGAAATCAATACCAACAAAAGGCTCGTCCAGAAAGTAAATATCTTTTTCTTGCATAAGACTTCGTGCAATCAATACACGTTGTAATTGTCCACCACTTAAATCGCTGATCAGTTTATGCTGAATATCACTTAATTCCATCAACATCATTAATTCATTGACCTTTTTATTATCAGAACGATGTTTCCTTAAGGATGAAGGGTATAAACCAGATTGTATTGTATCAATAACAGTAATAGGAAATTCGATATCTATAGATGATTTCTGAGGGATATATGCACAACGTGTGAGTTGCTTAATTAATGGCTTATTATTGAGACTTATTGCTCCGGTTGAGCGGATAAATCCAAGCATACCTTTAAAGAATGTAGATTTTCCGGCACCATTCGGGCCTAAAACTCCTATAAGCTTTCCTGTTAATTGTTGTGTATAATTAATGTCATGAAGAATATGACGTCCATCTATAGAAACGTTTAAATTATGAATTGAGAGCATAGATACCATCCCTTTTACAAATTTTAAAAATAAGTTTAGGCAAACCTAAACTATATTTAATATAATACTTAAAAAATAATAAAGCAATGGGAAATTTTTCATAAAATTTAAATTTTGGAGGAAGAAGTATGTTAACTGAAGAAAAAGAAGATTATTTAAAGTGTATTTATCATAACAATGGTTTAAATGACTATGTTTCGAATAAAAAAATTGCGACACATCTTGGAATCAAGCCACCGTCTGTAACTGAGATGACGAATCGATTAGAAAAAGAGGGGTATATTACTACTAAACCTTATAAAGGTGCAATGCTGACAGAAGTCGGAGAAAAAGAAGTAGCCCGAGTTGTAAAACGTCATCGTTTAATTGAATGTTTTCTGATTGAAACATTAGGCTATCGTTGGGATGAAGTACATATTGAAGCAGAAGTTCTTGAACACCGTGTGTCAGACTTATTTATAGAACGTCTCGATAAAATGTTAAGCTATCCTAAATATTGTCCTCATGGGGCATTAATCCCAAGAGGCAGTTTACAGGAAGAGACACTCCATGCTATTACAGAACTGAATACTGGTGATTCATTCACACTGTCAAAAGTTCGCGATGAAGTGAGATTATTATCATACCTATACGAAAATGACATAAAGATCAATGATACATTAGTAATTCAATCTATAGACGAAGCGAATCATATTATGTATTTGAATAAAAATGATCAGCTTGTAAGTTTGAGTATGGAAAATGCGAAAAAATTATACTATAAATAACAAAAACGCCGAACTCTAGTTCGGCGTTCATTATTATCCTTCTATTTCATTTCTACTTCCGTTTAAATATGCATAAACAAGTCCTACAAAGATTCCGCCTCCGATGTAGTTACCGATATAAGCGAAAACAATATTTTTTATAACATCAATCCATGATAATGCATCGATGTTATAGAACATCATCCCTGCAAACAACCCTGCATTGTAAACAACGTGTTCGTATGCCATAAATACAAATATTACAACACCAACACCGATAAAGAATACTTTAGCGAGTGCTTCTTTATATTGAAGTGATATATATATTCCGATATTAATAAAGAAGTTAGCGAAAATACCTTTTATTAAAATTGTAAGCCACGTAGAATCAATTGTTTTTGCATCAACCGTCTTTGTAAGTGCAGCGACCATTTCGGGAGTCATTACTTTAGTCCCTGTCATCATACCGAATAGTATGAAGCCCCCTATGATATTGCCTATAAAACAGTATGTAAAAATCTTCGTCACTTTATGCATTGAAATAACTTTATAATAAAGACCAACAGTCATAAACATAAAGTTACTCGTTAGTAGCTCCGAATTTGTAAGCACAATCATAACAAGTGCGATACTAAAGGAGATTGCACCAAGTAAATTAATTAAACCTGGATTTGCACCTGCGAACTGTGTTTTGACTGCAAGCATTAATACCGTCATAATAGCAAGTAAAAATCCAGACATGACAGACTTCAGTATGTATCTGCCAGGTGTGTGGTCAACCATGATTTCTTTTGTAGCTACTTGACCAACAATATTTTCGATATTGGGTTTTGAAGTATGTGTATCTTCAAGTGTTTTTACGGGTCGTGTCAGTGTCATAATATTCCTCCTTGTATATGTGCATTTATTCACAATAATTTTAACATAATCAATCAAGTATATATATAGCCATAT
>NZ_PPRM01000005.1 GCF_002902665.1 Macrococcoides caseolyticum
TCTGTAAAGAGTTTGGGTTGCAATAGAGATTCAGCATTTATAACCAAATTAACACTTATAGGTCTTGAATTACTAAATAATGATTTTTTTAGTGAAGGGAAATTATTTTTTAGTTTATTACTGGAAAATGATAAGACTTCTAATGAGGATCAAAAAGAAATTACATTATATAATCTTTGGCTATCTCAAAAATTAATGGGAGATCATACTTGTGATTTAGATATCCAGAAACACTTTGATGATAAAAGTGAGATAAATTCACAACAGGAAATGGCAAGAGCAATATTCTTAAATGATTCTAATTATCTTGAAAAAATTGAAGCCTTTTTTGAATTAGTAGAAGTAAAACAAATTATCATTATTTTGCAGTGGCCTATTTTTAAATTAGTAAAACAAAAAGATGATTTTATTGCTTTCCAAGAAAAATATTTATATAATAACTTTGAAGAGGAAAAGGAGAATGATGAAAATGATGACAATGAATGAAGTTGAAAACCAAGAAGTAATGGATGAAATTACTATTAAATAGCATTTATAACCACATTCTTAATTGAGTGTGGTTTTTCTTATATCATTCTACAATACCCCAACAGTATGTTAAAATTATCCATAACGACTATATAAGGTGGTTAGACAATGAAATTGGATAAAGTAATCAATGCACTTATAATTATATTTGTTGGTGTTATACTGCTGCATATACCGAATAATATATTTGATTGGCATATTAAAGCACAAATAAGAACAGTACAAATAAGTATAGCAATAACCATCTTTATACTTTACCTCATTAATATGTACATAGAAAAGAGAGAGCAAAGCCATTAATAGTACATTTTACGAGTGTTGCACTAATCGTTGCTGCATATAAGGAGGGATACAGTGAACTTAGCACTGATATTAATATTCTTTCCCGTACTCATTACAACTTTATTCATGATCACTAAAGATAAGAAAAGCGACAAGCACAAGCAGTAGGTAGCCATTTAATATGGTTATCTCTTTTTTGTAATCTTTACAATTACTTAATATGTAAGAATGAACTGATTATATATAATGATATTGATAATTCACTATACATATTAGGGAGGGATGCTTAATGCTGCAACTGAAAGAGAAACTGCATCAGATATTAAAGTGTATATCGACAGATAGCATGGCAAAGTTAAAAGATATGGATAGAGCGTTACCACTGATTGACCATTTATTATTTCATGGTTTCATTAAAGAATTACAAGATGAATGCCAGGAAAAAAAGTATGAACTTACCGATAAAGGTATAAGAATGTTGAAGAATACAAAAAAAAGCATTTTTAGGTGTCGGAGAAACGCCCTCAGACGCATCGAAACTTGATAAGTAAGGTAGTAGCTCACTAACTGTGCTTAAAATTGCTTGTATAGAAACAAAGATAATAAGATTGAATATTAATATAGATTTATATGAATTAGAAAAATCGATATTAGAAGTAATTAAAAACTCTACCTCACAATATGTGTATATTGGCTTTGCAGATGTTAAATAATTTATTATAGGAGGATAGCACATGAAAGTCACATGCTATGACAAAGACGGAAACGTAATCGATCCAGCACAAGTGAAAGTACCTAAAGAAATTAAGGAGCAGATAAGAAGAATATTCAATGGGAGCAATAATAAAAAAGGACAAAAAAAGGACAACTTTATCAATTAGTCTGATATACCATACTATTTATTTTGAAATATAAAAAGCTCAAAGCATTGATATATAAGGTTTTTAGAAAGTATGAAATAGTTATGAAATTTATTTGTTAACGTGCTGGATTAGAATAATTACACTTTATTAAACCGCTTACAATTGTAGGTGGTTTTTTACTTTAAAGAATTAAAGTTTCGTGGTTTAATAAAGATATATTGAAATACAATAGGATGTACGGCAATGAATAAGGAACTTGGTTATATTAAAGAGTGATTAATTGTATCAAAGGAATCGAAATCAATGATTAGTTTCGGAAATCTAAATATTTTGTCTGTACTTCTATATATTACTAATATAAAATTAAACTATGAAGAGTTTGAAGGGGGCTGAGTATTTTGCAAATTGACAAACTTAGAGGAAAGCAACTGGACGACTTATTTGATGCTATACTGACGCTTGAAACACGTGAAGAATGTTATCTGTTCTTTGATGATTTATGTACAGTGAATGAATTACAGTCGTTATCCCAACGCCTGCTTGTTGCGAAAATGATTAAACAAGGACATACGTATGCTTCTATTGAAAAGGAATCAGGTGCATCTACTGCTACTATTTCACGCGTGAAACGTTCGCTTCAATGGGGGAATGATGCATATACGCTTGTCTTAAATCGATTGGATAAAGAAGAATAACGTAGATAATTAATATTTACAGGTACTGGGTCTTCATTGATTCAGTACTTTTTTTGTCATATAATAGAACGATGAAAAGAGGCGAATCTGTGAGGAAATTATTTGTAATACTGTTGTCAGCAATGCTGCTTACTGCTTGCCAAGAGAGTAAAACACCTGGTGAAATTAAAGACACGACTCAAAGCAATAAAAAAGAAACTTTACAAGTTAAAGAAAAGCAGGAAGCAACGACACATCACAAAGAAATAAAAGATGGAATTACATATATTGATGGGATTCTCATCGTCAATAAAGATATAGGACTTCCAAAAACATATCATCCGGATGTGAGTCAGGTGGCAAATCAACATTTAAATGAATTGATCGCTGCAGGACATGAAGAAGGATTAAACTTCGTACTTCGTAGTGCCTTTAGAAGTTATGAGACGCAAACATCACTATATAACCAGTATGTTACAAGAGATGGACAGAAGAAGGCAGATACCTATAGTGCACGCCCTGGTCATTCTGAACATCAGACAGGACTTGCATTTGATTTAGGTAATATTGAAGGCACTGATGATTTTATGGAATCTTTTGAGGATACAAAAGAAGGTGAATGGCTGAAAAGTCATGCCCATGAATACGGATTCGTCATACGATATCCGAAAGGGAAAACTGACATTACTGGGTACCAGTATGAACCGTGGCATTTAAGATATCTAGGGAAACCTACAGCGGAGAAGGTATATGAAAGTGGCCTCACATTAGAGGAATATCTCGGTTTAAAATAAGGGGTTACAACATGAAGAAATTAATCATCATCATTATTGTGTGTTTGGCTGCCTGTTCGAATGAACCGGTTGTTACACAGAAACATACATATGTAGCACCATCCAAATACGAACGCATAACGCGTAATGGCGTTACATATATTAATGATATACTCATTGTTAATAAGAAGATTGGACTGCCTGCTCATTTTAATCCTGGTGAGAATCGCTACGCGCGTGTGAAGCTGGATCAGATGATCAAAGACGCCAAGAAAGATAAAGAATATCTTGTTGTAAGAAGTGGTTATCGCTCTTATCAGATGCAGGAAAAGCTATATAAAGAATTTAAAGCAATAGATGCGAATGCAGACACTTATAGTGCACGTCCTGGTTATTCTGAACATCAGACAGGTCTCGCCTTTGATATTGGCTCTGTTGAGTCTGCGAAAGATTTAACGATTTCATTTGGTGATACGACTGAAGGAGAATGGCTGGCACAAAATGCACATAAATATGGATTTATCATCAGATATCCTGAAGGTAAGTCAAATATTACAGGGTATCAGTATGAGTCATGGCACGTGCGATATGTTGGTACAAAGATTGCAAAAGATATATTTGCTAAGAACATAACACTTGAAGAATATCTTGGATTATATCCGAAAGATCAGACAGGACAATAATAGAGAGCATGAGAAGAAATTGTAAAATCTCATCCTCTCTTTTTTAATGTTATGAATGATAAATGATATAATATACAATATTAATATTTAAAGGAGAGACATTATGTACGAAGTGAAAGATTGGCAACATGTATTTAAGTTAGATCCGGCGAAAGAAATTAGCGATGCACACCTGGAGCTTATTTGTGAGTCAGGAACAGATGCCATCTTTGTCGGTGGATCTGATAATGTAACGGTAGATAATGTACTCGATTTAATGAGCCGTGTAAGAAGATATCCAGTCCCTTGCGTACTAGAATTATCGACTTTGGAAAGTGCGATGCCAGGTTTTGATCATTACATGATTCCTTCAGTGCTTAACAGTTCGAATGTAGCGTATCATAATGGAATACTGCACGAAGCAATTAAACAGTTCGGCCATATGATGGATTATGACCTGTTTACATTAGAAGGTTATATTGTACTGAACCAAGAGAGCAAGGTTGCACAACTGACAAAGGCGAAAACCGATTTATCAGTTGAAGATATTGCAGCATACGCTGAGATGATCGAGGAAGTATATAAGCTAAAGACAATGTATATAGAATATAGCGGAACCTATGGTGATGTGGAAATGGTTAAAGCTGCAAAACGAAAACTGAAATCTACGCGTCTGATATATGGTGGAGGTATTGATTCACGTGCACGTGCACAAGAGATGCGTGAAGTCGCAGATACAATTGTCGTTGGCAACGTGATCTACACAGATATTGAAGCAGCATTACAAACAGTAAAGGTAGGATTATCATGAACGAATTATTAAAACATATGAATGAAGAACAGCGCCAGGCAGTGATGACGACTGAAGGACCACTCCTTATTATGGCAGGAGCAGGTTCTGGTAAGACACGTGTGCTCACACATCGTATCGCGTATCTAATTGACGAGAAAGATGTTTCACCTTATAAGATTCTGGCAATTACTTTTACGAATAAGGCAGCAAAAGAAATGAAAGAACGTGTCAAGAAGATTATCGGTGACGAGAGTGATGTTATCTGGATATCAACGTTCCATTCGATGTGTGTGCGTATATTGAGACGCGACATTGACCGTATCGGTATTGAACGAAACTTTACGATATTAGACCCTACAGATCAGCGCTCTGTAGTTAAAGATATATTAAAGCGTGAGAATATCGATCCGAAGAAGTATGATCCGCGTATGTTTGTCGCAGAAATTTCGAACTTAAAGAATGAAATGAAATCGCCTGATGATGCGATTGAAGCAGAGAGTGACTTTATGGGTATGATGATCAGCAAAGTCTATGCGGAATATCAAAGAGTACTGCTTAAGAATCATGCACTGGACTTTGATGACCTTATTATGACGACGATTCAATTGTTTGAACGTGTACCGGAAGTTCTGGACTATTATCAGTCGAAATTTCAGTACATTCATGTCGACGAGTATCAGGATACAAACAGAGCGCAATATCTTCTTGTGAAGATGCTTGCAGATAAGTTTAAGAATATTTGCGTCGTGGGTGATTCGGATCAATCAATATATGGCTGGCGTGGTGCAGATATTTATAACATCTTAAGCTTCGAAGATGATTATAAAGAGGCTAAGACAATCTTTTTAGAACGTAATTATCGCTCGACGAAAAATATTCTGTTTGCCGCAAATGAGGTGATCAAAAATAATACAGAACGTAAACCGAAAGCGCTTTGGACAGACAATGACCACGGTTCTAAGATCAACTACTATAAAGCGATGTCAGAACGTGCAGAAGCGGAGTATATCGTTGCAGAAATATTGAAGAAAAAGCGTGAAAACTATGCGCTTAGTGATATGGCAATACTATATCGAACGAATGCACAGTCTCGTGTTATCGAGGAAACGCTGATGAAATCAAACATCAGCTATACGATGGTCGGAGGCACAAAGTTCTATGACAGAAAAGAAATTAAAGACCTGCTTAGTTATCTTCGCCTTGTTGCTAATAGCAACGAAGACATCAGTTTTACCCGAATTATCAATACACCAAAGCGTGGTATAGGACCAGGTGCGCTAGATAAGATTATCACTTATGCAGAGCATAATGGTCTGAGTTACTTTGATGCATTAGCCGAAGTAGATTTTATCGGGCTGCCGAAGAAGACGACAGAGAAACTTGTTGAATTCTATACAATGATGGACAATTTAATGAAGCAGCAGGAATTCTTATCTATTACGGAATTAACCCAGATGCTGCTCGATAAATCTGGTTATATGAAGATGCTTGAAGCAGAGAATACTTTAGAATCACAGTCACGTATCGAGAACATTCAGGAGTTTATGAATGTACCAAAAGATTATGAAAAGGACACGCCGGTTGAAGAACAGTCGTTAATTAATTTCCTGACAGACTTACAGCTCGTGGCAGATGTTGACAATGCGGATCTGGAAGCGGGAGTTACGCTGATGACGATGCACTCAGCAAAGGGCTTAGAATTTAAAGTCGTCTTTATTGCGGGTCTTGAAGAGTCGATATTCCCGCATAGCCGTAGCTTGAATAGTGATAGCGAGATGGAAGAGGAACGTCGCTTAATGTACGTTGCCATTACAAGGGCAGAAGAACATCTTTATTTATCTCATGCTGAGATGCGTAACTTATTCGGCCGAACACAAGCGAATAAGAAGTCAAGATTTATCTCTGAAATTCCTGAAGATATTCTAGATGTACCGGTAGCAAGAAAGATTCCGGCCGGCGTTAAACGTGGACCAGCACGCAGAATGACGCAAGCTTCTTCTGCTGCGCAAGCTCAAGCTACTTATAAAGTCGGTGACAAAGTAATGCATAAGGCATGGGGAGAAGGATTGATCAGCAATGTGACGGATAAGGGTGGTTCTACTGAACTGGATATCATCTTTAAATCTGTAGGAATGAAGCGACTGTTAAGCCAGTTTGCCCCAATTGAAAAGAAGGAGTAATGTATGAATATTGAACAGAGAGTAACAGAACTGCATCAGTTGCTGCACCAGTATAACTATGAATACCACGTACAGGACAATCCATCTGTACCTGATAGTGAATACGATAAGTTGCTGCACGAACTGATTGATATTGAACGTGAGCACCCGGAACTAAAGACGGATGATTCTCCGACTGTGCGTGTAGGTGGGACACCAGTCTCTGCTTTTGAGAAAGTTGATCATGATACACCAATGCTCAGTCTTGGCAACGCCTTCAGCGAAGAAGATTTGTTGGCATTTGACAAGCGTGTTAAAGCTGAAGTCGGCGAAGTGGAATATATGGTTGAATTGAAAATTGATGGTCTTGCAGTATCGCTGAAGTATGTGGACGGTGTATTCGTTCAAGGATTGACACGTGGTGACGGCACAACGGGTGAGAACATCACGCAGAATTTAAAGACCATTCATGCGATACCGCTGACATTATCTGTACCGCTCACTTTTGAAGTACGTGGTGAAGCTTATATGCCTAGAAAGTCGTTTCTT
The DNA here is from genome assembly GCF_002902665.1 of Macrococcoides caseolyticum. Classification (GTDB taxonomy): domain Bacteria; phylum Bacillota; class Bacilli; order Staphylococcales; family Staphylococcaceae; genus Macrococcoides; species Macrococcoides caseolyticum. The sequence continues at coordinate 7,284 of NZ_PPRM01000005.1, forward strand.
GCGCTTAATGCATATCGGGAAAAGGTTGGAGAACAGCTAGCTGCAAATCCACGAAACGCTGCAGCAGGTTCATTAAGACAGCTGGACTCGAAGCTTACTGCGAAACGTAAGTTAGACATCTTCCTATACAGTGTGAATGATTTAAGAGAGCTTAATGCGCAGAGTCAAAGTGAAGCGTTAGACAAGTTAGATGAAATCGGCTTTAAAACGAATCATGAACGAAAGCTTTGTCGTAATATGGAAGAAGTGTTCGAGTATATTAAATACTGGACAGAAAAGCGTAATGATCTAGCCTATGACATTGATGGTATCGTCATTAAGGTAAACGATTTAAGTAAGCAGGACGAACTTGGATTTACTGCAAAGAGTCCAAAGTGGGCGATTGCCTATAAGTTTCCTGCTGAAGAAGTCATTACGACATTAAATGATATCGAGCTGTCTATCGGACGTACTGGTGTTGTAACACCGACTGCAATTTTAGAGCCGGTGAAAGTAGCGGGTACTACTGTAGGACGTGCTTCACTGCATAATGAAGATTTAATTCGTGAAAAGGATATACGCATCGGTGATTCGGTCGTTATAAGAAAAGCAGGAGAGATTATCCCTGAGGTGGTGCGCGTCGTATTAGACAGAAGACCAGAAGGTACTAAACCGTACCATATGCCTGAAATTTGTCCGTCATGTGGTCATGAACTCGTACGCATAGAAGGGGAAGTCGCATTGCGTTGCATCAATCCGAAATGCGATGCGAAACTAGTAGAAGGTGTTATCCATTTCGTCTCCAGAACAGCGATGAACATTGATGGTTTAGGGGAACGCATCGTCGAAGTCTTATACAATGAAGATATTATAAATGACGTTGCAGATCTATATACATTAGAACGTGAGCGACTATTAACTTTAGAACGTATGGGAGAGAAGAAAGTCGATAAATTACTGGCAGCGATAGAAGCTTCTAAGACCAATTCGCTGGAACGTTTACTCTTTGGATTAGGCATCAGACATTTAGGTGCAAAGGCGAGTATGGTGCTTGCACGAGAATTTGGAACGATGGACAATCTAAAGAATGCCACAGTTGAAACATTGACACAAATTGATGATATCGGTGAGAAAATGGCTCAGTCTTTAGTCACTTACTTGCACAATGAAGATATTATTAACCTGCTTGAAAAATTAGAACAATACGGTGTAAATATGCGCTATACTGGGTTTACGAAAGACGATATCGAAATTCATCCGGTATTCGGCGAGAAGACAATTGTTTTAACAGGTAAACTCACTATCATGTCTCGTAGCGAAGCAACGAAAGCATTAACGAACCTTGGTGCAAAGGTGACAAGTTCTGTAACAAAGAAGACAGATATTGTTATTGCAGGTAGTGATGCTGGCAGTAAGAAGGAAAAAGCAGATTCACTCGGAATTCCTGTATGGACGGAACAAATGATGGTTGATGCATTACGAAATTAAGAGGGGAAATCTATGAAACGACTAGGGATATTAATGTTGTCTACAATTATTCTGGCAAGCTGTTCAAATGGTACACCAGAAAGTAACAACAAAGAGAAGGATAAACAAATTTCAACAGATGTACAGATATCGAATGATTATTATAGAACGTTGTTACCATTCAAAGAGAGCCAGGCACGAGGACTTACAAGTTCGAATATGGCAAGCAGCTACAATGGCGAAGCGTTTGAGGACGGTTTGCTGAATATCAGTAAGAAAGTGTACGCACCAGATAAATATTTATATCGTGATGGGCAATTGTTATCGAAAAGTACTGTTGAGAGCTACCTTGAACCAGAATATACAAAGCAGGAAATCGATAATATGGATAAAGACGAGCGAATCGAAAAAAACGCTTATGCCAATTTCGGTCTCAACCCGTCACACAAAGGAGAAACAGATGAGGAAAAAATTGCCCGACAATCTCCAGCGTATTTGTCGCATCTATTAGAACAGGATTTCTATACTGAAGAAGATGCAAAAAAACAGAAACTTTCAGGTATGACAATCGGTCTTGCAATGAATAGTGTGTACTATTATCAAAAAGAAGAGTTTGGAACTACTTATAGTGTGAAACTCGATAAAAAAGAAATTGAGAAACAAGCTAAGCAGATGTCTGATGAAATACTTTCTAGATTACGTGTAAAGCAGGAGCTGAAAAATATTCCGATCACATTTGCTGTGTTTGTACAGTCATCGGCTGAAAGTATTACGCCCGGATCATTTACTTCATATGGCACGAGTAAAGCTGGAAGCAATAAGATTGATGATTGGAAGAAGATAAATGAAGATTACATCTTAGTGCCGTCGGAAGAAGCGGGAGAACTGGATGAAAAACTAAATAACGGATTTAAGCAGTTTAACGATCAGCTACAGAACTACTTCCCTAACTTTACACAGGCGATTGGGACAGGTTATTTCGTCGATGATAAGGTACAGTCATTGAAAATTAATGTACCATTAGATTACTATGGGAAAGCAGAAGTTATCGGTGTGACCCAATATATTGCAGACTTATCAATGAAAAGCTTTGCGCACGTCGATCGCTTTGAAATCTCCATCGTAGATAACAACAGACCTCGGGCATTAATAGTGAAAGAAAAAGGTGATAAAGCACCTTATATTCATGTATATGAATAGCAAAGTGTTTAATCTGCACATATAAACACGTAACTTTGCAGAAAGAGTAAAAGGTCGAGACACGTTGTCTCGACCTTTTCATTATGAATTCACAATTCGTTTCATTTCATCGAACTCGTCAATAATACGTTGTTCAGGTTTTGGGGTAATCATACTCACAAGTACAGTTGACACCAAACTGATAAAGAACCCTGGAACGATTTCATATAACTCAAAGATGCCACCGTGTGATTTCATCACAATCCAGAAGATTACTGTGATTGATCCGAGTACCATACCTGTAATTGCACCATGCTTCGTTAAACCTTTCCAGTAAAGTGATAACAATACGAGCGGTCCGAATGCCGCACCAAATCCTGCTCATGCGTTACCAACTAAGTTTAAGATTGTATCATTTGGGCTCCATGCGATTGCCATTGAAACAATTGCAACGAGTAATACTGATAGGCGTCCAATCATAACGAACTCTTTCTCACGACTCGTATCCTGAATGCTTGTTTTACGTAACAACATATAGAAATCTTGTGTTAATGCACTACTTGTAACGAGTAGCTGTGAAGAAATCGTACTCATAATAGCCGCTAAAATCGCTGCCAGGAAGAATCCAGCAATTAATGGATGGAAGAGCACTTGACTCATCATTACGAAGATTGTTTCAGCGTTGTCTAACTTAGCACCTGATTTATTGACAAATGCAATACCAACAAGTCCTGTAACACATGCACCAATTAACGATATAGCCATCCATGAAATACCGATACGACGTGCTGCCGGTAATTGTTTATGAGACTTAATTGACATAAAACGCACGATAACATGAGGTTGTCCAAAGTATCCTAATCCCCATGCAAGCAATGAAATAATACCGATCGTTGTCGTACCTTTAAAGAAATCTAAGTTTGTTGGTTTAAGCTCTACAACTGTATCAAACGCTTCCATACCGTTTAATTTCATCAATGCGACGATTGGTACTAACACTAATGCAATTAACATGATAACCCCCTGGAAGAAGTCTGTCAGTGACACTGCAAGATATCCGCCGAACAATGTATAGATAATTACGATACTGGCAGTCAGTACTAGACCGTAATGGTAGTTTAATCCGAAGGCACTTTCGAATAATACTCCACCTGATACCATTCCGGCATGCGTATATAATGTGAAGAAAACAACGATAACAAGTCCTGAAATAATCTTTAATATACGCGTATGATCACTTACACGTTTTTCGAAGAAGTCCGGAATTGTAATTGCATTATCTGCAAGCTCCGTATATACACGTAATCTCGGTGCAACTAGGATATAGTTTAACCAAGCCCCTATCGTTAATCCGATTGCAATCCAGGTTGCAGAGAGTCCTGTAGAGTATACTGAACCTGGTAATCCCATCAGCATCCATCCGCTCATATCAGCTGCTCCAGCAGAAAGTGCTGTTACTAATGGTCCGAGGTTACGACCACCAAGCATGTATTCATCTAATGTGCTTGTTGATTGTTTATATGCATAATAACCGATACCTAACAGAATTAAGAAATATACTGCAATCATGACATATGTCATCCAGGTTGTTTCAATTTTTACGTTTTGAAAAGTATGACCTAATATCAAACCCATTTGTTTATCCTCCTTTATTTTTACAATTAGCACTGAATTATATTGTACTAGAGTAACAATATATCTATTATAATGGGGATTTAAGCGTTTTCATAGAATTATTTTTAGTAAGCTTAGATTTTTTCGCTAAAATTTGATAAAATTTAAAGATGTTATATGCACATAAGGAGGACTCACATGTCAAAGATTACAAATGAGCAGGTTAAACACGTTGCACATTTAGCACGTTTAGAAATTACTGAAGAAGAAGCAACGAAATTCAGTGCACAGCTTGAAGCAATTCTTAACTTTGCTGATCAATTAGAAGAAGTTGATACAGAAGGTGTAGAACCAACATTCCACGTATTAGACTTACAAAATGTATTACGTGAAGATGTAGCAGAGACGAGCTTAACACAAGAAGAAATCTTAAAGAATGCGGCACATACAGAAGATGGTCAGTTCAAAGTGCCATCGATTTTAGGCGGAGGAGAATAATATGTCATTAAGATACGAATCAATCGAAAGCTTATCACAAATGATTCAGAACAAAACGATTAAACCTTCTGAATTAATTGAAGATACTTTTGTGAACATCGAAAAAGATGATACAGTCATCAATTCATTTTTAGCTTTAGATAAAGAAGCTGCATTAGAGAAAGCAAAGACTATGGATAACGAAACGCCATCAGGTAAATTATTCGGTATTCCGATGGGAATTAAAGATAATATCGTAACGAAAGACGTTGAAACAACTTGTGCGTCTAAAATTTTAGAAGGCTTTAATTCTGTATATGACGCGACTGTTATGAATAAATTAAATGCAGAAAACGGTATTCTTGTGGGTAAACTAAACATGGATGAGTTTGCGATGGGTGGCTCAACTGAAAACTCATTCTACAAGAAAACGGTGAATCCATTTGACCATAAAGCGGTTCCAGGGGGATCATCTGGTGGTTCTGCAGCTGCAGTTGCTGCAAGTTTAGTACCTTTCTCACTCGGTAGTGACACTGGTGGTTCTATTCGTCAGCCAGCATCATACTGTGGTGTAGTAGGGATGAAGCCAACTTACGGCCGTGTATCACGTTTCGGTTTAGTTGCATTTGCATCGTCACTTGATCAAATTGGACCGATTACCCGTAACGTTAAAGATAATGCGACGGTATTAGAAGTGATTTCAGGACTAGATCCACATGATTCCACAAGTGCACCAGTCGATAATGTAGATTTTACATCTCAAATCGATAAGGATATTAAAGGACTTCGCGTAGCAGTTCCAAAAGAATATTTAGGCGAAGGTGTATCTGAAGAAGTTAAGGCAAGTGTACAGGCAGCGATTAAAGCATTAGAGAAGATGGGTGCGACTGTAGAAGAAGTATCTCTTCCAAATTCTAAATATGGTGTTGCGACGTATTATATTCTTTCTTCAAGTGAAGCGAGTGCGAACTTAGCGCGCTTTGACGGTATTCGTTACGGTTACCAGGCAGAAGGTGCACAAAACTTAGAAGAACTTTATAAGAAGACACGTCAGGAAGGCTTCGGTGATGAAGTTAAACGTCGTATTATGCTTGGAACATATGCATTAAGCTCTGGTTATTACGATGCATATTACAAAAAAGCCCAAAAAGTTCGTACATTAATTAAACAGGACTTCGAACGCGTATTTGAAAACTACGACATTATCGTAGGACCAACTGCACCAACAACAGCATTTGATATCGGTGCTCAAATTAACGACCCATTAACAATGTATGCGAATGACATCTTAACAATTCCAATCAACTTAGCAGGATTACCATCGATGTCTATTCCATGTGGAGAGTCAAACGGTCGTCCAATCGGTTTACAGTTAATCGGTAAACCATTCGACGAGAAAACTTTATACAACGTTGCATATAACTATGAACAAATCTTTAACATGCACGAACGTTATCAATCATTATAAGGAGACTTAAACTATGCATTTTGAAACAGTAATCGGACTTGAAGTCCACGTAGAATTAAAGACAGAATCTAAAATGTTCTCAGCTTCTCCTGCACATTTTGGCGCAGAGCCAAACACAAATGTTAACGTTGTAGATCTTGGTTATCCTGGTGTATTACCAGTTGTAAACAAGACTGCCGTTGATTGGGCAATGCGTGCAGCGATGGCACTGAATATGGATATTCGAACTGAAACGAAGTTTGACCGTAAAAACTACTTTTATCCGGATAACCCGAAAGCTTACCAAATTTCTCAGTTTGATGAGCCGATTGGTGAGAATGGTTATATCGATATTGAAGTGAACGGAGAAACGAAACGTATCGGTATCACACGTCTGCATATGGAAGAAGATGCTGGGAAATTAACACATAAAGATGGTTATTCATTAGTGGACTTAAACCGTCAAGGTACGCCGCTCGTTGAGATTGTATCCGAGCCCGATATTCGTACACCTGAAGAAGCGTATGCGTATCTAGAGAAATTAAAAGCAATCATTCAGTACACAGGTGTATCGGATGTACGTATGGAAGAAGGATCACTGCGTTGTGATGCTAATATTTCATTGCGCCCTGTAGGACAGGAAAAATTCGGTACGAAAGCAGAACTTAAAAACTTAAACTCTTTCTCATTCGTTAAGAAAGGTTTAGAACATGAAGTTAAACGCCAGGAAGAAGTATTATTAAATGGCGGAGAAATCTTACAGGAGACACGTCGTTTCGACGAGTCGACAGGTAAGACAATTCTTATGCGTGTTAAAGAAGGTTCTGACGATTATAGATACTTCCCGGAACCAGACTTAGTACCGTTATATATCGACGAAGCATGGAAAGAACGTGTGCGTGCATCAATCCCTGAGCTTCCGGATGCACGTAAAGCGAAGTATGTATCAGAGTATGGATTACCTGAATACGATGCGCACGTATTAACGTTAACGAAAGAAATGTCTGATTTCTTCGAAGCAATGATTGCACTAGATGCAGATGCAAAACTTTCATCAAACTGGTTAATGGGCGGCGTAAACGAATACTTAAACAAGAACCAGAAGGAATTACATGAAACTGCATTGACGCCTGAGAACTTAAGTGAAATGGTTAAGTTGCTTGCAGATGGCACAATCTCTTCTAAAATTGCGAAAAAAGTATTTGCTGAAACAGTAGAAACAGGTAAAGCGCCGAAAGTAATTATGGAAGAACAAGGTCTTGTTCAAATTTCTGATCCAGAACAACTTAAAGCATTCGTCACTGAAGCATTAGATAATAATCCTCAATCTATTGAAGATTTCAAGAACGGTAAAGGTAAAGCAACAGGATTCTTAGTAGGTCAGATTATGAAGATTTCTAAAGGACAGGCGAACCCACAGCTTGTTAATAAAATTTTGCGTGAAGAATTAGAGAAAAGATAAATAAAACAGGAGTCTGGATGAGCATTCAGGCTCTTTGTTCTATAAAGAGGTGAGTACATGATAGATATCCATAACCATATATTGTACGGGGTCGATGATGGTGCACAGACAGAAGCAGAGACCCTTGATATGGCACGACAAGCCATGGCAGAAGGTATTACAGATATTATTGCAACACCACATCATAAGATTCAGTTATATGACAATTTTGGTCCGAAGATTAAAGAATTAACAGACAAGGTAAATCATCTCATTAAAGAGAATAATATTACTCTTAATGTACATGCAAGTCAGGAAATTAGAATATATGGGGATGTTATTACTGACTTAAAAAGCGGTAAAGCATTACCGCTTGCAGGACCTTACGTACTAATAGAATTCCCATCTAATGAAGTGCCGATTTATACAGAGCAGCTGTTTACACAACTTGCAATGGAAGGGTATGTTCCAATCATCGCTCATCCAGAACGCAATACTGAGCTTCAGAAAAACCCGAAGAAACTCGCTGAACTGATTGAACTCGGAGCGCTTGCACAAGTTACAGCTGGGGTAGTTGTCGGTAATTTAGGTCATCATGCACAATCTGTTGCAGAACTTATGATTGAACATCAATTGATTCATTTCGTCGCAAGTGATGCACACAATGTAAATAACCGTAATTTCCATATGAAAGCAGCATACGAAATGATCGAGAATAAGTTTAGCAGTGAAGTAGCTGATCGTTTCAAAGATAATGCGAAGAAAGTACTGCTTGGTGAACAAATACCATATTTAAGCCCAAAAGAAATCATTAAGACTGAGAATTCATCAGATAGACAAGCAAAGAAGAAGAAAGAAAAGAAAAAGAAATTTCTAGGTTTATTTTAAATTGACATAAGTGCAAAGTGATAAGTTCATAAATAAGACTATCGAGACAAAGTCCCGATAGTCTTATTTTAATATTTCATCTGTAATAGCTTTACTCCAGTTCGTCACGCCATCTTTCGTAAGAAGTTCTGTATCATTGTCATATTTATCTTTGACAGCTTCACTTACTGGAATGAAAAACACGTCCTGGTTTTGCAGAAAGTTTGCTTCTTCTTGCTGGTAAGTATTAAATTCATCATCATTCATCCTGCGTGTACCAGTAACATAAATTTTTCGGTTTTCATTTTTTATGTTATTAATGATTGCTTCAAGATTATTCAAGTGCTCTTCGATAGTTACGCCCTCGATATAGTCATTAAGTGTAAGCGCATCTAAAATAACGACATCTGGATTTTCTTTATTAATATCATCGCTGTTTAGTGTGTTAGAACTAGCATCGACATCAACAATATTATAATTTACATCTTCTTGTAAATTTGAAATAAATGTATTTGCGACATTTGTGTCTTTATTTGATGTTTGGTACGGTGTGCTTACAAATGTCAGCTGCACCCTTTTATTATCTTTCTTTTGTTCTTCATAAATCTTTTGTATAGCAGGTTCTTTGAAGACGTGTGGTAAAGATATCTTGTCTTTTTCTGATGTTTGTTCTTCTGGTTGATCAGTAGAGCTTTTTAACTGGGCTTCCTTCGTTTCTCCGCCTTCAGTCACCTTGTCTTGCCAGTATTTATAGCCTGCACCAATCAGCAGGATCGCTGCTAGTATATATATCCAGAATAATATATTTTTCATTAATTAAACCTCCAGTTTCATAGATATTATTATTTTATCAAATAACAATTATAAATAATATATGACGATGCGTACTATTTTTATTAAGAATGGGTATATGAATAAATATTTTATTATTCTAAATATTATTAATATTCATAGATATATTACATTTAATATGATAAACTACTTTAAAATTAGCGCGAAATACGAAGTAACTTGCTAGGGATGGAGGAATTCTATGCTGGATTATAAATTATATAGTGATCTTGACTATCATCAAATATATATCAATGCTTCTAAGGAACTGATAGAAGTCTTTCGTAATGAAATTGTTGAATTACATCACATTGGTAGTACTTCTATTGAAGGTGTAAGTGTCATACCATCAGTAGAAATATTACCGGTAGTCAAGGACTTAAACAAGCTTGATGGTTATGTCGCTCATATGGAACGAATAGGCTATTCATTAGCTCAAACCTCACTAGATGGGAATAATAAGTATCTATTGTTTACTGCACATAAGAACGATATAGAGATATGTGTGCTTATTATTGAACGTACAGACTGCGATAGTCTTGAGAGGAAACTTGCGGTAAGAGATTATTTAAGGACACATCATGAAGAGCGTACTGCATACAAGCTGTTTAAGCAGGAGTTGAATCGCTTAACACAAGTATCTCAAGAATTGCAACGTGCTGAAGATGAATATTTAAAAGAGATTGAAGCAAAAGCGATATACTGGTATCGATTAAATAATTAAGAGGAGTGGTTTCCACCCTCTTTTTTTTGTGTCAAAATTGCATATTCGTGCTGTTCATGTAAAATAAAAGTATTCGATAATACAAAATGAGGGGTAACAAATGACGAATAATATAAAGATAGCTAAAGCAGCTGATCATAATATATATTTAAATCTTCCTATGGCAAACCGTCATGGTTTGATAGCAGGTGCAACAGGTACGGGTAAGACTGTCACACTAAAAGTTATGGCTGAACAGTTTTCTAAAGCTGGAGTGCCTGTGTTCCTGGCTGATATTAAGGGGGATCTGGCAAGTATTGCAGAAGCGATGACGATTAATGATAAGATTCAACAACGATTAACCGACTTACAGATTGATGATTATACACCTCAAACGTTTCCTGTAAGGTTATGGGATATATTTGGAGAACAAGGCACACCTGTCAGAGCGACAATTACGGATATGGGGCCGATGCTTTTAAGTCGTCTGCTAGAGCTGAATGATACACAGTCTGGCATATTAGATATTGCGTTTAAAATCAGTGATGAACAAGGCCTGCTTCTACTGGACCTGAAAGATCTACAAGCATTATTAAAGGAAATGTCTGAAAATACGACCGAATATAGTGGTGTCTACGGTAATATCACGAAGCAATCGATAGGGACAATTCAACGTAAGTTATTATCATTAGAAACACAAGGTGCTGATCAATTTTTCGGGGAGCCGGCATTAAAGTTATCAGACTTTATGGAAACGACAGAAGATAAGGGTGTCATCAACATCCTGATGGCCAACAATTTATATACAAAACCAGTATTGTACTCTACATTTCTGCTTTGGTTATTAACTGAACTTTTTGAGACGTTACCGGAAGTCGGAGACATGGAACAACCGAAGCTTGTATTCTTTTTCGATGAAGCACATTTACTGTTTAAAGATGCACCAAAGTCGTTTGTGACACAGGTGGAGCAAGTAGTACGTCTTGTTCGCTCTAAAGGTGTAGGAGTATATTTCATTACTCAAAATCCTATCGATTTACCAGACGAAATATTAGGTCAGCTTGGAAACCGTGTTCAACATGCTTTACGCTCATTTACACCACGTGATCAAAAAGCTGTTGCCAGTGCAGCTGAAACGTTCCGACAAAACCCTGAAATTGATGTCGCATCGGTTATTGGAGAACTGAAGACAGGTGAAGCACTCATTTCCTGTTTGAATGAAGATGGCCAACCTAATATTGTGGAACGTGCATTTATCCGTCCGCCTGAAAGTAAGATTGGCGTGATTAACGAACAAGTGAAATTAGAAGTAATTGAAGCAAACCCGTATCATGCACAGTATAATGAAACGGTTGATCGCGAGAGTGCATATGAACTGCTGCAGAAGAAAGTAACAGCACCGAAAGCAAAAACACAAACTAAAGCAGCAAAAGCTGAAAAAGCAGCGCCTAAAAGAAAGCAGAAATCTGAATTCGAAAAGATTGCTTCAAGCGTACTTACAAGTGTGGGAAGACAAATTGGGCGTGAAATTGTAAGGAACATATTTGGAACAAGAAGACGTTAGGAGGAGTGTACGTGAGAAAACGTGCCAGAATTATCTATAATCCAACATCCGGTAGAGAGCTATTCAAGAGAGCATTACCCGATGTATTAATTAAGTTAGAAGATGCAGGATATGAAACAAGCGCTTATGCAACAAAATGTGCAGGTGATGCAACAGCTGCTGCAGAACGTGCAGTGGAAGATAAGTTTGACTTGGTAATTGCAGCGGGTGGAGACGGTACGATTAATGAGGTGATTAACGGTATCGCAGAAAAAGACTATCGACCAGACATCGGTATTATACCGATGGGAACCGTAAATGACTTTGGTCGTGCGCTACTCATTCCGAAAGATATCGATGAAGCAGTTGATGTGATTGTCAGTGGACAGAAGGTGTCAGTAGATGTCGGTAAGATGAATAACCGCTATTTTATCAATATTGCTGGAGGTGGGAAGATTACGGAAGTGAGCTATGAGGCACCGAGCCGACTGAAGACAGTACTGGGACCGCTTGCTTACTACGTTAAAGGATTAGAGATGCTCCCGGAAATTAAAGCGAGTGATGTACGTATCGAATATGATGGTGAAGTATTCAGTGGAGAAGTAATGATGTTTCTGATAGGTCTTACGAATTCGGTAGGTGGCTTTGAGAAGCTCGTGCCGGATGCATCGATTAATGATGGCTACTTTACTTTATTAATATTAGAAAAGGTAAACTTTGCGGAGTTCGGACATATATTTACGCTTGCTTCAAGAGGCGAACATATTAAGCATCCTAAAGTGCGTTATGTTAAGGCTAAAGACATAAAAGTATCTTCATTTGATAAGGTGCAGTTAAATGTCGATGGCGAATTTGGAGGTATGTTACCTGCTCACTTTATTAACCTTGAACGTCATATTAATGTCTTTAGTTTATTAGAACAGCTGAATACAGAGAAGAAGATTGAGATAGAAGAAGAATATCGTGAAATGACGAAAGTAGTACGTGATTAAAATGGAGAGGCTGGAACAGAAGTGTTCTGCCACAAGCAAAAACCAGACAAAACTAATAAATCGCTTTTGATTTAAAGTTTTTGTCCGGTTTTTGCTTGTGGCAACTTTTGTTCCACCGTTTAGATAGTTATCGATATAGGACTAAATATTATCTTGTAATCATTTTTATTTTGGCTTCACATTAATCTCATCAGTAAATTCATCGAGCAATGCATCATGTTCAAAGTTTCGATGAGATGGATATAGGCTCAGACCACCATCCGCTACAATCGTCTGTCCGGTAATATACTTACTTTCCTTACTTGCTAGAAATGCAGCAACACTTGCGATTTCTTCAGGTTCTGCAACATATCCCATCGGTACAAATAGATCCGCATCTTTCTTATCTTGTTCCGTCTTGAAATTCTCTGCGTTGATTGGTGTATTGATGCTTCCAGGTGCAATATTATTAACGCGGATTTGTACACGTGCATATTCTAGAGCGAGACTTTGAGTGAGTAATTTTACTCCGCCTTTACTTGCACAATAATGTGCATAATGTGGCCACGGTATAATTTCATGGACACTTGATATATTGATGATTGTACCTTTATACTTATTTTCCATAAAGTGACGTAAGGCTAATTGACACCCGATGAAGGTTCCACGTAAATTCACATCGATTACTTTATCGAATGTTTCTATCGACATTGTATGACTTGGAACGTCGGACTGGATGCCTGCGTTATTAACGAAAATATGAAATTCACCGAAGTGTTTGATCGTCTCCTGGACGAGATGTTCCATATCATTCTTACTGGTTGTGTCTCCTTGGATCATCAGTGCCTCAACACCGTATGATTGAATAGCTTCGATTAATGCTTGTGCTTCACCTTCTCTCGAATGATAATTGATAACAACATTGACGCCTTCTTGTGCGTAACGTAAAGCTGTAGCGCGTCCTATACCTGATGCACCGCCAGTGATTATTGCGACTTTACCTTTTAGGTCAAGATACATAGCAAAACTCCTTCAAATATGATGGTTTATATTACCCTCATTATGTTATATATAACCTTTTACGTATATCAAACTTTCCTATAAGATAATAGAGGAGTAGAAAAGTGTTCCACAAATGGGTCCAATAGAGCATTTCTTATTTTAATAAGATAGACAAAACATTCATATTGAAGGATAATAAGTCTACTGCCCTTGGATTCCCGAGCTATAATATGGATTTATTCCACGAACTGACTCATAGCATCGACCTTATACAAGAAGCAAGATACAGAACTACCCGGGGAGCAATCAATAACAGTCACTTTGTACAAATAAACTATAGGAGTAATTATGAAACAAATTAAATTTAACAAGAATGAAGTACTTACTGGAACAGTCGTAGATTTAACACATGAAGGTGCGGGCGTTGTAAAGATTGAGGATTATCCGTTCTTCGTTGAAGGTGCATTACCTGGCGAAGAAGTTTCAATCAAGGTCATGAAAGTCGGTAAAACATTTGGGTTTGCAAGACTTGAGAAAGTATTAACAAAAAGCGCTGACCGTGTTGAAGAGAAAGATATTATCGGCAGACAAGTAGGTACGATGACGCTGCAGCACATGTCATATGATGCACAACTTAAGTTTAAGCAGCATCTCGTTGAAAGTGCATTTATACGATTAGGGAAATTTAAAAAAGTAAAAGTATGGAAAACAGTCGGAATGGATTACCCATATGAATATCGTAACAAAGCGCAAATTCCAGTACGTTCAGTAAACGGTAACGTTGAAACAGGATTCTTTAGAAAGAACAGTCATCAGCTCGTCCCTGTAGAGAATTTCTATATTCAGCATAAAGCAATTGATGAAGCCATTGTTAAAGTGCGCGATATTCTGCGCAAATACGATATCGTCCCTTATAACGAGCGCAACCATAACGGAGAAATTCGCCATATCGTCGTAAAACGAGGTCATTATACAGGTCAACTGATGATTATTCTCGTAACAAACAAGAAACGATTAGCAAATATTGAATCGATTACACATGATATCGTGAACACAATCGATAACGTTGAAAGCGTTGTATTAAACTTCAACAATCAAGAAGGCAACGTAATTCTAGGACGTAACAATACAGTATTACACGGAACACCGTATTATACAGATAAGATTTTAGGACTAGAATTCAGAGTATCACCGAACTCATTCTTCCAGGTGAATACACCACAAGCAGAAGCATTATATAAGCTTGCCCTTGAAGCGGCAAACCTAAAAGGACATGAAACGGTACTGGATGCTTATTGTGGTATCGGAACAATCTCGCTTGCACTCGCACAGCATGCAGAACAAGTCTATGCGATGGAAATTGTACATGAATCGATTAAAATGGCGAAGCAGAACGCGAAGATGAACGGTATTGATAACGTTCACTTTGAAACAGGTTCAGCAGATGAAATCTTACCGAAGTGGAGCGAACAAGGCGTGAAGTTTGACGTCGCAGTCGTAGATCCACCACGTAAAGGATTAGATGATGACTTTATTCAGACATTAATTAATCAAAGCCCTAAAACAATCGTCTATGTCAGCTGTAATCCAGGGACATGTGCACGTGACTGCCGTAAGTTTGCAGATGCAGGCTATAAATTAGAATACGTAAAGCCAGTGGACTTATTTCCACAAACACCACATGTGGAATGTGTTGTGAAATTAACGAAATAATATAAAACGTATAGTCATTTGACTATACGTTTTATATTGATTGAAAGAATTAAATAAATATTTGAATGCACTAGTGATAAAGAAAAATATATATTCAAAGCATTTGTCATATAGATACTTTAACGAATATAATAAATATATTAGTAGATTAAAGAGTTGATATTATGAAAAGGATCATTCACATCGATATGGATGCGTTCTATGCGCAGGTGGAGCAGCGGGATAATCCTGAACTTAAAGGTAAGCCTGTTATCGTTGGTGGTAAGAGTCGTAATCGTGGCGTTGTGGCGACAGCGAGTTATGAGGCGAGGAAGTTTGGTGTGCATAGCGCGATGCCGACGTCTCGTGCATATCAGTTATGTCCAGATGGTTATTATGTGAGTCCTCGGTTTGACGTGTATAGGTCTGTGTCACAGCAAATTATGAATGTCTTCAAGAGTTACACCGATATTGTGCAGCCATTATCATTAGATGAGGCATACCTCGATATTACGCATCTCGTACGTCCGGATCTTGGTGCCAGCCAAATTGCGGCTTCTATTAAACATGATGTATATGAGGCAACACATTTGACGTGCAGTGCGGGTGTTTCTTATAATAAGTTTCTGGCTAAAATCGCTTCCGGTATGAATAAGCCGAACGGATTAACCGTCATCCATTATAATAACGTGCAGCAAATATTAGATGCATTGCCGATTGGTGAGTTTCCGGGTGTCGGTAAAGTGACTGAGCAGAAGATGCATAAGCTGAAGATAGCAACTGGCAAAGACTTACGTCAGTTATCCGAGATTGAACTTATTGAACAGTTCGGCAAGAAAGGATCAAGCTTATATAACAAAGCACGTGGGATTGGCACTGATATTATCGAGGTCGAACGTGAACGCAAATCAATCGGTAAGGAGACAACATTTGCGCATGATAAGAATGATGAATCCTATATTTTACGTATAATGAATGAGCAGACGGAGAAAGTCGCAGCGAAGCTTCAAAGCATGAATAAAGTAACAGATACGATAACAGTAAAGATTAAGACAAGCGACTTTGAGAGCCATACGAAGCAGATGAAGCTGCTCGATTTTACTGATCAGGCAGATAAGATATATGCAACAGCTGTTTTGCTCTATACAGATTTAAAGCTAGAGAATGAAGAAATTCGTTTAGTCGGCGTCCAGGTAGGGAATATAAAAAATAAAGTGTACGAAAATCTAACGATATATGATTTTCTCTAGAAATGAGGAACAATTATGAAATTCAAATTTGCGATTATTGGAATAACTGCACTGCTTATCGTGATGTATGTGATGCATGTCATTGAAAGTGGTTTTGATATATTACCGTTACTCGGCATTATTGCTGTAGCGGCATTTTTATTTTGGGTCGACCACAAATTAGAGCGTCCTGTAACGAAGCAGAGTATTAAGAAGACAATTAAAGAAACAACGAAAAAGTAGCATTCGAATATGAATGCTACTTTTTTATATGTCATAAAATGCAATTAAGTCCTTCAATTTATCATCATTGATGAGCATAATTTCATTACCGAGCGCAATTTTATTACGTACGATACCCTCTTTTTTTGCAACCCCTTGCTTAGATTTACCCATAATAAAGATATCGATGGTATCTATCTCTTCTGTATATATACCACCGTTATTTACGATATACTGTACGATGTCCTTGCGCTTCATGTGCAGTGTACCTGTTATTGCGATGCGCTTGTTATAGAATAGGTGATCTTTATTTACTTTAGATGTCTCAGGCGTGATACGATTCAAATCTGTCTGATAACGTGCCATTTGTGCACGCTTAGACTTAAGCGACATGCTGCTAATGTATTTCTTGCGTCGCTTATAAGTTAAATATTGATTGAGTGACTCATAGTTCTTCAACAATCGCACTGTAATCATGGCACATGCCTTTGCATCGTTTAATGCGTGATGATGACCGTGGAAATCAAGATTATAGTATGTCATCATATTTTTTAAGCTGTAGCTGTGGTTTGTTATCGTATCTCTCGCCATAATGCAGGAACAGAAGTAGGGTAGCGTCGGCATTTCAAAGTGATAACGTTTAATCGATGCATGTAGGACTTTCATATCAAACTGTGCAAAGTGACACACAACTGGTAAGTCTCCAATGAATGACAGCATATGAAGATAGACAGTTTTAAATGTAGGCGCTGTGATAACATCTTCGGGTTTTATATTATGAACATTTATATTTGAAGTGTTGAAGTTTGTTTCGGGATTTACGAGCGTATAGAAGGTTTCTGTCATCATATTATCTATAACTTTTACCATACCGACACTACAAATTGATGCAGCATCATGGTTTGCAGTCTCGAAATCTAATGCAATGAAAGAATTCATAAATACTCCTTTAAATTAATATTTCATTTATTCGGAAAATTAATAATTATTTCTAGAAAAATAGGGAATAAATTAATGGATATGCAAGTAATATTACATGATTTCTACTGGAATCTGTAATCATTTGACTTGTTAATAGACTGGGAGGATATTATGAAGAAGGTTTTTCTAATTAGTAGTGCCTTTATTGGCGTTATCGTAGGTGCTGGATTTGCATCAGGGCAAGAGATACTGCAGTACTTTACAAGCTTTGGAACAATGGGGATATTCGGTGCGATTGTATCAACCATATTATTCGCGTACGTCGGGATGATTCTTGTCTGGGCAGGTAGCAAGACAGAAGCGGATGATCACCAAATTGTGATTCAAAGATTGACAGATTATCCTGGAATCGGAAAAGTGTTAGCTTGGATAATAGATGTTGTACTGATTATTACGTTATTTAGTTTCGGTGTTGTGATGCTTGCCGGTGCTGGTTCTAACTTAGAACAGCAATTTGGCATACCGACAGCTTATGGAACAGCATTAATGGCATTAGTCGTAATTATCGCCGGAATGCTTAAAATTGACCATATCGTAAAGGTTATCGGTAACATTACACCATTTCTAGTTATTATGATTGTTATTATTTCGATTTATTGTATCGTGACATTAGACACACCCCATGCAGAACTAGATTATATTTCAAATACGGTAACTTCACCATTCCCACATTGGATTATTGCAGGTGTGAACTACGTATCGATGAACATAGGACTGGGTGCTGCAATGGCAATTGTTATCGGGGGTTCTGAAGGCAATAAACGTGCCGCTGCACTTGGAGGGTTAGTCGGAGGACTTGTATTAGGTTTACTGATTATACTTAGTCATCTTGCAATATTCTCTAAAATCGAGACTGTTAAAGACTTACCATTACCGATGCTCGGTATTGTAAATGAAATCTCACCAATTTTAGGTGTTGCAATGTCAGTAATTGTATTTGCGATGATCTTTAATACGGCACTTAGTATGTTTTACGCATTTACAGCACGTTTTACGATAGTAGGTACAGTGAAGTTTAAAGTGTTTTATATATTAACAACGCTTGCAGGTTTCGGATTAAGTTTCGTAGGATTTACGAAACTTGTGAACAAAGTATATCCGATACTCGGTAACATGAACTATTTATTGATTATCATTATCATGCTGGCTCCGCTGAAATTAAGGATGAATAACAAAAACAAGCAGCAGGCTTAATAAGCCTACTGCTTGTTTTTTAGATGTTCAAAGTCAATTTGATGTAATTCACACCCACAGTCCTGCTTTACGTCACAGCTGTTGCATTTACCTTCTTTTGACTTTTGAAAGAAATTGTATAGCGTAAAGATTGCGTATCCAAAGATGAGTACGAATAGGATGATATTAATTAATAGAGACATATTGACCTCCTAGAATAATAATCCGATTTGATATACTGCCATCGTTAATAAATAAGCAGTTGCGATAGGATAAGTTGTCGCAATCAAGGTCCATTTCCAAGATGATGTTTCTTTTCTGATTGCTGCAACAGTTGAGAGACATGGGATATAGAGCAGTATAAACAGCATAAAGCAATACGCTGATAACGGTGTAAACTGAGTATGGATCATGGATACTAGTGCATCGTCTTTAACTGCATAAATGATTGCCATCGCACTTACGATAACTTCTTTTGCAAGGAATCCGGGAATGAGTGTTGCGCCTGCCTGCCATGAGCTAAATCCTAAAGGTATTAACAACGGCGCAATAGCCCCGCCGATCATTGCAAGGAAACTGTCATCGATATCAACATTGAATCCTCCAGGGCCAGCATAGTTCAATAACCATATTAATACTGAACCACCGAATATAAATGTACCGGCTTTTCGTACGAATCCTTTACCCTTTTCCCACGTACTGCGCCATAATGTTTTTGTTGATGGCAGTCGGTAAGGGGGGAGTTCAACGATAAAAACAGATGTATCATTTTTCAGTACCGTTTTAGATAATACTAAACTTACAAGCAATGCAACGACGATACCGATAACGTATAAGCTTAACACGATGAGCGCCTGATTCTCCTTAAAGAATACACCAGCAAATAATGCATATACAGGTAAACGAGCAGAACATGACATAAACGGTGCTATAAGTATCGTCGTTAAGCGTTCTTTTTCTTCTTCTATACTACGTGCTGCCATTATACCAGGTACGTTACACCCGAAGCCAATAATCATCGGGATAAACGACTTACCATTGAGCCCAAATATTTCCATAACACGATCCATAATTACTGCAATTCTTGCCATATAACCTGAATCTTCAAGCAGTGAGATGAAGAAGAACAGTACAAGTATTTGTGGTACAAATACGAGTACGCCTCCGACGCCGGCGATAACCCCATCTGTTATTAAATCTTGTAAGAAAGGTACGACGCCGGCACCATCCATTAATGACTTCACAGTATCCGTTAATGGTCCAGCAAAGAACGCATCGAGCTTGTCAGAAAGCGGTGTACCAATCCATGTGAATGTTGTCTGAAAGATTAACCACATGATAAATAAGAAGATTGGAATACCGAATATATTATGCGTAACGATACGATCCAGTTTCTCAGTTAGATGCTGCTTCTCTTCATCTTGGTGAATCACCACATCAGTCAATAGCTGTGTAATAAACTGCGAACGTGATTGATGGATAGACTGCTTTACGTTCACTTTATTATCAAGTGCTGCTTTAATTTGCCTAAGAACCTCTGATTGACCGACAAATTCTACGACAGCTGGATTGCTGAGCAAGTATTGAATACTCAAGAATCTATGATGTTTCTTATCGATAGGAAGTGATGATAAATGTTTCGTTACTTCGTTGATTGCACTTTCGATACATGCATCATAATGTATCTTAAGCGGTCGATTCATGGAGAGATGTGTATCAGAAAGCGCATGTAATACTTCTGTCGACCCTTTCCCTGTACGTGCCACTACGGGTATAATAGGTGTCTTTAATTTCTTCATCAGTAAGTCATGATTAATATGAATACCGCGCTTATATGCAACGTCGATCATATTGAGTCCGATCATCATCGGTGCACCGAATTCCAGTAATTGAACTGTAAGCAGTAAGTTTCTCTCAAGTTGAGCAGCATCAACAATATTGACCATACCGTCAAATGACTCATTCAGTAAGAACTGTGTCACGACTTGCTCATCTTTAGAAATAGGGAGTAAGTCGTATATCCCTGGTAAGTCTACTAGCTGTCCAGCTTGCTCCTTTAACTTACCAACCTTTTTATCTACAGTTACGCCGCTCCAGTTACCCACATATTCGTAAGACCCTGTTAATGCATTGAATAACGAGGTCTTACCGACATTCGGATTGCCGAGCAGACAGTATGTGCTACCCATGTACTTGCTCCAGCATGATCTGACACGCATCACAATTGCGGATGCAAATTTGCTGACCATTTTTATCTAACGTACAAGGACCTTTGAATAGACTTTTCTGTTTGATTTTGATTAAGCTGCCTTCTGTAAATCCAAGTGCATATAATCGATGCAACATTTGTGGATTCATAAAATTCATTGATTTAATTTTGTACATTTCATTGCGCTTTGCATTAGCAACATGTAGCATATGAACACCTTCTTAAGATAATTGATAATTATTTTCAGTGAAAGTGTACCACTACTGATAATATTTCTCAATAATTATTTCTGATGAATTAACGCGAAATGAAGGGGATTCTAATGCATACTAAAAAAGACCAGTAAACAAAATCGTTTACTGGTCGCCTTATTATTCAGGGTGGAAGTCTCGTTTACCAAGTTCCTTTTCATATAGATAAAGTGCATTTGCATTATCTTTAATACGACGAATATAGTCGATATGCTTCTTGAACATTGCTTCTTCTTCGACTTGTTCATCTAAGAACCAGTTTAAGAATGAAATTGTTGCATACTCATTATCATTTTTTGCGAGCTCGGCTAGATTGTAGAAGTTCTTTGTCACCTGCTGTTCTTGTGCAAGCCCTGCCTCAAATGTATCAAGAATTGTGGCAAAATCAGTCTTCGGTGCTTTGATTTCTGAGAAGATGGCATGCTGATCACGGTCGTTTAAGTAGTTATAAATCTTAGTCCCATGGAAACGCTCTTCTTCAGCTTGTTGTTCATAGAAATTAGCAAATCCGTCATAACTTTCTTTAGCACAATAAGCAGCCATTGCCATATAGGCATGTGCAGCCTGGAACTCTTCGTTCATCTGTTTGTTTAAAGCGTCTGTTAATGTTTGAGATAGCATAATATAACCTCCTTTAGTCGTTACAGTTATTATAGTATAGTTTAAATTGTAAATATAATAATATGGTATAACACCTATACTGATAAATACAAATGTAAATTGATATGCGAATAATTTGTATGATGATATAATAAAGTGTTGAATAAGGAGGTACGTATGAAAAAATTTGCTGCTATAAATGTTGCGAAAGTCGCGAGGAAGTTAAGTATCATGGCGGGTAAGCGTGGTACGGATTTGCCTGGTCAAATCGCACGTAAAATGGATTCAGATATATTAAGGAAATTAAGCGCACAAGTTGATGAAGTTGTGTTTATTTCCGGTACAAACGGTAAGACGACAACTAGTAATTTAATTGGGCATACATTAAAGAAAAATGGTATTTCAATTATTCATAATACAGAAGGTGCTAATATGGCAGCAGGTATCACATCGAGCTTTATCGTACAGTCTTCTAAACAAACGAAACTCGCGATTATCGAGATTGATGAAGGTTCAATACCTCGTGTGCTGGATGAAATGACTCCTACTAAGATGGTGTTTACAAACTTCTTCCGCGATCAGATGGATAGATTTGGTGAAATTGATATATTAGTAGATCGTATTGCCGACAATATTAAAGGTAAAGGTATTGAACTGATACTCAACGCAGATGATCCATTTGTATCACGGTTAAAGATTGCAAGTGATGATGTTGTATACTATGGCATGAAGAGTCATGCCCATACATTTGAAGAAAGTACGATGATTGAAAGTAAGTACTGCCCGAACTGTGGAAAGATGCTGATATATGATTGGATTCATTACAACCAGATTGGTCACTACCATTGTTCATGTGGATTCAAACGTGAACAACCGAAATATGAAGTAGAATCATTGAATGAGAATCCATTTTTAAATCCTGTCATTAACGGCTATACATTCAACATGCTGATTGCTGGAGATTTTAATGTATTCAATATCATTGCAGCATATAGTGTGCTGCGTGAACTAGGATTAAATGATGAGTCGATTGATAAAGGATTTAGCACATATCAATCTGACAATGGTCGTATGCAGCGCTTTAGTAGAGGAAGCAAATCTGCAATTGTCAATCTAGCGAAGAATCCGGCAGGACTTAATGCCAGTTTTTCTGTTGGTGAGAAGATAGAAGGTGCTAAAAGTTATATTATCAGCTTAAATGATAATGGTGCAGATGGCAGAGATATATCATGGATCTGGGATGCGGATTTTGAGAAACTTGCGCGTCAAAATATTCCTTATATTATGTGTACAGGGAATCGTGCAGAAGAAATCGCGCTAAGACTGAAATATGCAGAAGTGGATGCGCATATTGAAGTTGATCAAGATATTCGACGAGCAACAAAGTCAGTACTTGAACGTCCAGAATATACTGTATGTATCCCGAACTATACATCGCTTGAACCGATGCATCAGACACTTACAGCATACTTTGAAGGAGGGCATAATGAATGAGTAAAGCGATAGAAATATTTCATTTTATGCCGGATAAACTCAATTTATATGGCGATATCGGAAATATTATTGCACTTAAAAAACGTGCAGCGTGGCATGGTATTGATGTAAATGTCACGGACATTAATACGACAACCGGGATTAAGATTAGCGATGCGGACCTACTATTTATTGGTGGTGGAAGTGACCGTGAACAGAAAATTGCCACGGATGATCTATTCCGTGTGAAAGATGACTTTAAAGCAGCGATAGAAGATGGTATGCCTGCACTTACGATATGCGGGGGCTATCAGTTCCTTGGTGAGAAGTACATTACACCTGACGGCCAGGAATTACGTGGACTGAATATATTAGATTTCTATACAGAATCTAAACCAGAACGTTTAGTAGGTGATATTGTTATTGAGTCTGAAACATTCGGACAGATTGTAGGATTTGAGAATCATGGTGGAAGAACGTATCATAATTACGGAACACTCGGCCGTGTCGTGAGTGGATTTGGAAACAACGATGAAGATAAAGAAGAGGGTCTTCATTATAAGAATCTATTAGGGACGTATCTGCACGGACCAATATTACCGAAGAACCATGAAATTACCGATTATTTATTGCGCACAGCATGTGAACGTAAAAATATTGAATTCCCGGAAGTCACACTTGATAATGTACGCGAAGAAGCGGCAAAACAAGTAATTGTAAGAAGATTACTCGAAGAAAAGTAACTGAAATTAAGTAATAGTGAGATGTTACTAATACACGCGATGTAGAAATTATTATTTTCTGCATCGTGTTTTTTATATAAATTGAAATATCACTAACGAAGTGATTTTTGTGACAAATTAAAGAATAATCTTAAAGATACATTTTGAATATATCTTAAAGGTGTATAATAAAGGTGTATTAAATAATAAAACGGAGTGATGATTATGATTACAGCAAATATGAAAGTATCAGATATCGTTAAACAATTACCTAAAGCTGCGGATATATTCAGAAAAAATCGAATTGACTTTTGTTGCGGAGGTGATATTTCTCTGAGTGAAGCAATACATGAAAAGAGCGCGCCGATTGAAACATTACTTGAAGAAATTAACCAATTAGACAACGAATCAAGTGACGGATTAGATGTACAATATTTAGATAACAGAAGTTTGATTAACTATATCCAGAATAAATATCATAAACCGCTCGAAGAAGAGTTCAGAAGCTTAATGCCGTACATTACGAAAGTGGCGAAAGTACACGGGGAGCGTCATCCGCATTTAATTGAAATGAAGACTTTAGTGATGAAGTTAAGAGATGAACTCATTGAACATACGAAAGACGAAGATGATACTGTATTCCCATTAATTATCGAATACAGTGACAATCCAACAGAAGAGTTGCGCGCTCAGCTACAACCACATATTGATGAGCTTGAAAGTGAACATGACGGTGCGGGGGGTATGCTTAAACGACTACGTGAAATTACGAATGACTTTACGCCACCAATGGATGCATGTGGTACATACAGAGTTGTTTATCAACGATTAGCCATGCTTGAACGAGAGACATTCCAGCATGTACACCTTGAGAATAATGTATTATTTGAAAGACTTTAGATTTGGTGCGTGTGCGAGTGTGCGTGAGTGTCCGAAAAAGTGCCACTCGCACATAAAAGTATCTGTGAGTGGCCAATCCTCGGCATTCATATAATATTCTCCCCATAAAAATACGGAACGTCTACAACGAGACGTTCCGTATTTTTATTTCACTCTATTCGGGTGATCCATCAGTAATCTGTTAATCATCAATATTTCATAGATGTAATGACTGCGCATTTGATTGTCATCAAACTCTGTCAAATGCTTCACGCTCATCTTAAGTAGGCTGAGTGCTTTTCTGTCTGGCGTATATGTGCGATTCTCTCCAAACTGTTTGAACGCATTAACTAAATGATTCAGCGCTTCTTTTTCCTGAACAGTTAACGTAAAATATGTCCCATCCGGTAATAAAATCATTTGATTCACATGAAGTTGAATGAGTCTATTAACATCAAGACGATGTTTCAACTGTGTAATTTCATATTTTATCGCTTTATCTTCATGAAATTGAAGTTCTTCTTTTTGATATTGCAGCAACGTATCGATTTTATTAATCAGTTTATTCGATTCTTCTACAAGTGGGGTAGCACTACTTAGATCAGACAATCCAGAATTAATTTCAGTTGCACGTAAAGATAGCATGTGCATCAACTTCGACTCTAATACATCGAGTAGTTGGGCGATTTGTATATGATATTTCGGTGGCATCACAAAGAAGTTAACGATACCAGCTGTTGTTAGACCGATTGTCGTTGTAGCAAGCCTGGAGAAGAAATTAAACGCAAAGTCCTGATGAATGTTTGGTACCATCGCTACAGCCGTAAGACTTGCTACAAGGAGACCGTCATAGAGTTTCAGTTTGTAGCATACGAATATTGTTGCGGTTGCAGCGATACTATAGCTTAAAGGCGAATCGCCTAAGAAATATGTACTTGTAACTGCGATAAATGCTCCGAGTATTGATGCAGGAAATCTGACAAATGCCTTTTTCAATGAAGCGCGGGCAGTCGGTTCAATAGAAACGATTGATGTAATAACTGCAAAGATTGCAGGTAAATTTAATAATTGACATATTAATGCAGTCAAAAACGTCGCAAGCCCTGTTTTGATTGTTCTTGCACCGATTAATTTCTTGAACCAGTTAATTTTCATTGTAATCATTCCAATTGTGTAATAGTTTGAGTCTGTTATAATAAACAGTGATGAATATATGATATTGAATTTATACCTTATAATCAATACATATCCTTAAATTAAACTGAAAGAAGAGATTATTATGATCGTAAAATCAAAGCAAGACCTAGAAGGTTTACAAGCAATCGGTAAAATTTGTGCAGAAATCCGTGACACATTGAAAGCGTCGGCAAAGCCTGGTATGACAACGAAAGAACTTGATAATATTGCAAAGGAATTATTTGAAAAGCATGATGCGAAGAGCGCCCCGATTACTGAATATGACTTCCCAGGATATACTTGTATCAGTGTGAATGAAGAAGTGGCACACGGCATCCCAGGGACACGTATTATTAATGAAGGAGATCTTGTGAACGTCGATGTTTCAGGTTGTAAAGATGGCTATTATGCTGACACAGGTATTTCATTCGTAGTTGGCGAAGCTTCAGAGCCAATGAAACAAAGGGTGATCGATGTTGCAGAGATGGCATTTAATGAGGCGATGACGAAGATTAAACCAGGAGCGAAGTTAAGCAATATAGGCCGTGCGGTGAATGCCACTGCACGTAAGAATGGTTTAACAGTGATTAAAAACTTAACAGGTCATGGCATTGGTAAGAGCTTGCACGAAGAACCACAGCACATTATGAATTATTATGACCCAATGGATAAAGTACTGCTTAAAGAAGGAATGGTACTAGCAGTTGAGCCGTTCATTTCTTCTAAAGCGACAATCGTTACAGACGGTAAGGATGAGTGGGCGTTTGAGACGAAAGATAAAAGTTTTGTTGCACAAATTGAACATACAATCGTAGTTACAGCTGAAGGCCCATTGTTTTTAACTAAATTAGAAGACTAGTCCTAAAGTCTGAGAAAAGAATCGTTCCAGAGCCGCTTTTTACGGCTTTGGAACTTTTTTATAATTAAAGTACTAACCGTAGGAGGAAGTACTATGCGAAAGATTAAAACGCACCTCAATAGAACCGTCAAACGATGTATAGAAAATACCTTTTACATGCAAATTGCTGCAAGTTATAAGAAGATTTCGGATATTAATTTACTTAAAAGTATGAAGATAAATGAAGTTATAAAGTTATCGTGTGAGAAAGTACATGTACAAGAGGAACTTGACGCGATTGAGTCTGCTGTTTCTAATAAGCTTTTACATAATCGCACGCCACTAATACAGAAAATTAATGACCTTGATCATGATATTGATGAAATTGAACAATTACTTGCAAATTTAGAAATTGAAAAGCAAAATATACAGTATGAAATATTATTGTTATCGAACGTAAAACCATAAGGATGTGACGCTTTGAAGCAAATTGTGAATTCGGAAATGTTAATCGCATTCTTCACATTAATACTACTTTCAAATATTTATTATATTTTCTTCGTGAAAATCGGGATGCTGCTTGTTATCGTAGCTGGTATGCTCATGATATACTTTAGCATGATGATGAAAGAGAATCTGAGGGGACTCATCATACTTTGGATTGGTGTTATTATGCTGTTATTTGGCATGTTATCTAATCCATATACTTTGATTGTTATCTTCTTATTTATTGTTATTGTAGCGATCCGTTATATTATCTATAAGAAACAACCAATGAAAGTAATCCAGACGAATGATGACAGTATGTCGATTCATAAGCAGTCACTGCTGAGCTTTCAATCGACACCTGATAAGGTATACAAGTTTGAAGATATGAACCTGCAGCATTTTGTTGGAGATATGGACATCGATCTTACACAAGCTGCTAACTTAAAGCAATCCAATATCATAGTGATTCGCAATGCAATTGGAAAGACGACGATTACAGTACCACATCGTTATCAAGTGAAGGTGGATTACACAACGCTATACGGACAGCTCAACTTTAAAGAGCATTATGTGAAAAAAGCGCGTAACGAACGTGTAGTGTACGAAACTGAAGGATACCCAAACGGTGTAGAGATTAAACTATTCGTATCGTCAATCGTAGGAGATCTCGAGGTGCAGTACCGATGAATAATTATACGAAGATGATCGGAACAATGCTTATACTTGTCTATAGTTTAGCGGTTGTGTTCTTTATTCTAGATCGAATATTCGTCAACATCATTTACTTTCAAGGAATGCTGTATACACAAATTGTCGGTGTACCCGCCTTTTTATTTTTAAATGTAACGGTTATACTTGCATGTATTATTATGGGCTCCATCGTTGCATATCGCCAGAACGAACAACTTATGCTTATTAAAAATGAAATTGAACAAATTGAAGACGGGGTACAAATCAATACCACAATCGATCAGAATATGGAAGTCATTGATGTACTGCATGCAATTAATGAAGTAAGCGTATCGATGGCGAATATTAAACGACAGAATCAGCTGGTTACAAACGATGTACATAAGATAAATGAAGAGACGGTGAAGCAGATCGTTGAAGAAGAACGACAAAGGCTCGCACGAGAATTGCACGATTCTGTGAGTCAGCAACTGTTTGCCGCATCTATGATGTTATCTGCACTAAAAGCAGGGACACATGAAGAGAAAGTGAGATCGCAGCTCGAATTACTGGATAAAATGTTACGAGAAACACAGCTTGAAATGCGTGCGTTGTTGCTACACTTACGACCAATCGGACTGAGGAACAGAACGCTGGAAGAAGGCATTCAGCAACTACTAAAAGAACTGAAACAGAAGATACCCCTTCATATCACATCAGATATCGAAGACATACAGCTCGAAAAAGGTGTGGAAGATCATCTGTTTAGAATCGCCCAGGAATCCATTTCTAATACATTGAGGCATGCTGAAGCGACGCAGATTGTTATCGAACTGTTTAAAGCAGGAAATAAAGTAATACTCAGGTTAAGCGACGATGGCAAAGGGTTCGATATTGAACGAGTTGATGATTCAAGATACGGACTTAATACGATGAAAGAACGAGCACTCGAAATTGGCGGTACATTTCAAATTATATCGGCACCACAGTCAGGCACTCGTATCGAAGTGAAAGTGCCATTAGAGGAGGCATAACATGCGCGTAATATTTGTAGATGATCATGAGATGGTCAGAATCGGAATATCAAGTTATTTATCGATGCAAGAAGGTATTGAAATTGTTGGAGAAGCATCAAACGGCAAAGAAGGGATAGAGAAGACGTTAAATCTTAAACCGGACATTGTACTTATGGATATGGTAATGAATGAGATGGACGGGATTGAGGCGACAGCGCAAATTAAATCTCAAATGCCAAAGGTGAAAGTTGTGATGCTTACAAGCTTTATAGAAGATAAAGAAGTATATCGAGCACTAGATGCTGGTGTGGACAGTTACATATTAAAGACGAGTAGCGCTGAAGAAATAAGAGATGCGATTATTAAAACATATCAAGGTGAATCTGTATTTGAAAAAGAAGTGATGATGAAGATGCGCGCACGTATGAACCAAAAGGCAGAACTACATGATATGTTAACAGAACGTGAGAAAGAGATATTATTACTGATTGCAAAAGGATATTCTAATCAGGAGATTGCAGATGCAAGCCATATTACGATTAAAACCGTGAAAACACATGTGAGCAATATACTGAGTAAACTTGAAGTACAGGATAGAACACAAGCAGTAATCTATGCATTTCAACATGATTTAATAGAATGAAAAAGAGTGAGATGCGGATGTCCGCATCTCACTCTTCTAGCGTTCTGTTTCTACATTATCATAACCATTTATCAGCAGTTCTACTTCACCGGTATGTGGTTCGATAACGAGTCCATGTACAGGTACTGAGCGATCGAATAGTGGATGATTATAAACCATTTTAACATTTTCACGTACGTTCTCGTTCACATCGTTAAAGCCGCTTAAGAAATGGTCTACGTCGATACCAGAGTGAATAATCGTATCCATCACTTCTTGCTTAATACCGCGACCGATCATGGTTGATTTAACTGTATCAACATTAAGACCACCCATCCCACAATCCTTATGCCCCATAATAATAATCTCTTCGGCACCTAATGCATAAATGCCGACAAGTAAGCTACGCATCGTAGAACCATAAGGGTGTGTGATTGTAGCGCCGGCATTCTTAACGGTTTTAACATCGCCGTTCTTAAGCCCAAGTGCTTTCGTTGATAATTCTTGCAACCTTGTATCCATACATGTTAATAGCACAGCCTTCATGTCTGGTACTTTAGATGTTTCATATTGTGTATAATCTTTGTTTTCAACAAACTTCTTATTAAATTCCAGCATGTTTGATAATAAAGTCAATGTTATCCCTCTTTCATTACTATTGATTAGAACTTAGTTTCTTTTCATGAATTATAGCATTAATCTGTGAACCAATAATAATGATAAATCCTGTTAAATATAACCATAACATTAAGACGATGATTCCTCCGATACTACCATAAGTCTTAGAGTAGTTACCAAAGTTGCTTACATAGTATCCGAATAGGAAGCTTGCGCCAATCCATGCAATCGTTGCAAACAAAGCACCTGGTATAACAGATTTAAATTGAAGTTTAATATTTGGTGCAATCGCATATAATGTCGTGAATACTATAAACGTAATAATTAGTGGAAGTGCGACTTTAACAAGCGAGAAAATCCATTTAAATTGTGATTCAAGACCGAACTGACCAAATAAATAATTGCCAATTTGTTCACCGAATACAGGTAATGCTAATGCAACACCAAATACAAGCACCATCACCACTGTAAATAACACACTAAGTAACTTTGATACGATAGGATTACGGGCATCTTCAACTTCATAGGATACATTAAATGCATTCATTAGTGCTGTCATACCATTAGATGCTGACCAAAGTGCCGCAATTAAACCGAACGATAGTAATCCGCCATTGGCATTGTTCATCACATCAGAGATTACATCAGTAATCATATTTGCTGCATCTCCAGGGGCATTCTTTGCGATCATATTCGTAATTGTTTCAGGTGATACTTTAAACAATGGGATTAATGTTAATAAGAAAATCAGCATTGGGAATAAAGATAGTAAGAAGTAATACGCGAGCTGTGCAGATAATCCTGCAGCATCGTCTTTACCAATTCTAAATAGTAACATACTTAGAAAATTACCGTCACTTTTATACTTTGCTGGTTTATTAATCTTTGAAACATATAATGTTTCGTCATCTTTCTTAGCCTGCTTTGATTTAAATCTTTGATTGTCTACATATTGCTCATTTTTATTAGAGAGCTTATTTTTGTTTTCTACCTCTACATTATGAGACTCAGGACCTTTTGCAGCCTGAGTCAGAAATTTAGAGGTACTCTTATTGTCCTTTGACATAATTTCACCTCAACTTATATTAAATTAACCGTTTGGTCCTGAGATTTTCTTTTGGTTTTTCTTTTCGATGAAAGTATCTTTAGCATCTAAGATTGCGCGTTCTAACTCTGGGTTATTACGACGGATTTCATCGATTGTTTCTTTCCAGTAAAGTAATTCATCCTTTAAGTTCATTACTTTATTCTTTGTTGAAGGCTGTGGTGTGATACCATTTTGTTTTGTTTTAACGACTGTACTCTTTACTGATTTACGCGTCTTTCTATCAGCCATTGATACTGCAGCACCGATGACTGCACCGGCAATTACAGCTGGGACTAATTTGTTGTTCATAATATATTCTCCTCTCAAATATAAGAAATGTGCTATCTGCACTTATTAATTATTATATAGCCAAAATGTAGATAGAATAAACAATTAAGAGTAAGTTTTTGAAAATAATTATTTTCAAAGTTAAGAATAGTTTGATAAAATGTTTATAGATTAAAAAATTGAAGAGGTGTCCCATGAATAAAGCAGAAATGATTGATGAAATTGTTAAGAAACTAAAACTCGTAAATATCGGAGTAATCAAGCCAGAATCTATAGATGATAACAAGATGGATGAACTGACAGAGATTTACGAGATGGTAAAAAAACGTGATACCTTTTCACCGAGTGAAATGTCTGCACTCACAGATGCATTAGGAAGTTTACGTAAATAAGGAGGATTACAATGTATAAAGAAGAACAATTAAAACAGTATGCAGCATTACTTGTCAAGGTAGGTATGAACGTTCAACCTGAGCAACGCGTTTATATTCGCGCAACGGTGGACGCGCAAGATTTCGTTCATCTTGTTGTTGAAGCGGCTTATGAGGCGGGTGCCAGCGATGTTAAAGTGAATTATAGTGACGATAAGTTGGCGCAGTTAAACTTCAAGTATCGTAAACAAGAAAGTTTCGAAAGTGTACCACAATATTTAGTGGATGAGCGTATGGATTATGCGAATGACTATGCAGCTCAGCTTGCACTTATTTCATCAAGTCCAGAAAACTTAAAGGATGCCGATCCTAAGAAAGTCTCTGCGAATATGAAGGCATACGGTACTGCTTTTAAAGATTATATGAAGATGATGCAATCAGATCAGTTCAGCTGGACTGTTGCAGCCTATCCTTCAACTGCATGGGCGAAGCTTGTATTCCCAGAACTTGATGAAACAGCAGCATTTGAAAAGTTATTAGATGCAATTTTAGATAGCGTACGTATGAATAGTGAGGATCCAGAAGCTGCATGGGCTACGCATAATCATAATCTTCACAGCAAAGCTGATTATTTAAACAATAAGAAATATGTAGCACTGCGCTATAAAGCACCGGGTACAGACCTTGAAATTGGATTGCCAGAAGGTCATATTTGGTGTGGTGCATCAAGTATTAATAAAGACGGTATAGAGTTCATGGCGAATATGCCAACAGAAGAAGTATTTACTGTACCACATAAAGATAGAGTAAATGGTTATGTCTCTAGCACTTTGCCACTGAGTTACGGCGGAAATATTATCGATAACTTTAAATTAACGTTTAAGGATGGGCAAGTAGTGGACTTTGAAGCGCAAACGGGTCAAGATATATTAGAGGGACTGCTAAATACAGATGACGCAGCGAAATATTTAGGAGAAGTCGCGCTCGTACCACATGATTCACCAATCTCTAATTCTAAGATCTTATACTATAACACATTGTTTGATGAGAACGCATCATGCCATTTAGCATTAGGTTCAGCATATCCATTCTGTCTTGAAGGTGGTAAGGAGCTGGATGATGCAGGACTTGAAGCTGCAGGACTGAACAACTCGATTACACATGAAGACTTTATGATTGGCTCAGCACAAATGAACATTTATGGTGTAACATCTGAAGGAAACGAAGAAGAGATTTTCTTAAATGGAAATTGGGCGTTTTAATTTAGAGAATTAAATGATAAAATAGGATTACTAATGGGTTAAGAGGAGGATGGACATGTCAGTAGCTATGATGTGGTTTGTACTTATTGCGTTTATCTTCGCAATTTTCGTATTTGGTGGCGTACTAATGATGTTTTTAGTTAAAGCTTTTGATTCTAAAGAAGCAGATATCATCGAT
Source organism: Macrococcoides caseolyticum (assembly GCF_002902665.1). GTDB lineage: Bacteria > Bacillota > Bacilli > Staphylococcales > Staphylococcaceae > Macrococcoides > Macrococcoides caseolyticum. The sequence continues at coordinate 40,850 of NZ_PPRM01000005.1, forward strand.
ACACCAGAAGAAGCGTTAGAAAAGAAAGTCTTTGCTGATAACGTTCACTAATAGTAATTGAGAGGATACGGATTAAGATTCCGCATCCTCTTTCTTTGTTTGATATAATATTGTCAACTATATATGAATGGGGAATAAATATGAGCGAACGATCAAAAAAATCAATGAATGCATCAAGAACTGTGAAAACACAGCAGATCTTCCCGTCGGATACGAATCATCATAATACATTGTTTGGTGGAAAGCTGATGGCGATGATTGATGACGTGGCGAGCATCGCAGCAACAAGACATTGTGGGAGATCAGTCGTCACTGCAAGTACAGATTCTGTAGATTTTCTGCAGCCGATAAGACCAGGAGAAATCGTATCAATGGTTGCACTTGTGACCTATACTGGGACATCTTCATTAGAAGTTTGTGTGAAAATAGTTGCTGAAAATATACTGGAACAAAGAAAGCATCTGGCGGCGATCAGTTTCTTAACGTTTGTTGCATTAGATGAGCATAATCTGCCGGTTATGGTGCCAGAAGTTGTTGCTGAGACTGAAGACCAGGTATGGCTGAATGAAACCGGGAAAGAACGTGCAAAAGTACGTAAAGAACGTCGAAGTAAGAGTAAGGACCTGCACCAGTTTTTCTCGAATAATTTAACGATATAGTATGGAGTGAGTGTCCAAAAAAGTGACACTCGCGCAGAAATAACATCACGAGTGTCCGTCAAACGTACACTCATCAAAACAAGCTCAACAAAAAATCACGTAAAGCATACTGCTTCACGTGATTTTTTAATTTCTATTGTTCGTGCATTCGTTTTTCGTTAGCTTTAAAGTCAATATCAGGATAATACATATTTTTCACGAGTAAGTTCGGACCGAGACATTTCACTTTCGGGCAGTGACAGTTAATCGTCTGATTGAGAGCACTCTGTTTCCACTTATCGTATACATCCTGGAGTGGTGTGTCAATAATATTATCGATTGTGCCTGTTTCATCGCCAAAGTCTGTCACGATGACATCTCCGGTAAACACGTTAACATTCAGTCGTGAACGTCCATCTGGATCATTACGGACTGTAACGTTCTTTGCACTGTGGACGTCATCTAAAAATGATAAGTCATCTGCATTCATAGAACATGGCAGTATTGGTAACGTACCAAATAACATCCATGTATCCTCATCTCTAAATGATAGTAATTGTCTGATTGCAGTTTTCGTTTCTTCTATTGTTAACACATTTAAATCACTTGCAAAGTCTGATGGGTACATCGGATGTACTTCGTGACGTGCACATTTCATGTCGTTGACGATTTCCTTATGAATCTTCTCTAGATAAGGTAGCGTACTTTTATTGAGCATCGTTTCTGCTGAGACAAACATGCCTGCCTCAGATAAGCGTCGTGCGTTCTCTATAATTTGTTCATATAATTTATAGCGTGCTTTAATTGGTGGCTTCTTATCCATAACGTGAAAGCCAACTTCCGCAAATTCATCGATCGTTCCCCAGTTATGAGAAATATGCATCACATCTATTAGATCGATTAATGGTTCATAGCGATCATAGTTTATCGTTAAGTTTGAGTTCATCTGTGTATAGATACCACGTGACTTAGCATATTCAAGTATAGGCGTTACTGTTTCTTTTATCGATTTTTTAGAGAACATCGGTTCTCCGCCTGTGATACTTAATGTTGATAAGTGTTCTACTTCATCTAAACGTTTAAGTATCGTCGTCATATCAATTGTATCTGGATCCTTGAGTTGCAACGTATAACCGACAGCACAATGTGCACAACGCATATTACATAGTGTTGTCGTCGTAAATTCTATATTAGATAACTTCGTCTCACCAAATTTCTCCACTTCCTTGTATGCTTCCCATGGATCATTGTGAATTGAAATTTTATCTTTTAAAGCGATCATAATTTGCCTTCTTTCCATTTATTGTCCGATTACTATTATGAACGTGTAAGGAGTGTTGTCAATAAATACATTGAAAGTTTAAGAAATCTGTTACATAATGAATACATTCATAGAATAAAAAGGAGTACATTATGACTAAAGATTCTTTAGAAGAAATTAAAGTAAAATTAAATGATTTTATGGAGACGATTGATTCGGTAAATCCTGAAACAACGGATATCCATGATATTGATGAATGGTTAGCGTTGCTTGATCAGTTAGAACAGAAAGTAAAATCAATTAAACATTAAGGAGATTATATATGACAGATATACAAGTAAAAGTCGGTCAGCAGTTTCCTTTAACAATTAAGAGACTCGGTATCAACGGAGAAGGTATTGGTTACTTTAAACGCAAGATTACTTTTGTAAAAGGGGCGTTACCTGGAGAAGTCATCGTCGCACAAGTAACAGATATTAATCCGAAATACTTACAGGCAAAGATGGTTAAGATTCGTGAAAAATCAAATGAACGTGTAAAACCGAAATGTAATGTATTCGATTTATGTGGAGGGTGTCAATTACAGCATCTTTCTTATCGTGGACAGTTAAAGTATAAGAAACAAATTGTTGAAGATGCGCTGACGAAATATGCACCACACGTGAAGCTTGACAAAATTAAAGATGTTAAAGGTATGCATAATCCTTACACGTACCGTAATAAAAACCAGTTTCCAGTTGAGAAGACCGGACGTAAAGTGCGTGCCGGGTTATATAAGGAGCACTCGAATACCTTAATCGACTTACATGAATGTATCGTCCAGGACAACCGTACGATGCATACGACGAATGAAGTGAAGAAGATTATGAGCGAACTTAACATCGATGCTTGTAAGAATCCGATGCGCGAAAAAGGTGTGCGCCATATCGTTACACGTGTGGCACTTGCAACAGGTGAAATTCAAGTTGTGTTCGTCACAAATACTAGACATTTAAAGAAACAAGATCTATTAGCAGAACGTGTGATGCGTTTAGCTGGCGTGAAAAGTGTTGCATTAAATATTAACACGGAGAAGACATCAATTGTTATGGGTGATGAAACAATTGTTATTGCCGGTGAGGAAACGATTCGTGAGCAATTACAAGATCATATTTATGACTTATCAGCGGAAAGCTTCTTCCAGCTTAATCCGAGACAGACTGTTGTACTTTATAATGAAGTACGCGATGCAGCAGCACTTACAGGTAAGGAGAATGTGGTAGATGCATTCTGTGGAACAGGTACGATTGGTATATGGCTAGCAGATAATGCAGGTGAAGTCCGCGGTATGGATACGAATGAAGACGGTATCGTCAACGCCATATATAATGCTACATTAAATGGTGCGGATAACTGTAAGTTTGAAGTTGGCGATGCATCAGAGAAATTAAATGAATGGATTGAAGAAGGTTTCTATCCAGATGTAATAACAGTGGATCCGCCAAGAACTGGGTTATCTGAAGCAACGATTAAATTAATCAATGAAATTAAACCGAAGACATTCGTTTATACGAGCTGTAATCCTTCGACATTGGCGAAAGATTTAGCACATTTAACGAAAGCATTCCAGGTGGAGTATATCCAGCCAGTGGATATGTTCCCTCAAACAGCACAAGTGGAAGCTGTAGTGAGGCTTACACGTAAAAGAAAATTAAGGAAATAATAAATATATTCCTCATAATTTATTATGGATGTTTTATCATCTCAAAGCGGGGTATACATTACTATAACGATTTTAGGAGGAACTTATATTATGAGTAAGAAAATCGCAGTAGTACTAGATAATTTATTTGAAGACGTAGAATATACGAGCCCCGTTGAGGCACTTAAGAGTGAAGGACATGAAATTACTGTAATCGGTAAGGAAACAGGTACTGTAAAAGGTAAATCTGAAGATACAGAAGTTCAAGTCGACAAAGCAATCAGCGATGTAAAACCTGAAGACTTCGATGCGTTACTTATCCCTGGTGGTTTCTCACCTGATATGTTACGTGGAGATGAGCAAGGTCGTTTCGGTGAGTTTACGAAACATTTCGTTCAAGATGAAAAACCTGTATTTGCTATCTGTCATGGACCGCAATTATTAATCGATACAGATTTATTAAAAGGTAAGAAATTAACAAGTTTCTTATCAGTGCGTAAAGACCTCGAAAATGCAGGGGCTACAGTTGTAGATGAGCCAGTAGTTGTGGATTCTAATATCGTAACATCTCGTACACCTGATGATTTAGAAGACTTCAATAGAGAATCATTAAATTTACTTAAATAATGGCATTATTAAAAGGTATCTCATTTGAGATGCCTTTTTTGTTATGATTATAAGACCGATTTTGCAGTTTTTCATCGAGAATTAACACTTAGGAGATATCCTTTCTCGGTCTTAAGATTGATTTTCACCTCTATTTATCAATAATAATTCCTATTCAACATACACGATGATATGATATTGACTAAGAGGTGACTGCATGAAAAGAAAAGGGTGTGGATGTTTATCCATTTTATTTATTCCGTTATTACTATTAACATTTTATATTGGTTTTAATATATTTCAGGGCTATCGTGTTAATATTGATGATTTGCAATCAATTGAACAAAAACAGACATTCGTTGCTGCAAATAATATGCCGAAACATTTAACCGGTGCATTTGTCGCATTAGAAGACAAAAGGTTTTACAAACATACTGGTGTAGACTGGCTAGGTACGATGCGTGCAATATTTGTCTCATTGAAAAATGGTGAAGCATCTCAAGGTGGGAGTACGATTACACAGCAATTGGCGAAGACCTATTTCTTTAACAATGAGAAATCAATTTCCAGAAAGATTAAAGAGGTAGTAGTGGCTAAACGTATAGAGAACAATTATTCAAAGGATCAGATATTAAGTTATTATTTAAACACGATTTACTTTGGTGATAATCTGTACTCAGCTGAAGATGCTGCAAACCATTATTTTAATACGAGTATACATGTAAGTAATGCGTACTATCCACAAGTAACCGTTCTACAAAGTGCACTATTAGCAAGTGCAATCAATGCACCTTCTGTTTATCAGATCGATGATTACCAGAATGATGCAGCGCTCAAATCCAGAACAGAGTTCACGTTAAATAAAATGTTAGAGCAGAATGTAATAACTGAAATGCAATATAATGAAGCATTAACGGGTTTATAATATAATGTAAGACGAGATACTGTCTCGTCTTTTTTATTTTGAGGACAGTGTGATGGAGGGTTATGATGGAACATAAGATTACAAAGATTGAAGTTCAAAAGCATAACAAAGACAGATTTAATCTGTATATAAATGGCAATTTCTTTGCCGGTATTGATGCTGCGACGTATGTCTATTTTAATTTGAGGAAAGATCTCATATTATCCGATGAAGATCTCCGTAACATCGGTGAATATGATGGGTATCGTGTTGCAATTAATAATGCTTTAAACTATTTATCATATAAGAAACGCACAGAATCAGAAGTGCGAAATTATCTCGCAAGCGATGAAGTGCGTGGTGAAGTAATCGAGCGCGTCATTCAGTATTGTAAGGAAAATAAGTATATCGACCACGATGATTATACGAAGAGTTATATGAATACATTGCTGAACACAACAGATAAAGGTCCTGCAATATTCGTACAGACCTTAAAGCAGCTGGGCGTTGAACAAGCGATTATAGATAAATATCATGTACAGTTTGAAGGTTTGATCACTTCAGAGCGTATCGATAAGATTGCTCAAAAAGTTATGAGAAAATATGAAAAGAAGCAATCCGCTAAAATGATTGAACAGAAAGTTATTCAAACTCTTATTCAAAAAGGGTATAATTTGGATATTGCAAATGATGCGATGAAAAATGTTAAACTTGTTACAAGTGATCTGGCGTTAGATAAAGCGTTCGAAAAAACCGTAACGAGACTCGCAAGAAAACATGAAGGTTACGTCCTTAGTCAGAAAGTTATACAAAGTTTAATGCAAAAAGGATTTCTTTACGATGATATTATGACAAAGATAAAGGATAGTGGATTAAGTGGAAGAGAAGAAATTAATTGAAATGACGCCGCATGAGTTACAACAGATTACAGCAGATTACAGAGAGAAAGCACGTAAAGCTGAAATGATGGGTATTGTGAATGAATACGAAGTATGGATGCGTAAAGCACTTATTGCAGAAAGTTATTTAGTCGATGCACAGAAAGTACAGCCGGGCAAAGTATATGCGCTCGTAGGAAACCCACCGGAATACTTTAAGGTAGACCGCGTTAAAGGTGTGTTTGCCTGGGGGTTCAGACTAGGTGGAACACTTGAAGAAGAAGGTATCCCACTTGCATTGCTACAATTATAAGGAGAATGAAAGATGACGAGTGAAATTTTAGTAAGATTACTCAATGTTACAAAGTATTTCAGACAAGTCAGTGGTTTTCAGAAGTTCAGAGATTTAATGGTGCCTGAATCTAAGAACCATGTTGTTGAAGTTAAAGATGTAACGATTCATCTCTATCGCGGCGAAATACTTGCTTTAGTTGGCTTACCGAATTCTGGTAAATCCATTATCGGAAAACTTATGGCTAAAGTTGTTGAACCTAACAGCGGTCGCGTTAAGAATGAATATTTAACATTTCTTGCAAGTCATAATCATATATTTGAAGGCAGTACTTCAGTCAGACAGCTGATCGAGTCAATTTTCCTTACGTACAATATGCCACTTCAATCATACAACGAAAAGCGTAAGCATGTGATAGACTTTGCTGAGCTTGGTGGCAAGGAGAAGTGTTCGATCCAGCAATTAACGATAGAAGAACGTACGAAGCTACTCGTAAGTCTTGCATATTTTATAAAACCTGATGTGATTATCTTTGATGAACTATATCAGTATATGGATAAAGACTTTAAAAAGAAGTTTCATATGGTTATTGATATGTTCAAGAAAGAACGACGTGCTATCGTGCTGATTGATTCGAATATGGAATTAATTCGAACGCGTGCAAACTACATTACATGGATGAGTCATGGGCAAGTAAAGCAATCGGGGACTCCCGATGAAATTCTGCCGTTATATCAATCTTATGTAAGTGATTATTATAGCTGCCGTACGGATGAAGAGCGTGAATTGTTCGATCTTCAGATGCGTATGTCACGTAGCCTTAATCACGACAAGGATGAACAGCTAAGTCGTATAAAAAAGTATGGTGGTGCAATCTTTGATGAAAAACTACAGCGGATATTAATATCGACATTGATGTTAATCGCAGGTATTGCAGTGATGTTCCTATTGATGATCAACGACATCGGTATGAAGAAAACAGAAGTTGCAGCTGATGAAAAAGGGATTGTAGAGAAAAATGTGGATGAATTTCGTGAAAAGTATGCAATTGGTGTTACAAATAAGCCGACCGAACTTCAAGGCGAACAAAAGGTGAAATTACCGGCTGGTCATACTATGACGATTTCTAGCATTGGTGATGAAACATATAAAGTGGATTATCAGAAGAAAACTATGGAAGTTAAGCAACAGGATATTATATATATTAATCCGGCAGCACTGTATGATGAGTATACGTTAAGTGAGCTTGAAGACTATATGTATGACAACTATTCGAACTTCAGGGAATTCTTCAATGGTTACCTTGGGAAGCATCATAGTGTTATCAACAAAGAACTTTATCCTGAAAGTAACGATCGATTTAAAATTAAGCTCACTAAAAATGAAATCTACCTTCACTTTAATGACTATGATATTATGAATGGCATTAGTTTTCCGATAGTCAATGAAGAAAAGCTGAGACAGAAATTCAATATTAGTACAGAACAATGGATTATTAAAATAGATGATGGCTACGCTATTGCTGACTTCAGCAAAGGCGAGTGGCTAATTATACAGATGTAGGTGTTTACATGAATGAAATTTACCTGTCAATAAAATATATTCCACACACATTAAAAAATGCGTTGCTAGAATTTTATTATAACCAGAAGCGCTATTTATCCTGGCTTACCTTAAATATTTTTGTAATAGCTGTAACATTCTTCTACATGAATGTTACAGAGAGTCTTCCGTTAGAACGTATCACAAAAATATGGCAGCTTAGTGGGTATTTGATGTTTATGTGTATCGGGTGCTCCATTTATTATGCGATGAAGATTCTACATAAGAGAGGCTATGTACTTAATATTACGAATCTACCGAGTTACGTACTAATTACAGTACAAATCATGAATTTTATCTTTATATTCTTAATTTCTTATATTGTACTGCAGCTTGTTGCATTAGGAAATAAAATTGAATTAACGACAAATATATTTTGTATTCTTTACTTTGTACTGATGACTATTATTTTACTGATGCCTATCTGTACTATAGTGGCACTAGGGGGACATTTAACACGTAATATAAAAGCGATGATTGTATTGCTTCTGCTTATTATCCTTGTCACTTCTCCGATTCTCTGGGTTCCAGGAAACTTGCCGGATTTACTGATAAACATACTGAAACTCAATCCGTTCAACTTTGTAATCAACGGGGTACAGGAGTCTACGGTGTTTGGAACAAATGCATTTTTTAATCTGCCTTCACAAGTTATTTTTATTTTTGAACTTGTTATCCTCTATACATGGTTTGATTATTTATTTACGATCTTGAAGGATGAAATTAATATAAATAAAAAAGGTAGTAAAAAAGTTAAATTATAGAAAAACCCGAATATCGGCGTGTCATTAATAACACGCCGATATTCGGGTTAAATTTTACTCTTAACGAGCTTACGCTGTAATTTTTCTTCTGAGAATACCCATCCCGTGTAGCTATGTGTGACGCGGTATGCGCCATCTAGGCTAAGAATTGCAACGAATGAATAATGTCCGTCCTTTAAGTAACGTAAATCGATAAAGCGAAGTTCATATCCTGTACTCGTTTCCGTGATGGTATAGCGATATATAGAACTAAAGCTTAAGAATGCGCGTAAGTTTCTGTCATGCTTCGCATACTGCATCACTACGTTATCTGGAAGTTTCTTACGTGCGAATTTATCACTAAAGTGAACACTTCCCTTATAGCTTCTACCGATATAGTCATACTTATCAGTCTGGACAGCAATACGCCATTCAAAGAATCTGATTGTTGGTGCAACAAATGCTTTGATGACCGTCTCATCTTTAGGAATACGTAACAGGACGTTTTTCTTAATCATTTGTTGCAGCATACGTCGAATGATATAGTAGACGATAAGTAGTATGTAAAGACTGCCAAATGTAGAGATGGGGTTAAAGCCGATATACCATAACAATATTGCAATGATATGTGATATAAATATAATCGGATCAAATGTGTTAATAATACCGATTTGTATCCATTTCTTAGTAAACGGTCGTAACGCCTGAGTCCCATATGAATTAAAGATATCTACAAAGACATGCAGCAATACAGCAATTTGTGCCCACATCCATAGGTGCAACGGGGCATCCACTTTAAAAATGAGCATCATCATAACCGTCAGCACAATTGGCCAGAATAATGTAAATGGTATTGAGTGTGTTATCCCGCGATGATGAGTGATATATACTGCATTATTACGTAACTTCAGTACGGTATCGATATCAGGTATTTGTGAACCGATCATAACTGTGGTTACAACCGCAGGGTACATAGAAGTTACTGCAGGATCGATTGTTGCAAGGCCAGCAAGTGCAACGCCCATAACGACATGAGTGGCAGTATCCATAGTATCATTCCTTTCAAGTTTTATTATAGAACAAATAGAATATAATGATAAATTATTCATGCTTAGAATTTAAATTTTTTTAGAAAGAGGAAAGCGATGTTAAACAAACAGCAATTCTCACAGCATCTCCTGGACTGGTTTTATAAGAATAAACGAGAGATGCCTTGGAGAGAAACGAAAGATCCGTATAAAATCTGGTTATCAGAAGTGATGCTGCAGCAGACACAGGTCAATACGGTTAAACCTTATTATTTGAAGTTTACAGAACGGTTTCCTGATATACGTACGCTGGCATCTGCAGAGATTGATGAAGTAACGAAATATTGGGAAGGACTTGGGTATTACTCTCGTGTACGCAATTTTCATAGTGCTGTGAAAGAAGTACAGGAAAGCTATAATGGCGTAGTGCCGAATAATCCTGAAGACTTCTTAAAGTTGAAAGGGGTCGGTCCTTATACACAAGGAGCAGTGATGAGCATTGCATTTAATCATCAAATACCAGCAGTTGATGGCAATGTCTACCGTGTGTTCTCTAGATTGGATAATGATGATTTTGATATATCAAGTTCATCAGCACGACGTCATTTTGAAGACAAGGTGATGGATGTCATACCAAAAGCAGCAGGTGACTTTAATGAAGCTTTGATGGAACTTGGCGCAACTGTATGTACACCTAAGTCCCCGCTATGTATGTTCTGTCCAGTTCAGCAACATTGTGAAAGTTATAAAGCAGGTACTGTACAGCTAAGACCTGTCAAACTAAAGAAGATTAAAAAGAAGACAGAACATTGGAAAGTGCTTGTGATTATGCATGACGATAAGATATATATTGAACAGCGACCATCGACTGGTTTACTGCAGTCGATGTGGCAGTTTCCGATGTTTAATATCGGCACGCATCAAGATACGATTGAAGAACAGCTGAATATGTCTTTATATGTTGAAGCTGATGCTTTTATGTCACTTAAGCATCAGTTTACGCATGTGACTTGGGATATGGAAGTTTATCGTGCCGTGGCATTAGGTCGTGTAGATAAAGCGAGATTTATAGATATAGAGGAGAAAGAACGTTTCAATTTCCCTGTATCGATGACAAAAATATTCAAAAAATATATTGATGAGTTGAAATAGGTTAAATGTGAAAAAAGTTATGTTATAATTTAAAATGCAAATACTAAATATAGGTGGTGTGGAACATGGTCAAAGAATCCATACCAAAAGAAGGCCAGAATGTGCAGATTCAAAGCTATAAACATAATGGGAAAATTCACAGAATCTGGTCCGAAACAACGATTTTAAAAGGAACAAATCATGTCATTATCGGAGGGAATAATCGTACTCTTGTAACTGAGAGCGATGGTCGAACTTGGGTTACACGTGAACCTGCAATCGTCTATTTTCATGCAGAATACTGGTTCAATGTCATCTGTATGTTCCGTGAAGATGGCGTGTATTATTACTGTAACTTATCCTCACCATTCGTATGTGATAGTGAGGCTATTAAGTACATTGATTACGACCTGGATATTAAAGTATATCCAAATGGCAAGTATCATCTGCTTGATGAAGATGAATATCAGCAGCACATGAAACAGATGAACTATCCCGAAGAGATCGATTTGATCCTAAGGCGAAACGTTGACATTTTGCAACAATGGATTGAAAGAAAGAAAGGGCCATTTGCTCCGGACTTTATTAAAGTCTGGCAGGAAAGATTTCATTTTCAAAAGAGAATCAAGGAAGATTAAGGATACAGAGCAGTAATCCTCTTTGTTAAATCCGGACAGTGTGAAGAAAATGTATGTCGTTTTCTGCATTGTTCGGTTTTTTGATTCATTAACGAAGAAGAATAATATTGAAGGAGAATAATATGTTAAAGCGCTATATGCAATTTGTAAAACCCTATACGATGCTGATTATCTTGACCATTATGATAGGGATATTAAAGTTTGGAATTCCGTTGTTAATACCATTACTGATCAAATATGTTATCGATGATGTCATCGATAACACATCGATGTCAGTTGCAGAGAAGAAAGAAGCATTACTGCAAGCATTACTCCTGTTTGGATTTATCTTCACGGTTATTCGTCCGCCTGTTGAGTATTTCAGACAGTATCTTGCACAATGGACAAGCAACAAGATTTTATACGATATTAGAAAGAAGCTCTATAAGCATCTTCAGGCACTGAGCGTGAGATTTTATGCTAACAATAAAGTTGGAGAAGTCATCTCACGTGTTATCAATGATGTCGAATCGACAAAGGATTTCATCATAACAGGTCTGATGAATGTATGGCTGGACTTAGTTACGATTATCATTGCACTTGCCATCATGTTCACGATGGATGTCAAGCTGACACTTGTGTCATTGATCGTCTTTCCATTCTATATGTTCAGCGTCTATTATTTCTTCGGCAACCTACGTAGGCTTACGCGTGAACGTAGTCAGTCACTGGCAGAAGTGCAAGGATTCCTGCATGAACGTGTTCAAGGTATGACATTGATCAAGACGTTTGCCATCGAAGAAGAGGAGAATAAGCGGTTCGATAGACGCAACAAGAACTTTTTGAATAAGGCGATGAATCATACCAGATGGAATGCCAAAAGTTTTGCTGTGATCAATACGATTACAGATATCGGGCCATTGCTTGTAGTAGGCTTTGGTGCATGGCAGGTCATTGGTGGTCATCTCTCGGTCGGTGCATTAGCAGCATTTATCGCATATCTTGACAGATTGTATGGCCCTTTAAGAAGACTGGTCAGCTCATCAACGACATTAACACAAAGTATGGCATCGATGGACCGAATGTTCCAGCTCTTTGATGAACCTTACGATATTAAAGATACGAAAAATGCACGTGATATTCAGATTCACCGAGGAGATATTTCATTTAACAATGTTGGATTTAAGTATAACGAAGATGATACAGAAGTATTACACAATATTAATCTGGATATTAAAAGTGGTGAAACTGTAGCGTTTGTTGGAATGAGCGGTGGGGGTAAATCGACAATGATCAGTCTAATACCGAGATTCTACGACGTTACGCAAGGTGAAATTACTGTAGACCATCATCCGATCAAAGATTATACACTGGAAAGCTTACGTACACAGATAGGAATGGTCATGCAGGATAATATTCTCTTCTCTGAATCGATTCGTAATAATATCTTGTTAGGAAAACCTGGTGCCACAGAAGCAGAGATGATTCAGGCTGCGAAACTGGCGAATGCCCATGATTTTATTATGAGTTTACCTGACGGCTACGATACAGAAGTAGGCGAACGTGGCGTTAAGTTATCAGGTGGTCAGAAGCAACGTGTTGCAATTTCTCGTGTATTCCTGAAAAATCCGCCGATTCTTATACTGGATGAGGCGACGAGTGCGCTGGACCTTGAAAGTGAAGCGGTGATACAGGAAGCATTAGAGTCCCTATCTCAAGATAGAACAACAGTAATCGTCGCACATAGGTTGTCGACGATCACACATGCAGATAAGATTGTAGTGGTTCAAGATGGTGAGATTGTTGAAATGGGTACCCACCATGAATTGATGCAAAAGCATGAACATTATTATAATCTCTATTCTATTCAAAACTTAGAAAGTGTTGATTAAGAATTATCTATTTAAATCTATAGCGACTTCGACAAGGTCTATCTGCAATACTCATTGTTTCCAAAAGAAATGAGTGAGCTGGAAATTGAACGGTCTCTAGTTATCGCAAAGTGATATAGAGTTCCGAAGGAGGCGATTTAATTGGATTTGTCATTTTTGGCATATGATACATTAACAGCAGCACAAGCCTTGCTCGGAAAGTATATTTATACTGAGCAAGATGGTGCTGTTACCGGTGGATATATTACTGAAGTAGAAGCTTATCTAGGTGAACATGATAAAGCAGCACATGCATATCAGCTTCGTCGTACAAAGAAGAATGAAATGATGTATCGTGATTTTGGCACCATCTATGTATATACAATGCATGGTCACCACTGTATGAATTTTATAACGAAAGATAGAACACAACCTGAAGGTGTACTTATCCGAGGAATCGAACCTGTAACAGGAATAGATACAATGATACAGAGAAGAGGTCGTGAAAATCATCTGACAGACGGACCAGGAAAGCTGACACAAAGTTTAGGGATAAGAAGAGAGCAGTACAATGGAACGCGTTTAAATGATGACGGTGTAAATATAAGTGAAGGTAGAACACCGAAAGTAATTACAGCATCAAAGCGTATCGGAATCGAAAATAAAGAAGAGGCGGTAGATTATCTTTATCGATTTACTGTAAAAGGAAATCCACACGTATCAAAAGATAAAGTCATGGTAGAAGAGAATAATGGTTGGCAATAACATAAAAGGGAGTGCGATTTCGCACTCCCTTTTATGTTGAACAAATTATAACTCTTCACTATGTTCGATTCTGAATTTCTTATCCTCTTTATGAAACTTATAGAAGCTATGTGTAATACGATCAAGGTGTTCGAGTTTATCACGATAATCAAATAGTGTCCCGATAATTACAAATATATGTTCCTTGCTATATGCATCACTTGGTGTCGTGTTGATTTCTTCAAGAAATGCATCCATGATATTGAGCTTATAAGGTTCGGTTATCCCGGTTTGACAGTCATGTTTTGTAGCGGGCACTTTCTTTGATATCCGCATAAGCAGCTCTTCATGTAGTGTCATTAATTCATCGAGTTCAAATTTAATCTGAACTTTTAGTTCTTCCGGCAAATTAATGACATCATTTTCGTATCTATGAATTTTGCGCAGTACATCATAGGCGCGACGCGTTGCCAGTACAGTCTCTTTAAAGATGATCTTTTTGCGTAGATTCCGAATACTGCCTTGTTTCGTGTATGCACGTTCTTCTTTATACAAGTTATACTGTTCTTCAAGTTTCTCGATACGACTGCGGATGTTATCTATATCTCTTTTTACTGCATGGAATTCTGTTGAGCCATTAATTTCTAGACGAATCCACTTGAAAATATCACTCGAGATACTCAAACATTGATAATAAATCTTACTTTCGAATTTAGGTGGTAAAAATAATGTGTTCACGACAAACGCACTGATTACTCCAATCATAACGAACGTAAATCTTAAAACAGCAGATTCCAGGAACGCACCGTCCTGGTGGTCCATAATAATAAGCTGAGTGACTACAGCAAGACCTGTGACATGTGAAAGGTTGACTTTCTGTAATATTGAAATCAGCATAATAGAAGTAATGCCGATAATGACGATATGAAAACCAAATAAAGAAGCCATGATTATTGCAAGTACAGCACCTATTAAGTTTCCTTGAAATTGTTCGATGATCGTTTTATATGATCTGTACACATTGGGTTGCATTGCAAATAATGCCGAGATACCAGCAACGATTGCGCCTTGTCCATTGATTTGATGTGCGATTAACAAGGCAATGATAATAGCAATTCCAGTTTTGAATATACGTGCACCTAATTTCATATTTTGACCTCATTTATTTATTCGTTAGTACACTTATACATGACATTGCATACTTTTTCAAGCTACATTTGTTTGAAACTGTTTTCAACTGCGATTAGTGTATCTTGAATATCTTGTTCGGTATGAGCGATTGTAATGAACCATGCCTCGTATTTAGAAGGTGCAAGGTTGATTCCTTGATGTAGCATCAATTTAAAGAATTTGGCGAAGGCTTCTCCATCCGTCGCTTCAGCTTGTTCATAATTCTCTACCTTTTCATCTGTAAAATAAATTGTCATAGCACCTTTAAGACGATTAATATTGGCTTTGATACTGTATTTTTCAATCAGTTCATTCATGCCTGTCTCAAGCATCTCACCAAGCTTATCCAGATAATCATAAGTGCCTTCAGCTTTGATCACTTCAAGTAGAGCGATACCTGCCTGCATACTTAATGGATTACCTGCCATTGTACCTGCCTGATAAGTTGGACCAAGAGGAGCGACATGTTCCATGATATCCTGACGTCCACCGTATGCTCCAATCGGTAAGCCGCCACCAATAACTTTACCGAAAGCTGTCAAGTCAGGTTTTACACCAAGCATATCTTGTGCACCACCATAGCAGAAACGGAATGCAGTGATAACTTCGTCATAGATAACAAGCGCCCCGTGACTATGTGCTACTTCGTTCACTGCTTCTAGAAATCCTGCATGGGGTTCTACAATACCGAAATTACCGACGATTGGCTCAACTAATACACCCGCAATCTGATCGCCGAAGTGATAGAATGCTTCTTTGAATTGTTCGATATCATTAAATGGGACTGTAATTACTTCTTGTGCCACACTCTTTGGTACACCTGCTGAGTCTGGAGTACCAAGCTGTGAAGGGCCACTACCTGCTGCTACAAGCACTAAATCTGAATGGCCGTGATAGCATCCTGCAAATTTAATGATCTTATCTCTGCCAGTGTATGCACGCGCAACACGAATCGTTGTCATCACAGCTTCCGTACCTGAGTTAACGAAGCGGACTTTTTCTAATGATGGGATTGCTTCTTGCAGCATTTCTGCAAACACAACTTCGTGTTCAGTCGGAGTACCATATAGTACACCGTTTTCTGCAGCACGTTTAATTGCTTCTGTAATGTGTGGGTGTGCATGACCTGTTATAATCGGGCCGTATGCTGCAAGATAATCAATATATTTATTACCATCCACATCGTAGAAGTAAGCACCTTCTCCACGGGCCATAACCACTGGAGTACCTCCTCCAACGGCTTTATAAGAACGAGAAGGTGAGTTAACACCTCCAAGAATTGCGGCATTTGCACGATTTTGTATTGCTTCTGAATTACTAAAGTTCATTTTATCGACCTCTTTTGTTTTGTATTTTCGTCTACTATACTATCATATACTTATACAATATTTGAGGATGGAGTGTTATTTATGTTAGAAAAAGGAATGCTATTACCTGATTTTAAGATGGAAAATCAAGATGGGGAAATCATTACAAATCAAGATCTGTTCGGTAAAAAGACAGTTTTATACTTCTACCCTAGAGATAATACACCAACATGTACAACTCAAGCGTGTGATTTCAATGATAATCTAGATGTACTTAATGCACTGGATGCACAAGTATATGGTGTAAGTGGAGATAGTAAAGTAAAGCATTCAAATTTTATTAATAAATACAATTTGAAATTCGATTTGCTGGTTGATGAAGACTATGCGTTTTCAAAGCAGTTAGGTATATATAGGCTCAAGAAGTCTTTCGGTAAGGAGTCAATGGGCATTGTCAGAACGACGATCATTCTTGATGACGATACGCGAATCCTTCAAGTATTTGATGGTGTCAAGGTGAAGACGCAGATGGAAGAAATAAAAAAGGTATTACAAGGAGAAAAATGATGAATATTATTTCAAATGTAAAACTTGGCGAAATATTGGAGGAACTTAAAGCGCAGTTCCCTGAACATGCTTTTAGGTCAATAGCGTTAAAAGATATGACTGAAGAAGATAAGGCAAGCATGGATATATTAATTTCACATGACGGGCAAATAGATGAAGCATTTCTCCTGCAATGTCCGAATTTGAAATGGATAGCCTGGTATGCAGCTGGGGTTAACAAGTTACCTCTTGCTACAATTAAAGAGAAGAATATAATATTAACGAATGCACGTGGCGTACATAAAGTACAGATCTCGGAGTATATATTCAGCTATATTATGACGGACTACAAAAATGTACTAGAATATTATAAATTACAGCAGGATAAAGGCTTTAAAACAGATATTAGACACAAAGAATTGTTCGAGCAGACCATCTGCTTTATCGGTACAGGAGAAATCCCATCGTATGCTGCACGTATTGCACAAGCATTCAATATGAAAGTAATTGGTATCAATACAGCGGGGCAAGATAAAGCGTATTTTGATGAAGTATATATTATTGATGAACGCCTAAGCGCATTTGAACAATCAGATATAATTGTCAATGTATTGCCGGAAACAGAAAGTACGATAGATCTACTTAAACATGAAGATTTCCAGGCGATGGGGAGTGATGCATTGTTTATCAATGTAGGCAGAGGCACTGTAGTTAAAGAAGATATACTGATTCAAGCATTGACAGATAAAGTCATTAGATTTGCTTGCCTCGATGTCTTCTATAATGAACCCCTTGAAGCGAATCATCCATTATATAGATTAGACAACGTGATTATGACGCCGCATATAACTGGGCTGAGTACCCATTACAATCAACGTGCTACAAATATCTTTGTTGATAATATGAATATAGGAATTGATAATAAACATAACTTCAAGAATCTAGTAGACTTAGACAAAGGGTACTAAACTAGGTATTTGACAATATGGAAATTTAAGATGTAAAATAGAATTACTATAAAGTAAAAGAGGTGGTCAAATGTCAGTTCATACGCAGGAAGACTTTCTGCAAGAAGCAATCAGCACGTTAAGAAAGACTGGCGTAAGGATTACACCTCAACGACAAGCTATTTTACAGTACCTTATTGCAACGGATAGTCACCCATCAGCTGATGAAATTTATAAAGCGTTATCTCCGAATTTCCCTAATATGAGTGTGGCTACTGTCTATAATAACTTAAAGGTCTTCAAAGAGAGTGGTCTTGTAAAGGAACTCACATATGGTGATGCAGCGAGCAGATTTGATTTTGATACGCAGAATCATTACCACATTATCTGTACAGCGTGTGGTAAGATTAAAGATTTTCACTACCCAAGATTAGATGAAGTAGAGAATATTGCAGAACATATTACAGGTTATGCTGTTACCCATCATCGTATGGAGATCTATGGTGTATGTCCAGAATGTCAAAATAAAAACGGAAACTAATTTTAATTAGTTTCCGTTTTTATTTTGTTCTTCAAGTGCCTTGCTCTTTCTCTTATTATTATAATCTTGATTGAACGCTTTACCTTCTAATGTAGGATCGAGTGTCAATGGTTGGTTGCAATTAGCACATATATCCGCTCTGCCAAGCATCTTTGTATAATGTTCACAGTTTGGACAGCGTACCTGTACAGTTCTTGTCGATAGCATACCGATCCAGAAATACATTACGAAACTGAATAAGAATAATAATGTACCAATCAATAAAAACAATGAAAATAGCAGTTTACTATGAGAGAAATAGAATATTGCCGCACCTATATACATTACAATCATTGCAATAAATATAATAGAAAGTGCCCAAGTACGCATTCTGTTAATCTTACTCGTAGGTTTTCTGTTGAATAACTTCAAGTCATCATCTCCTATATATACTGACAAGAATTATAACATATTCTATCTATACTGTTATAATAACTCACTATAATTAAATTAAGGGTTATAATCTTATCGATAGAACTGCAGTATATAGAAGAAAGGATAATAAATGAAAAATAATTATAAAAAGGCTTGACGAATATTTGTTCACTTGTTAAGATATAAAAGTCGCAAAAACAAGCGACGCCAACGATTAAGCGTTTGAAAAACAAATTGAAAAAGTGTAAAAAAGGCTATTGAAAGTTTGTTCTCAAACATTTAATATTAATTGAGTAAGAACGGCGCACGAAACATTTCAAACTAAGAAATCGCGAGTGTAAAACTTCTTCAAAATAAAGCTTGCAAACAAGAATGAAACGTGTTAAACTTTTATCTTGTAGCAACAAAAAATGAACATTGAAAACTGAATGACAATATGTCAACGTTAATTCCAATAATTTGAGTGATTAAGTTCACTCCCAAGAGTGATTGCCTCAAGC
>NZ_PPRM01000049.1 GCF_002902665.1 Macrococcoides caseolyticum
TGAACATCACCCAGTCAAGTAGACACTTAAAAAAATAAAAATTAATTACTCGGCTGTGCTTGTATTAGCGCAGCCATTTTTAATGATATACGTTTGCCGTTAAAAAAATTAATATAATTTCTAATCTCTTTATTAGCTTGATTAAAATCATCAAAGATATATTTTTTACTTTTAAAAATCTCCGATTTTAATAACCCCCAAAACCCTTCCATTGGACCATTGTCTATGCATCTGCTAACTCTTGACATACTCTGGATCATTTTAGCTTCTTGAATTTTTTTGTTAAAATTTCTATTTGTATATTGAAATCCTCTATCACTGTGAAAAATAATACCTTCAGTATCATGTTTATTTATGGCTTTATTAAATGTTTTAAATACTAATGGATTATCATTTCTTTGTGAGATTTCATAACTTATAATCTTTTTTGAACCTAAATCATAGATTGCACTAAGGTATACTTTTTTGCCGTTTCTTAATTTGAACTCTGTCACATCTGTTAACCAAACTTTATTTGGTTTATCTTGTTGAAACTCTCTGTTCAATACATTTAAAGCAGTTGTTTCAGGAGTACTACGAATGTATTTCTTCTTCTTCTGACGAATCAAAGCTTTAATATTATATTTTTGAGTTATTCTCTGTACTTTTTTATGGTTAACCTGATATTCAGTAAATAATCTTAAATAAATATAGATTCTTCTGTAACCATATGTACCTCCGGATAAATTGTAAATTCGAAGAATTTCTTTTTTTAAATTTTCA
>NZ_PPRM01000050.1 GCF_002902665.1 Macrococcoides caseolyticum
ATCGCTGGGCTATAAAACACCATTGGAAGTATTTATGAGTTTCATCGAAGATGAGGAATTGTCTAGCTTATTTTGACAAACGAAAAAATATAAAAATTATTTTCTAAGGAGTGACTATGGAGCATACTAAAACTTACTATAAACGCATTGTTGAAACTAATGGAAAATCAATCATCGTCGAAGGTCCAGTAGACGGTAACACCTTAAAGAAATATACATTTGATGAGGGGCTCGTTGCATTCAGAATTCCAAAAGAACAGTTTGTAGCAATTCAGGAGATTGCAGATCTCGACGAAGGACGCATCATTATATGCCGAGATGGTGACAATATTATCGGCTATACAACCTATCTGTATCCAGATCCATTAGAACGATGGAGCGATGGAAACTTACCTTATCTATTAGAGCTTGGTGCGATAGAAATTAGTGAACAGTATCGTGCAATAGGTCTTGGTAAGGCCATGCTTGAACTGTCAATGCTGGATAATGCAATGGAAGATTATATTATTATAACGACTGAATATTATTGGCATTGGGATTTAAAGAACAGTGGCCTTGATGTATTCGAATATAAAAAGATTATGCAGAAGATGATGGCTGCTGGTGGCATGGAAGTATTCTCTACTGATGATCCTGAAATTACAAGTCATCCGGCCAACTGCCTGATGGCACGAATCGGCAAACGGATCACAAACGATCAGATACAGGCATTCGATAATATTAGATTCCAGAATCGCTTTTTCTTATAAGGAGGTTAATTATGTTAGTAGAACGCATTATGACATCACCATGTATTACATTTAATAAAGAAGGTTCTATCGCTCAGGCCATCGCATTGATGAATGATAAGAACATTCGCCATCTACCGATTGTAGATGATGAACAGCAATTGCAAGGTATTATCTCAGATCGTGAAATAAAAGAAGTATTGCCATCACTATTAAAACATGATGAAGCAATTGATTATAATGTACCCATCTCACAGATTATGCAAAAAAATGTTATTACCTGCCACCCTCTTGATTTTGTGGCAGATATTGCAGTTGATTTTTATGATGCATCTATCGCCAGTATTCCAGTTGTACAAAATGAGAAAGTTGTGGGCATTGTAACCAGCAAAGATATGCTCAATACATTTATCGAGCTTACCGGTGTGACACGTTCAGGCACGACCATCCAGATCAGCATTCCTGATGAACCGGGTATTATGCACGCAGTCACTGAAGTATTTCATAGACATAAGATCAGTATCGAGAGCATTCTCGTATTCCGGGATAAAGAACATATCGGTAAAAAAATCTTAACTTTGCGCATGATTGCGATGAACCCAAATATTGCTATATTTGATCTGGAGAAGAAAGGATTCACAGTACTTGACCCTTTCGAAAGCGGCCTATGACAAAATTTGTCTACTCAAAAAAACTGCTGAAATATCGCTTTGGTGATGATCATCCTTTTAATCAGATGCGCCTGTTACTTACGAAATCATTACTTGAAAGCTTATCACTGCTGTATGAAGAAGATATCGTTGCACCCCGCACTGCAACAGATGAAGAGCTGATGCTTGTACACCAGAAAGAATATATTGAAGCGGTGAAAAAAGCAGGTCAAGGAGAACTGAGTACCAGTGATTGCAACAAGTTCGGACTTAATTCAAACGATACACCAAACTTTGAAAATATGCATGAAATGAGTGCATTGCTTGTTGGCGCAACGCTTACTGCATGCGACATTGTCATGAATGAGATCGACCATACTGCATGCAACTTTGGTGGCGGACTACATCATGGCTTCACTGGACGTGCTTCAGGATTTTGTATCTATAATGATTCTGCAGTCGCAATAGAATATATGAAACGTAAATATAAACAGCGCGTACTGTATATTGATACCGACGCACATCATGGTGATGGCGTACAGTTTGCTTTCTATAATGATAATCAGGTAATGACCTATTCTATTCATGAGACTGGCCGATACCTGTTCCCTGGAACCGGCGCCATTACTGAAAAGGGTGAAGGTGAAGGTTATTTATATAGTATGAATATACCTGTTGATGCTTATACTGAAGACGATTCATTTCTGGGATGCTTTGAAGAAAGTTTACGCGCAGCATGTGAATTCTTTAAACCGGATATTATATTAAGTCAAAATGGTGCTGATGCCCATTATCTTGATCCATTGACACATCTCTCTTGTACACATAGGACATACCAACACATCCCACAGATCGTCCTTCGATTAGCAAATGAATATACAAATGGTAGGTGGATTGCTGTTGGAGGTGGTGGTTATAACATCTTTCAAGTCGCGCCACTCGCCTGGGCACAAGTATATAATGCGATGCTCGGACACAGCTATTTAGAAGGTTCAATACCAACTGACTGGATTACGATGTGGCAAAGTAAAGCACAAGTAAAGATGCCAAAAACATGGAATGAAGATCTACAAGGGTACTCAGTCATACCTAGAAGACGCGATATCGAAGAAAAAAATAAAATGATGCTGGCGCGTGTCGTGCAGCATTACTAGGTGGCTCTTATTTTTATTTTACGAGCCACCTTACCAACCCATAAAAAAGGACCTCGCATACGCCAGGCCCTTAATTTCTATTTCGTCGTTCCACGATATTCAATTCTATAAGGTAAAACGACTTTCTGATTTTCAATCGGTTCATCATTCATGTACTTTGTAAGCAGACGCATTCCCACAGCACCAATATCATACAGTGGCTGCATTACACTTGAAAGCTTCGGTCGTACCATTTTCACTAATCGTGTATTGTTAAAACTGATGACCTGTAAATCATCAGGTATAACTCTTCCGTCATCCTGTGCTGCATGTACGATACCAATCGCCTGTTCATCGCTAATGCATAGTACAACTTCAGGATTCGTCTCTTTAATCACTCGATATGCCTTCTCACCATCTAAATATTGTTCAGTCCCAATATATTGAGCTGATTCCGGTAATTCCATCGCATGTTCTTCGAGCAATGATTTTATTCCACTTAATACATCGATCTGTGCTTTTTCGGAATACCCTCCACCAACAAATGCAAAGCGTTGCACACCTGATTCTATGAATTTATGGGTAATTTCTCTGCTCGCTTCCACATAATCGATATTCACCGAAGGTAAGCTTTCATCTTGATCGAGTGTCCCTGATAATACAACTGGTACACTGGATTTACGTATCATATCTGCTGTCTTCTCAGACAGTGTGCCCCCTAAGAAGATGATGCCATCAACTTGCTTTGACAGTAAGTTATTAAAGATTTCTTGTTCCTTTACTGCATCATTATCAGAGTTTGAAATGATTGTCTGATATTTATACATCTTAGCGATATCTTCTAAACCACGGGCAAGCTCTGAATAATACATATTAGAAATATCTGGGATAATTACCCCAACTGTTGTAGTCTTCTTACTTGCTAGGCCACGGGCAACTGCATTTGGACGATAGTTCAGACGTTCAATCACTTCATTTACACGATCTCTTGTCGCAGGCTTCACATTTGGATTACCATTTACGACACGAGATACAGTGGCCATAGATACTTTCGCTTCACGTGCTACATCATATATTGTTACGGTCATTTTTTCCTCCTGAAAACGTTTTATTTATTATTCTAACACGTTTTCAAAGACTTTTCATTCTAAATGATTGTTTTGTGCAAATTTTTTATTGTTAAAATTTACTTTTAAATTCATTTAACGCTTTATAGAAATTTTCGAACTCTTCAAAATTCATCTGCTGACCGGCATCACTTAATGCAACAGCTGGATCTGGATGTACTTCTGCCATCACTCCATCTGCCCCAACTGCGAGCGCAGCACGAGCTACTGGCAGCATAATATCCTTACGTCCTGTTGAATGTGTAACATCCACCATTACAGGCAAGTGTGTACCTTGCTTTAATATTGGTACGGCAGAAATATCTAATGTATTTCTTGTTGCTTTTTCGTACGTACGAATACCTCGCTCACATAAAATAATCTTTGAATTGCCTTGTGCATAGATGTATTCGGCTGCATAGATAAACTCTTCTATTGTTGCGCTCAGTCCACGTTTAAGAAGTACAGGTTTATTTGTACGTCCTGCTTCTTTAAGGAGCTCAAAGTTCTGCATATTACGCGCACCTATCTGGAATATATCAACATATTGATCCGCAAGTGCAAAATGCGCTGGATTGACAATTTCACTGACAACGTTGAGGTCATATTTCTTACCCGCATCGTGAAGTATTTGTAATCCTTCTTCTCCTAGTCCTTGGAAATCGTAAGGAGAAGTTCTTGGTTTAAATGCACCACCACGAATAAATTTTTCACCTTTTTCATGGAGATTTTTAGCGACTGCTTCAACTTGTTCTGCAGATTCTACTGAACATGGTCCAAATACATATGACTTTGTACCTGCACCGATGATGCCTCCATTATCAAATGTAACAATAGTGTCTTCTTGTTTTAACTTACGTGAAACCAAAAGATGTTTCTCACTATCAGACTTCTGTAATTCTGTTGAAGCTTTAAATATTTCCTTAAATAATTGCTTGATAACATTGTCATCAAATGGACCATCATTTAAATCCAGCAATTTATTGATCATTTCTTTTTCACGTTCGGGATCATAGATTGCAGTGCCTTGCTTACGTTTTTCTTGTCCGATCTGCTTTGCAATTTGACCACGTTCACTTAACAGCTTCAATATTTCAATGTTTAATGTTTCAATCTTTTCACGTAATGTATTTAAATCGTTCATCGTTTGACCTCTTTTATTTTAAAATTAAAAAATAGTAGACTTTAGGCCTACTATTTTATCATATTATAAAGAGATTTTGTGATTATTTGTTTTTAGGGGATAAATTGTCAGCAATGTGCTTCGTTTTTTTGTTTTCTAACAATGCTTCATCCTTGTTCGGCGTTAATGCTTTATCCACAACTACATCTGGCTGCTTCAAAGTGTCATCGTTCACTTCAGCTTTAATTGCTTTCTTCTGAAGTTCTAGATCACTTTGATGTTCGTTAGAAAGATCTGCTTTAAATGCAGCAGCTTTCTCTTTGAAGCTTTCAGCATTTTTAATTTGATTAGTATATGATTCTATAGATTTCGATTTTAATACTTCTACCTTTTCTGCAAGTTCTTCTTGCAGTACTTTACCTGATTTTGGAGCAACGAGTAAACCGATAATCGATCCTACCGTAAGTCCTGCGACAAGTCCTAATGAAAAGTCACGTGCTGCTGTATCCTTTTTCACTTCGTATTCTTTAACTGTATGTGTATGTAAATCTCTATTATAAGTCTCCATCTTATTTCCTCCTAAAAAAAGAATGTACATTATGTACATTCCCTTAGTGGTTTACTTTAAACCTGCATTGATTTTGTCCTGATCTAAATGATCGCCTTTAGTGTGTGTTTCATTGAAGTTGTTTTGTGGTGTACGATAAATATCATCGTTAAAATTTACAGTATTACGGCGCTGCTTTCTCATCTGCCATTTATCGGCAACTTCCATTGCAACGTTGGACCATTGAACAACTTGAGAAATCTTGTCTTCATTCTGAGAGATGTTATGTGTAATTGATGAAGTAACATTATTTACTGAACTGTTTAAGTTCTGTACCGAATCACCAATACCTTTCACTGCATCTACAACTGAATTTAAACGTTGTGATTTATCTTGAACATCTTCTGCTAAACGATTTGTTTTGTGAAGTAAGTCTGTTGATTCACGTGTGATACCTTGAATTTGACCTTCCACACCATCTAAAGTTTTAGCTACATGGTCTAAGTTCTTCTTCACTGACATCAAGGTGATGCCTATGAATACACATAGAATTAAAAATGCAATCGCAGCAATCAAACCTGCAATCGGTAAAATCCATTCCATAAAAACGCCTCCTAAAATTATTAACTTGTTATACTCTAAATTACCCTTATACCTTGTTAATAAACATCATATCATATTATTTTAAATTTTCATACGCGACTTGAATTTTCTGTATATCTCCTGCACCCATAAACATAACCACTGCATCTTTATATTGTTTCAGCAGATTGACGTTGGATTCGTTAATAAGTTCAGCACCTGGAATTAATATCTGCAGATCACCGATTGTCAGTTCACCACTATCTTCACGTGCTGAACCGAAGATATCACAGAGATATACTTTATCTGCAAGCTTTAAACTATTTGCGAAATCTTCAAGGAATGCACTTGTACGTGAAAATGTATGCGGCTGAAATACTGCAATGACTTTACGCTCAGGATATTTCAGATGTACAGATTGTAGCGTCGCTTTAATCTCAGTTGGATGATGTGCATAATCATCAATAAGAATCTGTTCGTCCTGAATCTTCTCACTAAAACGACGTTTAACGCCACCAAATGTGCTTAAAGCACGTTTTACAGCCGCATTATCCAGTCCTTCTAAATGACAGATCGTTATGACAGCAAGAGCATTCAGCACTTGATGATCACCATACATCGGAGTAATGAATGTATCAAACAATTCTCCGTCAATATATACTTCAAACTGTGTCCCTTGTGGCGTCGTCTTCATATTCTTTGCAACGACTTTATTATCTTCTTTAAAGCCATAATAATAAATTGGGATATCTGCTTTGATATCTCTTAAATGCTCATCGTCACCACAAGCAACAACTGCTTTCTTAACCTTCTTCGTCATCTCCTGGAATGCATTAAACACATCGCTCATCGATGCAAAATAGTCAGGATGGTCAAAGTCGATATTTGTAATAATCGCATAGTCTGGTGAATAGCTTAAGAAATGCCTACGATATTCACAGGCTTCAAATGCAAAGTATTCACTACCAGGCATCCCCATACCCGTACCATCACCAATGAGATAAGAAGTCTTCTTGTCACCGTTCATTACATGAGATAACAATCCAGTTGTCGACGTCTTACCGTGAGAACCGGTAACTGCTACAGATGTATATTGACCCATGAAGTTACCTAGAAAATCATGATAACGAGTTACAGTAAGTCCAAGTTCGTGCGCACGCACAATTTCTTCATGATCATCATTAAATGCATTCCCAGCAATAATCGTCATACCTTCTTTAATATTCTCTTGATTAAATGGTAGTATTGTTATTCCTTTTTCTCTTAAAGATTTCTCTGTAAAAAATTCTTTCTCGATATCTGATCCTTGTACCGTTTCACCCATATCGAACAGTATTTGAGCTAACGCACTCATTCCTGAACCTTTAATACCAACAAAATGATATAAAGTCATAAATTCATCTCCTAATATTCTTCTTGTTTTTCGGTTATCAGTACATCTCTTGGTTTAGAGCCATTCTGACCACTGACATAACCCATTTCTTCCAGCTGATCGATAATTCGTGCTGCTCTATTATAGCCTATCTGAAAGCGTCTTTGTATTTGAGAAGTCGAAATATGCCCTTCTTCGACCATAAAGTTGCAAATCTCATTGAACAATTCATCTTTCGGCTGTTCTGATAACTTCTTCAGTAAAGACTTCTCATGGAAGAGATAGTTCGGCTTCCCTTGAGACTTAATATAGCCCACCACTTCATCAATCTCACTATCGGAAATATAGCTTCCCTGTATTCGAATCGGCTTATTCATTCCATTTCCAAGATAGAGCATATCGCCGTTTCCTAACAGTTTCTCAGCGCCACCAGAATCAAGTATTGTTCTGGAATCAACAGAAGAAGATACCATAAATGCGATGCGTGTCGGCACATTCGCTTTGATTAATCCTGTGATTACGTTGACTGAAGGACGTTGAGTAGCAAGAATCAGATGAATTCCTGCAGCACGTGCTTTTTGAGCGATTCGCGCAATGGAATGCTCTACATCTTGTGGTGCCATCATCATTAAGTCTGCTAATTCATCAATCACGACAACGATCTTAGGAATTCTTTCCTGATAGACTACTTTCTGATTATAAGCAGTGATATTACGTACATGGACATCTGCAAACATTTGATATCTGCGCTCCATCTCACCGACAACCCATTTCAAACTCTCTGTAGCTGCTTTAACATCAGTAATAACAGGTGCAATTAAGTGTGGCAAATCATTATATGGCGCAAGTTCTACCATTTTAGGGTCAATCAATAATAATTTCAATTCGTTAGGATTATTACGATATAGCAGTGAAATAAGAATTGAGTTGATACACACAGATTTACCAGATCCTGTAGCACCCGCAATTAAACCATGCGGCATCTTCGCAAGATCCATAATCATTGGTTCATTATTTATTCTAGCTCCAAGCGCAACTGAGAGATTACTATCAGAGAATTTCATCTTCTTACTGAAGACAATTTCACTTAAGTTGACGCTACGCGTTTCAATATTAGGTACTTCCACACCGACAAGCGAAGTGCCAGGAATCGGTGCTTCTATTCGGATATCTTTAGCTGCTAACGCCATTTTAATATCGTCCTGAAGATTCGTGATGCGTGAAACCTTTACACCTTTCTCTACTGAAAGTTCAAAGCGTGTAACCGAAGGACCGACGATGACATTCTCTACTTTTGCCGGCACATTAAAATGATAGAACGCATCATCAAGCTGCGCTTTATGTTCTTCAACCCACGATTCATCTCGTTCCATATTATCTGCAGGCTTCAGTAGACTGACAGGTGGAAGAAGATACTTTGGTCCTTTGCGCTTGGACTGTCTTAGCTTCGCTTCACCGTCCGCTTCCTGTAGCTCAGCAGGTGCATCAGGCTGCTCCTCTCGTATGACTTCTAAAGTTTCATTGCTTTTGATCTGTACTTCTGGTGGCGATGATTTCGCTTGTTCTCGTTGCTGCATTAAACGCTTCTTATCACTTGGTGTCATGACTACATTAAATGGAGTGACTTTCTCTTTCTTGGTATCAGGTAATAGCACAGGTTCTAACGAAACAGGTCCTTCATCCTTCTCCGGTGTTTCAACAGTTGCATCTGTTTCGCTACCGGTTTCACCTTCAATTTCAATCGTTTCAGTCCTCTCATCTTCCGTATCAAAAGATACATCGTCAAACGCTTCCTCATCTAACTGTACAGGCTCTACTGCTTCTTCAGCACTTTCAAAAGTAATATTTTCTTCCATGAAAGTCTCATGTTCACGTGAGCTGAAAGTATAAGATTCACCGGAATTTAGTTTAACCTCTGTGTCCTCATCGCTGATATTCACTTTAATCGGTGTCTCCGCTTGAACCTCAACATCAGTAACTAATGCTTCTTCAGATAACGTGATAACATCATCTGATAATTGCACGACATCATCAACTGCAAGTACATTGTCCTCTGAAAGAATTTTCTCTTCCGCTTCTTGTTCAATCGCCTCGTGGTTGATCATAGATTTAACTGCTTCCTGCTGGTCAGCAAGTTTTCTACGCTCTTCCTGAAATTCTTTCTGACGCTGAATTTTCTTGTCACGTTCTTTTCTGATTTCAGCAACTATTTGAGAGGCATATACATTCTCGATATTGACCGTATTATCCTCTTTTCGATGCGTCGGTGTCGCAGGACGCGTGGCTGTACCTTTCTTAGGAACAATAGGCGCACGTCCCTTTAACATCGAAGGATCTTTACGACTCTTTGTTCCATATATTGCTGAAGGTACTTCTGAAGCTTTAAACTTAGGCTGGTGCATACGAGATGCTTTCTCTATTTGAGCATCACTTCTTTGTTTCTTTCCTAATGGTGAGGTTTCAACCTTATAGCCGGGATGTTGGTTACGCGCAGCTCTTCTCTGTCGTCTCGAAGCATATGTTTCATCAAACGAAGCCTTTTGATGTTTATACTGTGCTTGTACAGGGATAAAGGGGTCATCATTTTTTTCCATCTTTGTGTTGCTTGTCTTATGATGATTACTGTCTTTTGTCTTAACAGTGTCCACATCAACCGGAAAACGAAACTTGCCACGAGGGCGCCTATATACGTCATTTTCCGAGGTATCCAGTCTTTCTGTTCTGATATCTTCAGTATTCTCTTTTGATTCTCCGAATAATTTATCAAACCAGCTCATCGTATCACCCTACTTCTCTTTGAAGAAATCTTCGCCGATTGTATAGTGATCATCTAACACTAGAATACCTTTTTTCTCTTCAGAATCAGTCAGACCAAGTTCACGTTCAGAACATATCATTCCTTTTGACGGCACGCCGCGTAATTCTGCATCTTTAATCATCATTCCGCTAGGCATGACTGCACCTACTTTGGCTACTACTACCTTTTGCCCTTGTGCTATATTTTTTGCACCACAAACAATCTGTAATTTTTCTGTTCCAACATCCACTGTTGTTACATTTAATTTATCTGCATCCGGATGCTTCTCACATGTTTCTACATACCCAACAACAAACTTTGGTGATAAATCAACTTCGAGCGGTGTTTCAAGCCCCTTTTCTCTAAGTAATGCATTGATATCATCTACAAGACTTTCTGTTAATTTAACCTCACCTTGAGATTTAAGGTTTAATGACTGTACACCTTTAACATTATATCCAACGACACGGTCATCTTTTTTAATCGTGATAATATCCCCATTTGTTTCATATGTAAACGGACCATCGACTGGTTCCAATGTAATAAATAAATAGTCTCCAACAATTTCGTTATAAAATAAATTCATATGATTACTCCTTATTATTTTTTTCTTGTTCAAATTTTTTGCGGTTTGCTTCAATACGCTGAATTGCTTCTTGATTACGCTTTGCATTATTCTTACCTAATATAAATACAGGTGTTAAGCTATCTTCTTCATATTGGAACGACAAAGAAGTAATCGGTACAAGACCATTAGCGAAAAACTGCATCGTCAGCTGAGCGAGCACATCATACCCTGTCTCATTCTGAATATCAGCAATAATCAAAACATCTCCATGTGGTACAGCGACAAGCATCTCCCCTGTAATCTTCTCACGGAACGACTTCAACAGTTGCTTATTTAATAGGCGACTTGCATCATACCCGTCATTCGAGTTAAAGAAATAATAGGTATTGTCATTCACTACATCAGTTTTATAAGGATTATTCAGACCATTTAAATTAAATAAAGCCTGCTCCTTAATATGCGCTTCAGATAAATTCAATGCTTCCTGTACTTCAGTATCAATTAGACGATAAGTATTGCCAAGATCCACTGCGTAATAAATATTCGTCTCAGCAGTATGTTCTGTAATTAAAAAAGGAACTCCATTTTGTTCTTTCTGGAAACTTGTCGCACGTACAACAGGCATTATTATCGGTTGGCCATCAAAAGATTGTGCATCTCCAAATGCTTGAATCGTCTCTTTGATATAATATAGTACTTCGTCAAGAATTTTTTCTTTCTTCTCTTTATATTTTGCTGCAACGGGTGCTAGCTTTATCGTTAACCCTTTATGATTATCATTTCGCTCAATCCTTAAAGTCTCTTCTTTACGATTGAAATGAAAGGTTACTGCTTCCTCTTTCATTGCATCTTTTAAGTAATCTCTAATTTCAAAAACATTCACTTGTAACACTCCTCACATAACTTTCATTGTACAATAAAACCACCGCATATAAAAGCAGTGGTTACTAAGGTTATATTAAAAAGCCATCAGTTTAAAGCTACGGAGTAATAGTTATTGAACTACAATCCTTTTATAAATGCATTGACCTCATCTTTTGTCTTTCTGTCTTTTGATACGAATCTTCCAATTTCAGTACCTTTATCAAATGCGATAAAGCTTGGTATTCCCATCACATCATATTCTACAGCAAGGTCAATAAATGCATCTCTGTCGATGGAAACAAAATGATATGCTTTATTTTCACTTTCTATTTCTGGCAGTAATGGTGCAATAAAATGACAGTCTGGGCACCATCCAGCAGTAAACATCGCTATTGTCGGCTGTTCTATACTTTCTCTAAACATTTCTACTGATGTAATTTCCTTCATCGTTCTCCTCCTGTCGAGATCTTCTGATCTCCTGGTTTAATGATATTCGCCCGTAACAACATCACATATATAATATAACTGATAACACCTGGTAATATGAAATGAAACACACCAATTTGCAGCCATGTTTCAAGCGAGGAACCCATTGTCTTAATTGTCATTATCTGCCCGACAAATCCACTCGTCCCCATACCTGCACCTGCTGCTACATTTTGCATCGGCCATAGTGTGGTCATTATCGGTGCGATAATGATACTCGCAATCACAGGCGGAATTAATATCATCGGTCTTAACATATAGTTAGGAATCTGTATTTTACTAGTTCCAATACCATGTGCTACGAGACTTTGAATCCCATTATCACGGTAAGCAGTGACAGCAAATCCAATCATATGACAGCAACAACCAATTGTTGCTGCCGCTGCCGCTGTACCATTGATATTAAGCATTAACGCGAGCGCAGCACTAGAAACAGGGCTAGAAAGCGTCAAACCGAAGACAAGTGACACAAGAATGCCCATCAATAACGGTTGCTGCCCTGTCGCAAATGAAATGAATTCTCCAAGTGATAACATCAGTTGCTGAATTAATGGTCCTATAAGCTTTGCAACACTACCACCGATAAGCAGCGTTAGAAGTGGCGTCAGAATGATATCAATCTTTGTCTTTCCACTATAGAAACGTCCAGCCTCACTTGTCACAAGACTGACGATATATGTTCCTGCCGCTCCTCCTAATTCATACCCATACATCCCAGTAACTGCACTAGAAAAGATGACTATCGGCTTGGCTCCAAGTCCATACGTAACAGCAACACCTACTGCTGCACCTGTACAACTCTTTGCAAGCTTGCCGATTTCAATGAGTAATGATGTATCGAAGAACGGTTTCAATTCTGTCCCCAGTGTTTCTAATATCAATCCGATAATCAATGAGCAAAATAGTCCAAGTGCCATGTAACTCATGCCATCTATGAACCATCTCTTAAGTAGATTCTTCAATATACTATCCCCTTGTCCTCTATTTATAATCCTACATATTACAATTATAATAGCATATTACTTATCACATAGACGTATTTTCATATAAAAAATTTCCGGATATATCTATCCGGAAATGTTATTCGCTATTTATACTATCGAATGGTCTGCTGCTTATAATTTATTCTGCAATTACATTCAAAAAGCGTCTTAAATGTTCTGACTGCGGTGTATTGAACAGCTGCTCCGGCGTTCCGATTTCCTCGATACGTCCATCATGAACAAAAGCAACTTTATCTGCAACATTGCGCGCAAAGCTCATCTCATGTGTCACGATAACCATCGTCATGCCTTCATCACGCAGATCTTTAATAACACTTAGCACATCTTGGACAAGTTCAGGGTCAAGCGCAGATGTTGGTTCATCAAAGAGCATCACCTTTGGATTCATTGCAAGCGCACGTGCGATACCGACACGTTGCTGCTGTCCACCACTTAAGGATATCGGATACTGATCCTTCACATGCGTTAAATCTACTTTTTCAAGCAGGTTCAATGCAATTTCTCGCGCTTCTATCTGTTTCATCTTCTTAACTTGTACGAGACCTTCCATCACGTTTTCAAGTGCGGTCATATGCGGGAACAACTGGAAGTTCTGGAACACCATTCCTGACTTTTTACGCACTTCAATCTGTGATTTGCGGTTGTTACTATCATAGGTTAGACCATCTACTGTTACTGTACCTGAGGTTGGCAGTTCCAGTGCATTCATCATGCGTAGCAGCGTCGTCTTACCTGAACCGCTTCGACCAATCAGAACGACTACTTCACCATCCTGCACCTCTAGATCTACATCTTTCAGTACTGTCTTATCGCCAAACTTCTTTACGACATTCTTCACTGAGATCATCGCTGATACTTCCTTTCTATACGAGACTCATACTGCCCTTGTACAACAGAAATAATGAAACATACAACCCAGTACATTAAGCCGACAAGCACGTATATCGAAAGGAACTCGTATGTTGTCGCAGCAACTTCCTGTGCTTTACGAAACATCTCTGCGACAAGGATAAAGCCTAGCAGCGATGTATCTTTAATCAGACTTAAAAATGTATTACCAAGTGCAGGAATAGATACACGTATCGCCTGCGGTAAAACGATGCGTTTCATCGTCATCCATTCACTCATACCGATAGAATATGCTGCTTCTTTCTGACCATCTGGAATCGATAGAATACCACCTCGAATAATTTCAGAGGCATAAGCTCCAACATTTAAACTGAGTCCAATTATCGCAGCAACAACAGGGGCAATATTCAGCTTAATATCAGGATTTCCCGTAATAAGCCTTCCAACTTCTGGAATACCATAGAAGATAATAAATAATTGTACAAGCATCGGTGTACCACGAATAATCGAGACATAGATTCTGGCAATGCTTCGCGCGAACTTGTTACGTGACACACGCATCAGTGCAGTGATAATCGCTATGATCAGCCCGATAATAAACGTCGCAATAGTAATAGGGATTGAATATTTAATCAATCCCCATAACATCGGTTCAAAAGCTTGCTTCGCTGCATCTAATGCGTGGAGCTGTTCTTCATTAAGCTTGAGAAACATCTTCGCCAAACCATTTCTTGCTTATTTTTGTTAATGTACCATCTTTATGCAATTCATCTAATGCTTTATTAACATCTTCGATTACTTTCTTATCTGTCTTCTTAGTGAATACAAATCCTGACTGACTCTTCTCAGCATCACCGGTAATCAGCTTGATATCAGCTGCTTTCTTTTGTTTCTGATAATCAAGGACAGATAATTTATCATTGAAAGTACCTTCTACACGATTTGATAATACCATTTCTATCGCCTGGTTAAATCCTTCTACCGAAGTAATTTCAGCGCCTTTATCTTTCGCCAGCTTACCGTAGTTTGAAGTCAATGTCTGAGCAAGCTTCTTGCCTTTAACGTCATCAAATGACTGGATTGAATCGTTATTTTTACGAACAACTAATACACCCTCAGAATACGTATATGGTTTAGAGAAGTTGTATTTATCTTTACGTTCTTCATTGATTCCCACTTGGTTTGCTACCGTATCAAAACGTCCTGAATTTAATCCTGAGAACATTGAATCCCACTGTGTTTCAACGAACTTAACTTTATAACCCGCTTTTTTTGCTACTGCTTCAGTAACTTCTACATCATATCCTGTTAACTTTCCATCTTTATCATGGAATGTAAATGGTGCATATGTTCCTTCAGTACCAACTGTCAGTGTCTTGCTATCTTTCTTTGTATCCTCTTCATTGTTGCCACATGCGGCAAGCACAAATAATAATGCCGTCAATACTGCAAATAATTTTTTCATTTCCCATTCTCCTATTCATATCAATTTACTCAGAATAGGTCTTATTTTATACCATTTAAGATTTAAGTCAATAAAAAGATACTGGATAACTCGGACTAATTCTGTTTTAAATGATCGATCGTTTTATCATCAAGTCTATCCAGTAATGCAAGCACACCTTCACGTGCTGCTTCATAATCACGGATATCAAATATCGTATGATTAGAATGAATATAACGCGCAGGAACTCCCACTACCGCTGTCGGTACACCTTCATTTGAAATATGAATCTGACCACCATCTGTTCCGCCTGGAGACTGATAATATTGGTAATTGATATTATTCGCTTCATATGTTTCCTGCATCAGTGTTTTGAACGATGGCTTTAATATCATTGTGCGATCGATAATTCTCAGTAATGTGCCTCCTCCAAGTCGTCCATTATCGCTGCTACTTCCCATCATATCATTTGCTGGAGAACAATCTACCACAAGTGCAACGTCCGGCTGAATCATATTTGCAGCAGGCCCTGCACCACGTAATCCCACTTCTTCCTGTACATTCGCTCCGATATATAGATCAAAAGGAAGCGCGATATCCTTCAGTCTTTCCATCACGTCTATAATTATGGTACATCCATAACGATTATCCCACGCTTTACATAAGAAGCGATTATCAGTTAACTGCTTAAATTCAACTTCAGGTACGATCGTATCTCCCAGCGCTATCCCCATTGCATTGACCATCTCTCTATCCTCGGCACCAATATCCAGCATCATATCTGAAATTTGTGGTGTCCCTTCATTTCCTGTTCTGAAATGTTTCGGCAGGCTTCCAATGATTCCAGTATATTCTTTCCCGTCTCGAGTTAACACTTTCATGCGCTGTGCCTGCAGTACATCTTCTGGCCAGCCGCCAAGCGATGTGAACTTAAGCATGCCATTATCGGTAATATGTGTCACCATAAATCCAACTTCATCCATATGTGCAGCAATCATTACTTTCTTAGCATCTGGATTTGTGCTCTTCTTTAAGAAATACACACCACCGAGCCCATCTTCCAATACTTCATCTGCATATGCTGTCAGTCTTTCCTTTAAATAATCACGCACTTTATATTCATGTCCGGGTGCTCCGTGTAATTCTGTTAATGTTTTAATCGTTTCTAATATCTTTGTCATCATTGTTCTCCTTTATGTTAAAATATTTTATAAATGGAGGGATATTATGAAAAAACGTTATCTGCTTATCATTCCTGTAACCATCACTTTACTTTATATGTCGAAAGATCGTATGGCCATGAAGCATCCTAAAAAGGTACTCGACCAAACAAAGCATGCGTATAAGGATGTAACAGGTTCCGCAATCAACTATACCCCTGAAAAGATTCATAAGTTTGGATCTATCACACACGTCTATCGCGGGATGATCAATACGAAGACCACGACTTATGAATTTATTGCTGATTGTTATAGTGGTGAACTCATAGATGTGTTTGAAATTCAGTCGCTTTAATCTACAGCATTCTCTTTTAAATATGAGAATGCTTTTTCTATTGCTGCTAATCCTTGATCAAGCTTCTTTTCGCTACATGCAACATTTAGTCTAAAGTGTGTACTTGCTGACAGTTCATAGGTGTTCCCGATACCTACGGCGATACGCCCGATATTCTGCAGCGCATCCTGAACGTCCATTTCACTGAACCCACTCTCTTCAAAATTAATCCAGGCAAGAAACGTACTATCTGGTCTACGGAATACAAGGACATCACTCAATCGCTCGTTAATGAATGTCTCTACTTTAATCATATTTGATTCAATATGTTCATTAAGAGCATCTACCCACGCACCACATTCCATATAAGCTGCGCGCATTGCTGTGAGTCCTAGCATATTCGGTGCACCGATACCATAGACGCTTCCTATCTTCGTCTGCAGCAGTTCACGCATATAGCTATCCTTCGTTATATAATAGGCATGAGGAATACCTGAAATATTAAACGTCTTCCCGAGACATGTTGTAACAACTATCTTGTCATACTGAGACATATACTGAATCAATGACTGATGTTTACCATGACGAACGAAATCCATATGAATTTCGTCAGAAACAATATAGACATTATGCTTCTCACAAATCTCGATGATCTTTAAAATCTCTTCTTTCGTAAACACCTTACCTGTCGGATTATGTGGATTACAGAACAGGAATACTTTGTTCTGAGGCATCTGACATAAATATTCAAACTGAACAAAATCCATCGAATATTGGTCTTCATCATCATACAGATCACAGCCGACGATCATACGTTTATTTCCATTGATTAAATTTAAGAAGTTATTATATGAGGGGATATTAACGATAACACCATCTCCTTCATTTGTTACACTGCGAGTCACTTCAGTAACTGTGAATAACACGCTCGGTGCATATGCGAGATCCTGCTTTAATACATTGAGATTAAAACGTGTCTTGTACCAATGGCGGATTGGCTGATAGAACTGATCGTTATTCCAGTTTGTATAGCCGTATATCGGATGACTTAATCGCTCCTGTAAAGCATGTGTTATTGTTTCTGGAACTGCAATATCCATATCTGCTATCCAAAACGGTATTAAATCTTTACGCTGATACAGTTTAGATAGCATTTCATGGGCAACCGCATTCGTTGCACTGCGGTCAATTACTCCGTTAAAATCCATAACATCTCCTCCTATTAATTCGAATTCCTTAATAATAGTCTACATGAAATATAAAAATAAAAAAAGAAGCATAGTAAGATGCGCTATAAAGTCATCTTTCTATACCTCTTAAAATCGAGCTTCTAATCGATTAATTCTAAATCCTTTATTTGAGAACTTATCTTCATATTCCGTACGAATATTATCCTCAGGTTCATTGTCATGCAGATTCAGATTAATATTTTTAAGCTTCATGCCATAATGGCTCATACTCTCGATCGAATATTCAAATAACGCCTGATTATCGGTCTTGAAATGAATTTCACCATCTTTATCTAAAATAGTTTCATAAACTTTAAGAAAATTCTCGTGCGTCAGTCTACGCTTTGCGTGACGTGCTTTAGGCCACGGATCTGAGAAGTTAAGATAGATTCTATCAATCTCACCCTCATTAAAGATTTCTGTCAGCTTTTCTGCATCTACTGTTAACAGACGTAAATTTCTAATATTTTGTTCCACTGCTTTTTCAACGATACGAATCATAACATTCTTATCACGTTCGATACCAATATAATTAATCTCCGGGTGCGCTTTAGCCATCTCCGTAATAAAACGGCCCATACCACTTCCGACTTCGATATGTATCGGCTGTACTTGATCAAACCAGTCAACGATATGATCTTTTCGAGCAAGATCGATACTGACAATATCATCGTGCTGCAGAAGAAAATCTTCAGCCCACGGTTTATTTCTCATTCTCATAGTGCTACTCCTTTAAATAAAACGATTCAAATTCAATACATCATCTAAAAATTTCAGCCAGTCATTTAAATCATGATAGCGACTCTTCTCTTCATACCATTCAATCATCGCAATCGCCTGAATAATAGTATACCATTTCATGCGCTTTTCCAGATCCAGCGTGTATTCAATACCATAAGTTGCAAGCCAGGATTGCCAGTCGATGGTATCACGATAAGTATAAAGAATCATACCGATATCTATTGCCGGATCTGCAATCATTGCACCTTCCCAGTCAACGAGAAAGAGTTCGTCCTGATCTGATAAGAGCCAGTTATTATGATTGACATCCCCATGGCATACGGTATAGAACTTGCGCTCTAGCTGCGGCATATGCTCTTCCAGATAGATCAGCGCTTTACGAACAGTATGATGTGTTAATACGTTGCGAGATAATGAGGAATTGATCTTATTAAGCAATAACTCTGGATCCATCGGTTTCATCTCAAGTCGCTTGAGCATATTAAGTAATGGTTTGGAACGATGAATCTTCTTCAGCAGTAGTGCAACACGTTCGGAGTTCATTTCCATATGTGTCAGACTTCGCCCATTCTTCCAGTGCTGTGCTGTTACAACTTCACCTGTCTCTATTCTCTTCGTCCATACAAGTTTTGGTACGATACCTTCAGCAGAGAGTGCAGCAAGAAACGGAGAGGAATTACGCTTTAAGAAAAGCTTTCTGCCGTCTTGTTCTGCCATGTATGCTTCTCCAGATGCGCCGCCAGCGGAATCTAATGTCCAACCTAGCTGATAGAAATGTTCCAACGTGTTTCACCTCCTGTTTCAAGAAAAAAGAAAAGGCATGAGAAAAAATCTCTTGCCTTATTCATTCCGATCAAATTAATGTCTTACTTAAATTTTATATCCTTTTCTCTATTAATTCAAGTATTACTTTAAGTCATATGATGAACTTTTACTTAAGTTGACTATTCCTCTTCTACACATACTGAATGTATTGCTTCCAGATAAATTGCAGTAGCATCAAATAATTGCTTTTTAGTGATGTACTCATTTTTCTGATGCATCAGATCTTCTGAATCTTTAAACATCGCACCAAATGCAACACCCTTTTCCATTGTACGGGCATACGTTCCGCCACCAATCGTATAAGGTTCTGTCATATCCCCTGTCTGATTACGGTAAGCTTGTAGTAACTTCATTACAAATGGATCATTTTTATCGACATAATGTGGTACTTGATGTTTTGTCACTTCAATTTCAAAGTACGGTGCCAATGTTTGTGAAATTTTTTCAATCTCTTTGTCGAATTCGAAGCCATTAGGATAACGCAAGTTGACACCATATACACCACCATCCACATCAGTATAGCTGATGATACCGATGTTCGTTGTTAACTTTCCTAATTCTTCAGTTTCTGTCGCGACACCGAGCTTTTCTCCAAAGTGTGAATCAAATAATTTATCATCACCTAATGATACGAAATCTTTCGCTTTCTTATCTAGATCAAGCGTATTTAAGAAGTGGATTAAATACAATCCTGCATTGATACCTTTGAACGGCTCCATACCATGCACAGACTTCCCTTCTACCTCTAATTTCAGCTGACCATTCTCTACATAATGTTTTCCTTCAAGGCTAAAGTCCTTTAGGAACCCTTCAAAACTCTGGATAACATATGCCATTTGTTCATTGACACTTAACTGCGCCTCTGCATGATCAGGTACCATATTGTAACGTTCACCTGATTTTAAAGCTTTCAATACGACTTCTGGTGTCTTTTCACTTTCCTCATCACTTGTCTGAATGATATCAAATGATGAAAAACCTTTTTCGCCATGGATTAATGGAAAGTCTGCGTCAGGTGCGATACCTAGATCCGGCATCGGCTCAGTTTCAAAATAGCGATCGGTACATTTCCACTCTGACTCTTCATCCGTACCAATAATGATATGTATACGTTTCTTCCAGTCTACCTGCATATCTTCTAAGATCTTCACTGCATAGTAAGCAGCAATTGTCGGTCCTTTATCATCCAAAGTTCCACGTGCAATGATTCGGTCTTCAGTAACCGTTGCATTAAATGGATCGGTATCCCAGCCACTGCCTTCAGGCACAACATCGACATGCCCTAAGATACCAAAGACCTTTTCTCCTTTACCTGCTTCAATACGTCCAGCAATATGATCAACATCATGCGTATTGAATCCATCGCGCTGTGCTAATTTATACATGTAATCCAGCGCCTCACGTGGTCCCGGACCAACAGGATGCGCTTCATCTGCAAGACTATCATCGCGGACACTGCGAATATTCAGAAGGCCTGTTAAGTCTTCGATAATCTTGTCTTCATATTGTGCTACTTTTTCTCTCCACATAATAATTCCTCCTATCATATTAACAGTTCTATTATACAGAATATTGAAAAAAAGAACACATCACAAGTGATGTATTCTCATAACAAAATTATTTTAGGTCGTTTTTGCTTACTGCATTAGGGTTCTGATCAGCAACATCTTTATCAGTTACGATATGGATATTGTTTGCGCCACCTTCGTCATCGAAATTTTGTTTTTCTTCTTCAACGCTATCTTTTTTTGAAAGCTTATCAGCTAATGGAGCAGTTTTTTCCTGAACTTTTTGTGTTAAGTTTGCTTTGTAGCTTTCTGGATCTTCTTTTGCCTTGCTAATTTCTTCTTTCGCTACTTGCTGTAAGTTCATCGCTTTTTCTTTTGCAGTATCTGCGTAACCTTTAGGATCTTGCTTCGCTTTATTATACTCATCTAATAATTTATCTCTATTTTCTTTCTTAGACAGGACTGCTGCTACTGCAGTTCCCCCGATAACTAATGCTGCTCTTAATAAACCTGCTTTATTGTTGTTAGCCATAATCATAACACCTCTTCGTTTAATTTGTACTGTATCTATACCCTGACTTAAATATATTAAACATATGACTTACATTTTTACAAAATTTATTTCTTCAAGTGTCAGTTTACGGTATGCACCTGGCGTTAAACTCTCATCTAAAGCTAATCCGCCCATCTTAATACGCTTCAAATAGATTACGGTCATATCTACAGCTTTAAACATTCGCTTTACTTGATGAAACTTTCCCTCCTGAATGACAAGCTCGATTTCTGAAATCTCTCCTGCACTTATAATCTGAAGTTCAGCAGGCATCGCTTTATAGCCATCATCCAATGTAATACCCGCTTTAAATAACTCTACAGTGTCATCTGTTACATAGCCGTCAACACGTGCAAAATATGTCTTATTCACATGCTTTCTAGGGCTCAGTACATCATGAGAAAATTGACCATCATTCGTTAGTATCAATAAGCCTTCTGTATCTTTGTCCAGCCTGCCGACCGGATGCAGTTCGTAATGTTCAAATCCCTCAATCAGTTCAAGTACGGTTTCATCTTTGTAATCTTTCGTACTTGAAATATACCCTGCCGGTTTGTTCAGCATAATATAGACAAAAGGTTCATACATAACAACTTCATCATAAACTGTAACTATGTCATTCTCCGGTACAATTTTGATATCTGACTTCTTGACTACAACGTCATTCACCTTTACTGC
This sequence comes from Macrococcoides caseolyticum, assembly GCF_002902665.1. Lineage (GTDB taxonomy): Bacteria > Bacillota > Bacilli > Staphylococcales > Staphylococcaceae > Macrococcoides > Macrococcoides caseolyticum. Next base: position 22,282 of record NZ_PPRM01000050.1, read on the forward strand.
ACCACGCTTAACGAGCAGCTTTACTTCCTTACGTGTACCAAATCCATGGTTCCCGAGAAATTTATCTAATCTCATCGCCCGAACTTCTCTCTTAAAACTTGTATACGTGAACCAAAGAACGCATCTGCTAAACGAGATTTCATAGAAAGATATGCATAGACAACGCCACCAATCAGAGCACCGATAATCAACACGATTAATGCATCGAATTTCTGGCTCACATCGAGAAATTGAATCATAATCAACACAGCGATCTCCACGATAACCACCATGATCAAGCTGTACAGCAAAATCTGCAGCATCTGCCTATAAGTCGTTCTGAACTTAAATCCAGCATGTTTCTTAATGACATAGAAATTACATAAAATATTGACAGTCAGTGCAATTGCAGTCGCAAGGACGGCGCCCTCTGTATGGAATAGATAGATGAGCGGAAAATTGATAACAAGCTTTACTAAGAGCGATGCCACAACGATATATACAGTCATCGCCTGTTTATCGATACCTTGAAGCATCGCAGATGACACACTGACCAATGCAAGCAGGATAGCAACAGGTGCATAATAGAACAGCAGATGACTCGCCACTACATTGTAGCTATAGAATACCGTGTATAGCGGTGTTGCAAGAATCATGATACCTAGCGAAGCAGGCACTGTTAAAAACATCAGCACACAGAGAGAAGTCTTAATCTGATGATGCATCTCACGTATCTGTCCAGACGCATGCGTTCTCGTAATTGAAGGAACCAGACTAATTGCAAACCCTGCTGCAAGTGACGTCGGTATCATAACGAGCTTATTTGTCGTCGTATTTAGCATCGTTAACAGCATATCATGCGTTTCACCTGGTACACCAGCAGCTGTTAATGCACGGTTATGCGTAAACTGATCAATAATCTGATAGAGGGGGATACAGAGACTGACGATAACAAATGGAATACTATAAAGAAGAATCTCCTTATACATCGCCTTATATGATACATCTGTCTCTGTCGTATCGCTATTCACCATCTCAGAAATAAAAGGACGACGTTTTCTCCAATAATACCATAATGTTAAAATTGCACTGAATGCACCTACTGCAGCAGCAAATACAGCAATCTCATTTGCAAGCAGCACAGATTTATGCATAACATTTAATACAAGATAAGAACCGATCAATAAGAATGCGATACGTGCAATCTGTTCTATTACCGTAGAAACAGCTGTCGGTCCCATGGAATCATATCCTTGAAAGATGCCGCGCCATGTCGCTAGAAACGGAATAAATATGACCGCAAATGATACAACGCGGATAATCTCCGTAATCTGTTCCACACTCCACGTACCATCAGCCTTTGATACAGAAGCCTCAGCAATCAGCGGACTAATCATATATAATATTAAAAAACCAAGTAATCCGGTGATTCCCATCACTACAAGTGATGACTTATATAATTTATAGCTGACCTTATATGCCCCTACTGCATTATATTTTGATACATACTTCGCAACAGCAAGTGGCACCCCGCCTGCTGAAATAACAAGCATTACCGTATATGGTGGATATGCCATATTATATGGCGATAAGTTCGCTTCACCACCGATAATCGCATAGAATGGAATAATGTAAAGAATCCCTAAAATCTTCGTAATAAATATGCTTGCTGTCAATATGAAAGTACTTCTGACAAGCGAATTCCCTTGTGACATATGTTCATCCCTATCTTTATATATTTTCTATCATTTGAATGTTTATTATCATAACACCATTCAAAAATATTAACTACTGAATTCATATATTTTACCATAAAATAAATGTATAATATTTTAAAATAGGAGGTCAAATATGTTTAATACTATAGTTATCGGAGGCGGACCAAGTGGCCTGATGGCTGCGATCAGTGCTTCAGAAAATGGGAAATCCGTTCTCTTGATCGATAAGAAGGATAAGTTAGGACGCAAACTCCAGATTTCTGGTGGCGGACGCTGTAATGTCACGAATCGTGTCTCTCACGAAGAATTGATACAACACCTACCAGGAAATGGAAAGTTTCTCTACAGTGCATTTAATACATTTGATAACTTCGCCATTATCGATTACTTTGAGAACCTCGGTGTCCGCTTAAAAGAAGAAGATCACGGCCGCATGTTCCCAGTGACGGATAATGCGAAGGACGTAGTTAACGCACTGAAACAACAGCTCGTCAAAAACAACGTCGATATCCGCACGAATCAGAAGGTCGCATCCCTTCTCGTGCAGGACACAGTTAAAGGGGTCAGACTCGAAGACGCCACTGAAATCTATGCTGACAATGTTATTATCGCAACAGGAGGAAAAAGCGTACCTCATACCGGATCAACAGGAGACGGATATGAATTTGCGAAACAGGCAGGACATACCATCACAGAACTCTTTCCTACTGAAGTACCCATAACTTCGAATGCGCCATTCATTAAAGCAAAGACGCTGCAAGGATTAAGCTTGCGTGATGTTGCACTCAGTGTCCTGCGTAAGAACGGCAAACCCCGCATCACACACCAGATGGACATGATATTTACACATTTCGGTATCTCTGGCCCTGCAGCATTACGCTGCTCACAGTTTGTATATAAAGAACAAAAGAGCCAGAAGAAACAGGACATTACAATGATGATCGACTGCTTTCCACAAGAAAGTATCGGCGCACTGAAAAACAGAATCACAAAAATGATCGACACGAATAAAGACAAAGCCATTAAAAACAGTTTAAAAGGACTCGTATCTGAACGCTACTTATTATTCTTACTGGAACAAGCTGGACTGAACCTAGAAGATAACGGCCATCACTTAAAGAAAGAAGCGGTAGAACAGTTTTGCGAGCTGCTGAAAGGATTCAAATTCACAGTAAACGGTACCCAATCGATAGAAAAAGCATTCGTCACGGGGGGCGGCGTATCTGTGAAAGAAATTGTACCTGCAACGATGCAATCGAAGCTGCATGATAATCTATATTTTTGTGGTGAAGTATTAGATATTCATGGATATACAGGCGGTTATAACATTACCAACGCTCTCGTTACCGGATACATCGCAGGATTAAATTGTAGATAAGGTTGTCACATGTGCGTTTAGTCACGAGTAAAATCACGAAAAGATGCCTAAGAAACGCTCTTTGTTTCTGGCATCTTTTTGATTTTATCGAAGTGACTGCACATGTAACACCGTCTATCAGGTTATGACATGTGCGTTTAGTCTATCAATCGAAAGAAGCTAGAGACTTGTGTCTCTAGCTTCTTTACTATATTAATTGTTCTATTTCTGCCATGCCACCTTGAACGTTAACCACTTTATAATGCTGTTCAGTTAAATACTGCGTGACACGTTCACTTCTAACTCCATGTGCACAGACAATATAATATGTTTTATCACCATCAAGTTCGTTCAGACGTTCAGGGATTGTATTCATCGGGATATGCACTGCACCTTCCAGCATTCCCATCTGTACTTCGAAGTCTTCTCGTATATCGATGACGTCCATTGTTTCATGCTGCAGTTTGTCGATAAATGCTTTACTACTGATTTCTAGCATAGGTCCTCCTAGTTTGCCACGATATTGACAAGTTTGTTTGGTACAGCAATTACTTTTCTTACAGTTTTGCCTTCAATCGCTGTCTGCACTGCTTCAAGTGATAATGCAAATGTTTCCATTTCTGCTTTATCCATATCTTTCGCGATTGTTGCTTTTTGTTTAAGCTTACCGTTCACTTGAATGACGATTTCAACCTCGCTGTCCACAAGCTTACTTTCGTCATATACCGGCCATGCTTCGTACGTTATTGATTCCGTACCGCCAAGTTTTTCCCAAAGTTCTTCTGTGATGTGTGGTGCAATTGGATTCAATAGCTTTACGAACCCACGGATGTGGTCGATGTTCAATTGTTCAGATTTGTATCCTTCATTGATAAATACCATCATCTGTGAGATTGCTGTATTGAAGCCTAATGTTTCATAGTCATCCGTTACTTTCTTCACAGTTTGATGATACACTTTATCCATAGCTTCTACTGGTTGTTCTGTAATCTTCTTAGAGAGTGTGCCATCTTCATTTACAAGCAGACGATACACACGGTCCAAGAAACGACGTGCACCATCTAATCCATTTGTGCTCCATGCGATTGAAGCATCAAGTGGTCCCATGAACATTTCGTAGAGACGTAGCGTATCTGCTCCATGACTTGCAACGACGTCATCCGGGTTCACGACATTTCCTTTTGATTTACTCATCTTCTCGTTTCCTTCACCGAGAATCATACCTTGGTTGAAGAGTTTCTGGAATGGTTCTTTTGTATGTACAACGCCTAGATCATACAATACCTTATGCCAGAAACGTGCATATAGTAAATGAAGCACAGCGTGTTCTGCACCACCGATATATAGATCTACCGGTAACCATTTTTTAAGAAGCTCAGGATCTGCAATCATGTCAGAATTCTTCGGATCGATGTAACGTAAGTAATACCAGCAGCTACCCGCCCATTGTGGCATCGTATTCGTTTCACGGCGCCCTTTCATCCCTGTAACAGGATCTGTGACATTGACAAATTCATCAATGTTCGCAAGTGGTGATTCTCCTGTCCCTGATGGCTTGATGTGTTCTGTCTTCGGTAGCATCAGTGGTAATTCTTCTTCAGGTACAGTTGTCATCGAACCATCTTCCCATGTAATTACAGGAATTGGTTCACCCCAGTAACGTTGACGAGAGAACAACCAGTCACGTAGTTTGTAAGATACTTTCTTTTCACCGATACCTTTAGCTTCTAACAGCTCGATTGCACGTCTGATTCCTTCCTCTTTGTTCAGGCCATCAAGTTCACCTGAGTTGATATGAGCACCATCACCTGTGTAAGCTGATGTATTATCGCCACCTTCAATCACTGGTTTAATGTCTAATCCGAACTGTTTCGCAAATTCAAAGTCACGCTCATCATGTGCTGGTACTGCCATAATTGCACCTGTACCATATGAAGCTAGTACGTAATCAGAAATCCAGATCGGCATACGTTCTCCATTAAATGGATTGATTGCATAACTTCCTGTAAAGACCCCAGTCTTGTCTTTCGCAAGATCAGTTCGTTCAAGGTCAGATTTTCTTGCTGCCTGTTCCTGATATGCTTTTACCGCTTCTGCTTGTTCTTCTGATGTAATTGCCGCAACTAATTCATGCTCAGGTGATAATACCGCATAAGTTGCACCATAAATTGTATCTGGACGTGTTGTAAATACTTTAAATGAATGGTCTAAATTTTCAACTTCGAAAGCAACTTCAGCACCTTCTGAGCGACCAATCCAGTTACGCTGCATATCTTTTAGAGATTCCGGCCAGTCCAGCTCTTCTAGATCTTCTAATAAACGATCTGCATATTCAGTAATTTTAAGTACCCACTGACGCATTGGTTTACGAATCACAGGATGTCCACCACGCTCTGATACACCATCAATTACTTCTTCATTTGATAATACGGTCCCGAGAGCAGGGCACCAGTTCACTGCCACTTCATCCACATATGCTAAACCTTTTTTATACAGCTGTATGAAGATCCACTGTGTCCACTTATAATACTCAGGGTCTGTCGTATTAATTTCGCGCTCCCAGTCATAGCTGAAGCCCAGTTCTTGAATTTGACGTTTGAATGTCGCAATATTCTTCTCGGTGAATTCTGCCGGATCATTCCCTGTATCGATTGCATATTGCTCTGCTGGCAGTCCGAATGCGTCCCACCCCATCGGATGTAATACGTTATAACCTTGCATGCGTTTAAAACGAGAAATGATGTCCGTTGCTGTGTAGCCCTCAGGATGTCCAACGTGAAGACCAGCACCTGATGGGTACGGGAACATATCTAATGCATAGAAATTCTTATCCTTATCTTCAGTCGTTTTAAATGTGTGGTTATCTAACCAGTACTTCTGCCATTTCTTCTCAATTGTTTGATGATTAAAGCTCATTATGATTCCTCCTTTAAAATAAAAAGACAGTCATCCCAAAAATAGGGACGACTGTCATATAGACAACCGCGGTACCACCCGCAATTCACTTTAATAGTGCAGCTTTAGTTGATTCAGTTTAAACCCCAGCAAGTTCACATTTCACGTTTACCAGTTCACAGCACCCACTGGCTTCCTTGAAAACGATTCACGTTACTACTCTAGTTAAATCTATCATAAGGGTTATTTTATATTTGCGCAACCCTTTCTGAAAAGTTACATTTTTTAATTTCACACTATTATTTTGAATTATTCAAATATTTTAAAAAATCGGTGTATATTTACTCTTATTCATAGAGGTTGATCTTACGGTCAAATACGAAGAGAAAGAAAAAGCCGATTCCGATAAAGACGATCATCGCTGTGAACATAATATTCATATTATACGCATCGACTAAGAATCCACCGAGCAACGGTCCAATCGCACGCCCTAATGTTGCAGTTGAATTGACGATCCCCTGGTAGACGCCTGTTCGTCCTTTCGGTGCAAGCATATTCGCAATAGTCGGAACTGCCGGCCACACAAACATCTCACCAATTGTTAATATGACCATTCCAAGCATAAACATAAGAAATGTATCGGCAAAGCTTGTCACGATATACGATACGATAAAGATAACAAATCCAATAGCAATCTGAGTTTTTATACGTGTTGACAACCGATTGATAACGGGTGCAATCAGGGGCTGTCCAGCAATAATCAGCACACCATTGATTGCCCATAAGGAGCTATAAGCTTTAAGCGGTATTCCTAAGTCCTGCGTATAACTTGAAATGGTCGACTGCCATTGTACGTAACCAATCCAGCACAAACAGTAGGCTGTACAAACCATTAAGAGCGCATTGAACTTAGTTTTGTCCTTAATATTTCCGACATCACGCATCACATTGCTACCCGTGGCAATCGGTTTAGCTGAACGATAACCGAAGAATGCGATAAAGAAGAAGACCGCATACATCAAGAAGTTCAGAATGAAGATATACGTAAAACTAAGGTCAGCGATAAATCCACCTAACGCCGCTCCAAGCGCCACCCCAAGGTTCTGAGAGATATAGATGGCATTGAATGTTTTACGCCCGCCTTCAGGCCACGCGCTACCTGCCATAGCATAGATGGAAGGAAAGACGATACCTGAACCAAAGCCAAGAATAACGAGCCATACCGCATACCATGGCCAGCCATGTAAGAATATAATCCCCAGAAGACTGATCCCTGAAATAACGATACCTATCAAGATTGAGCGGTACCCTCCTATCTTATCGAACAATGTTCCCCCTAATAAATTACCAAGCACAGATGCGCCAGAGTTGAGCATCAAGACAAATCCTGCAAGACTTAGGCTTTTACCAAGTTCATTATGTAGATAAATTGTATTCAGTGGCCAGATTAAGCTTGATCCTGTGACGTTCACGGCCATACCTATAACAAGCAGCCACACAATTTTTGGCATTTTCATTGAATTACCTCACCTTCTATATTATTTTATCCCAAATAACTCTATTATATGTTAAAATCCATATATTAAGAAAGAGGGAAGATTATGAAACCATTTAAATATGCATTTGATGAAAAAAGATACCATACATGGAACTACCATCTCCGCAATAAATTCGGCAAGAAAATATTTAAAGTTGCGCTGGAAGGTGGCTTTGACTGTCCGAATAGAGATGGTACTGTCGCATTCGGTGGTTGTACGTTCTGCTCTGCTGCTGGAAGCGGTGACTTCGCCGGAGATCGCGTTGATCCTATTCCTGTACAGTTTGAAAAGATTAAGAATAAGATGCACGAAAAGTGGCAGGAAGGTGAATATATCGCTTACTTTCAGGCATTTACCAACACGCACGCACCACTTGAAGTGTTAAAGGAAAAATATGAAGCCGCACTTGCAATTCCAGGTGTTGTCGGCTTGTCAATCGCTACACGACCAGACTGCCTGCCAGATGATGTTGTTGAATATTTAGCAGAGCTCAATGAGCGCACTTACCTTTGGGTGGAACTTGGACTGCAGACAGTTCACGAGAAGACTTCTAACATTATCAATCGCGCCCATGATATGCAATGCTACTATGATGGTGTCGCTAAACTACGTAAACATAATATTAACATTTGTACGCACATTATTAACGGTCTGCCGCTTGAAGATTATGACATGATGATGGAAACGGCACGCGTCGTTTCACAAATGGACGTTCAAGGTATTAAGATCCACCTGCTTCATCTATTAAAAGGGACGCCGATGGTCAAGCAGTATGAAAAAGGAATGCTTGAATTTATGGACCAGGAAACATACGTAAAACTTGTGGCGGATCAACTTGAAATACTACCGGAGGAAATGATTATCCATCGTATAACAGGGGATGGTCCAATCGATTTAATGATCGGACCTATGTGGAGCGTAAACAAGTGGGAAGTATTAAACGGCATTGATGACGAACTGAAAAAACGTGCCAGCTATCAAGGTAAATATTTTGGGGTTGAACAATGAAAGCACTCGGCATTCTTCCATTTGCAAGAAACCTTATCGATACATATATCGAACAGGGCGCAACGGTAATCGATGCGACATGTGGCAATGGTAATGATACGCTCTATCTAGCACAGCAGCTCCAGGGCACTGGCGTTATCCATGCATTTGATATACAGCAGTCAGCGATTAATAACACAAAGGATAAAACAGCAGCATTCAATAATATTCATTACCACTTGGATGGCCATGAAAACGTTCTGGATTACGTCGATTCTCCTGTACGTCTTTCAATCTTCAACTTAGGCTACCTCCCTAAAGGAGATAAATCCATCGTAACGTTGCCACAAACTACAGTACAGGCTATTGAGCGTATATTTTCTATACTTGAAAAAAAAGGTATCATTATATTAGTGATATACCCAGGACATGCTGAAGGCCAGATCGAAAAAGAGGTTGTACTAAACTATCTGCAACATTTCAATCAAGAAGATGCCCATATCTTTAAGTATGAATTTATCAATCAGAAGAACAATCCACCCTTTATATGTGCAATAGAAAAACGCTGATCTTCTGATCAGCGTTTTTTATTCGCATATTTCCATAATTGCATCAAAGTGTGCCTTCATCTTTTCTTTTTTCCCTTTAAGAGACTCACAGGCACAGTTGACAATCTCTTCCTTTATCGGAAGTTTTTCTTCGTTATAATAAATCATGACCGTGCGTTCATCGTCTGCTGGACGCACCTTTTTTATCCAGCCATTTTCAACTAACGTATTATAAAATCGTGTGCGTTTATAAGGTTTAATATTCAAGTATTCATCCAGAGCCTTCATCGACATCGGACCTTTCTCCCACAATCTAACCATAACAATATATTCTTCTTTCGATAAATTGAAATTATCACTGATGAGATCAAATATTTCATCAATCTCCTGCTGAAGTTCGTTCAGTAATACCATATCACTCACTTCATGTTTATATTTAGACATATTACCACCTCACCTCAAACAATATCTTACTGTATACCCGAATCTTCTGTAATCAATCCTATATAATTTATCCTGTTATTCATAAATGATTCGACATAGTATAAGACATTATCACGTTCTGGTTCATTATGCAGTTCGTGGTATAGCGTACGCCAGTTTTTAATGTAGATTTCTGATGTCTTAACCTCTTTAGCAAACAATTTAATCTGATCAACATCTGCAACCCTATCTGCATCACTGAACATAATCATCAACGGTACGTCTCCAATCTTATGAATTTGTTCCATCGTCGCTTTCATAGATTCGATAATCGATTTATATAGATTAAAACTTACTTTCTGTACCATTAATGCATCTTTTTTCAGCTCATCAATATTCTCCTGTACACGCGTCAAGTCCTCAAGCGGGATATTCATATCAAACTTCGCTTCCTTCGAAATTGAGCTCAGACCAGATACCAGGAAATTCTTACGAGTTGTCACTGTATTTTGAAATCCAAATAAAGGTGATAGTAATACTACACCTTCTAATTTTAAATCAACATTCTCCAGAAGATTTGTTACGATGAGTCCACCTAAACCCACACCTATCAAGAACACGGGCATTTGATATTCTTCTGCGACCTCTATCCATTCCAATACTTTCTCGCCATAAACATCGAACGACTCGATATGTCCACGGTTTACACGTGATGTCTGTCCCTGACCTGGAAGGTCTCCCATAATCACATGATATCCATCTCTACGCAGCCTCGTTATAAACCATGCGTAACGTCCATGATGTTCAAGTAAATTATGTACGATGACGACGACCCCTTTTGGTGTTCCCTCTGTTTCCCACTTCCACATAATGATGCTCCTTTATATTTCATACTACTTCTTATTAATGATAAAATTATTATAACAAATAATTTTATTTCATGGAGGGAAATGTATGTTATATGAATATGAAGGTAAGCTTCCTCAAATTGATGATACAGCCTTTATAGCTCCAAACGCAGTAATAACTGGAGATGTCTCTGTCGGTCGTGATGCTACAATATGGTATGGCACAGTAATTCGAGGAGATGTAGCACCTGTATCAATCGGAAATGGAACAAATGTACAGGATTTATGTTGTTTGCACCAGTCAGGTGGAAAACCACTTATTATCGAAGACAACGTAACAATCGGTCACCGCGTCACTCTCCATTCACCGATTATTCATAAAAATGCATTGATCGGGATGGATTCTACCATTCTTGACGGGGCTGAAATCGGAGAAAACGCATTTATCGGTGCTGGTTCTCTTGTTCCACCCGGGAAGAAGATTCCACCCAATACATTAGCATTTGGACGCCCGGCCAAAGTCATTCGAGAACTGACAGAGGAAGATAAAGCAGAAATGGCCGCGAATATTGAACGTTATATCTCTAAAGGGAAACAATATAAAAAGATGCATGAACAATAAAAATGGGCGAGAGAAATATCTCTCACCCATTTTTATTAAGCGATTCCGAACTTTTTATGCATAAATGGTAAGCCTGCAATAATAAAGCTTAATAGAAATTCATAGAACATCGAGAAGAAGTTCGTAAAGAAGAATGTTACATTATGATATAAAATCGAACCGATACCTTCAGCACCGTACAAGTAATTCACATCAATTGCATTATCAATGATATTCAGCAATATAATAACAATAGCCATCGTCCACGATTTCTTTGTAATTATTGCAGCAACTAAAGCAATAATCGTGATGACAATAGGCTCAAACACGAACAATTGAAAAAATGGATCAAGTGTACCACCGAAAATGTAAAACGCCATATCTCTAAACATATAGACACCTCTTCATTAATAAATCTAGGACATCTATATCTTAACATCAATACACGCAGTGCGATGTTAAGATTTCTTAAAGATTGGCGTATTTATTTACATTAAATTAACAATTAAAAACGACTAACCACATCATCATATGGACGACGTGCTTTCGGACGTTTTGGACCTTGTGCACGATAACCGAAAGCCACCATAACTGAGATTCCCTCTTCTTCAGGATTCATCACGCCATGTTTAGCTAATATATCATTAACCGCTTCATAGTTAAATCCTTCAATCGGACATGAATCAATACCGATTTCTGCTGCCGCTGTCATCATATTACCTAATGCGATATACGTCTGTTTACCTGCCCAGTCAAATATTGCGCGTTCATCATTTGCCACATCAATATCTGTCGTCTGGAAACTTTCGTAAATGCTGATCATCTTCTGTAAGATCTCATCATTGTTTACACGTGGCCCGAAATGATTTTTAAACAGTTCTGAATCATATCGTGCATTACGTTTCGCCAAAATTAAAACAAAGTGACTCGCAGTATCTAACTGACCTTTCGCTGCGCCCCAGCCCACCTGTTTAATCTCTTCTTTCACCGCTTCATTTTCTAGAATTACGAAGCGCCACGGCTCTAGGCCGATAGAAGATGGACTCAATCGACCGACTTCTAAGATAAATTTCATATCATTTTCGTCAACAGGTTTATCCTTATCGAATACTTTCGTAGCGAAGCGGAAGTTATGCGCTTCTAAAATCTGTGCTTTTAATTGTTCTTTATTCATATTATCCCTTCTTTCAATTAGATAATAGGGAATATAGCGCTTGATGTAAAGCAGAATGAACTCGAGGATGGCGTTTAAGTTTGTACGAGTGGCCGCTATCTTGACATTCACACACTACAGTAATTTAAAGATATAGATTCATCAATACAGCATCTTTATATTCATCATTCACTTTCGAGAAGTTCTTAAAGTAACCGATTTCTTTAAAACCGAACTTCTGATAAAGCTTTATCGCTGATTCATTATCATGATAAACTTCAAGTGTAATAACTTCGATTGACCTTTCTTTTGCAAAATCAATCAATGACTGCATTATTCGACTTCCAACGCCTTGTCCCCAGTAATCTTTACGCACCGATATTGCAAGTCGTGCCTGATGGCTGATTCTCATACGACCATTTCCCATTATATTTCCAATACCTACAACGTTATCCCCATCCATTGCAGTAAGCATAATATCCTTTTCTTTCATTGCAATATTCTCTATAATCGTACGTTCTGTTTCAACTGAGAATCCCAGCCCTTCACTGTCGAACAATAGATTATCTGTTTCTCCACCAACAATCTTGCAATACTCAAGAATCCTTTCAGCATCATTAATATTGACACTTCTAATCTCAACCATCGCTATCTCCCCTTATAAGATACTCTTAATTTCTTCTAATTCTTCAACGTGATACGTGGCATCTACTTGTCTTACACCATAGTAGCAGCTATCTATTCCAAATTGATGTGCCCCGATGATATCTGACGTATATGTATCTCCAATCATCAGCACTTCCGATAAATCTTTGACTTCAAGTGTTTCGATACAATGTTTAAAGAAATTATGATGAGGCTTTTCATAGCCAATCTCCTCAGAAATGAAGTGATGCGAAAAATAATCTAATATACCAGCATCTTTCATTCGTTTCATCTGGGTATTGAACACCCCATTCGTTGCAGTACAAAGGATGTAGCCCTTACGCTTCAAATAATCCAGAAACTGCAATGCACCGTCCACAAGCTCATGGCTGTTATTAATATGCTCTCTAAAAATCTGCTCCTTCACTGCACCGTCCACATCAATACCAAGCGTCTTGAAGAAAACTTTAAAGCGATGTATCAGTACATGATGCTTATCGACTCTACCCGCTTCAAGCTCACGCCAAAGTCCGACATTAATATCATGATAACGTGCGTATAATTCATCAGAAAAAGTCACACCTTCCGACTCAAACACCCACTTAATCGCAGTTTCTTCACCTTTTTTGAAATCGAGGATCGTATTATCTAAATCACATAAAATATATTTGTACATCGTAAACTCCTGACTGACTTTATTGTGAGATAACGTTCATAATCTCTTGAAATTTTACTTTTAATGATTTACCTTTTGAAAATAAAATATTAAGAATTTCCAACTGTTTTGGATTATTAATGATCTGCATTCTTTTTCTCCTTGTCGAAAGTTTTTTTAAAGAAAAGGATTACTGCTATTATTATAACAAAATTAAGAATAGTAAATGTTATAGTTGATATTGTTATAAATTCTTCACTATTAGGCGATTTCGATGTTAATAACTTTGCAACTAGATCAGGAAAAACAAGATATAATACTACTGCAATTAAATAGAATTGTTTAAATATAATACAAACGATGATATATATAATTGCAAGTGATAATCCAATATAGAAACTAGTGCTATTATCTAATTTTAATACGATAGGACTATCAATGTTTTTTAAAATGAATTCTGTTCCTACAAATATAGCTGTTGTAATCATAAAGTAAATACCAAATAATATATATGATTTTTTGTGGTCACCATATTTTTTCAAAATTGATTTCATTATGAATATTGTTAATGGTAAACCAACAAATGTAATAGTCAAATAGTAAAATAATCTATATAATGACAATTCATAATCTCCCCTTACCAAATCGGGAATTATCGATAAAAATAAACTACCTATTAAAATCATAAACATAAAACTAATTAAATTTTTATCAAATGGTAATTCATTAGATATGCTTTTTATATATTCATCAACAGATCCACCTGTTACACTTTCAATACTATCGCCTCGAGATTCAGCTTCAATTAGATGATCTCTCAATTCCTCTTCTATACTTTCAATATCTTCATCTTTTTTACCTCGAGACATCAGTTCCAAACGTAACTGTAATAGAAAATGCTCTGCTTCATTACTCAACATTATTAACACTCCTCATCAAATTATTCATGCCTTCATTTAACGATAACCATTTTTCATTAAATAATTTCAGCTCTTCTAAACCTTCATCCGTAATAGAATAATATTTACGTTTCGGGCCACCAGTATCAGACTTTATCATTCTGGTTGATACATAACCTTTTTTATCAAGTCTTAATAAGACAGGATAAATACTTCCATCGCTAATTTCAGGAAAATCATTTTCTTTCAGCTTCTCTAGTATTTCATAACCGTAAGTTTCACCTTGAGAAATTAAACCTAGAATCGCCCCATCCAGTAATCCTTTCATCATTTGATCATGAATTGACATCTTTTTACTCCTAACATTAGATAGCTATCTTATAATGTAAGATAGTATATTTTTATTCATACGTCAACTATCTTTTATTAAAAGATAGTTAAAAATCTTTAAATCATGATATACCTGCATACTAATTATTCAACGTGGCACGTGTTTTATTTTTACGTGCCACTTTGAGAGCAGTTGCTTGATTGCACATACCAAGGTGGCTCATGTTTATTTTTTATGAGCCATCTTGTGCAGATTCATCACTTCCAACCCCTCTTCTTGGCTCATGTTTATTTTTTATGAGCCATCTTAAGCAGATTCATCACTTCCAACCCCTCTTCTTGGCTCATGTTTATTTTTTATGAGCCAACTTAAGCAGATTCATCACTTCCAACCCCTCTTCTTGGCTCATGTTTATTTTTTATGAGCCAACTTAAGCAGATTCATCACTTCCAATCCCTCTTCTTGGCTCATGTTTATTTTTTATGAGCCAACTTAAGCAGATTCATCACTTCCAATCCCTCTTCTTGGCTCATGTTTATTTTTTATGAGCCAAGATGAACATAATTATTGCCATTAAATTGATTCATCAGCTCCTCTATTCCTACACAAAAAGACCAGCAATCGCCGGTCTTCATATTATCTATTCTCAATATTAACTTGCTGTAATTTCTTCCAATAGTAATAGCCATATACACTATTAATCAGGAATCCAATCCACATCACAACCATCGTTACGCCGGCTGCGTCAATTGCGCCATTCTGGAACATGCCGCGTGCCCATAAGAAGATGGATACGATATTAATCAGAATCCAGAACAGCCATTGTTCTTTATAACGTAATGTCATCAATGTCTGTCCGACTAAGCTTAAGCTTGTCGCTATTCCATCAACGAACGGTTGATTTGCATCTGTCCTTGAAACAAGCAGGTAGACTACTAGACTATAGATGGCTGCAGTGATAATAGCTGTAATGCCCCATCCTTTTACATCTAGTCCACGTGAATCTACTTCCTGCACATTTGGATCATCTGTTAAATGATCTGAGTGCATGTTACGAATCCAGAAGTACAATCCTACAAACTGGAAGATTCCAAAGACTACTTGCAATCCGACTTCACCGTAATATTTATGCATATAACTAATATATCCGTATGATGCCACTTGTATGAGTCCGTAGAAGAATGTAGAAAGCCTTCCTTTCGCACTCATAATTACACAAAGAATTCCTGATACACTCGCTACTACATTCAGCCAGTCTGTCGTACCATCTATGATTCTGAAATAAACGAGTATTGCAACTTGAACGAGCATAAAAAGACCGAAAAATAGCTTTTCATATGTTGTGAATCCTTTAAAGTCTTTAACTAAAAACATATGTGCCTCCTTAGTTATCTTTGCCATCTGCAAGTATTTCGTCAACGAGACGATGTGCTTCTTCGTATTTCTCCTGGAAACTTTCTCCTTTAAGTACAACCATTCTATCTTCGAGGCCTTGATATTTAATTTCGTCAAGGAACATTTGATGCATATCAAGGCGTGCTTTTTCGTCTGCCATCGACATGTCTCTGAAACCGTCATCTACATAATTCGTTGTTGGTGGTAATACAATAATCAGCGCCCATGTCTGAAGTGAGATATAGTAATCAAATACGGGCGCAATCTTCTCATAATCTTCTTTAGGTGCATAGATTTTTGTATAAAGTTTCGTCGTCATCACATCTGTATCTGCGAAGAATACTTTACGCGTCCCTGGAGAATGGATATGTTTACGATTCAGCTCAAACTGACCAATTCCAATTGTGTGTAAGTCCTTTATATCCAGTTCATCATCGCGTACTTGTCTTGCTGTCTGATATTCTCTTGAATATTCTAATGAATATGACGTTGAATAGCGTCTTGCTAAGTCTCTTACGAGTGTTGTCTTTCCTGTACTTGCAGTTCCGATAACTAAAATGTTCTTAACGAAAAATCTTCTGAAAGGACGCGTTACAAAATCCCAGTTTAATATCGGATTCTCTCGTATCGACGTTCCACTGATACCGGTAATTCTGCGATCAACCTTTGTAATCTGTATCTCACTTTCTAGAAACGCTTCGGTGAAATATGTATCCAGTGGTTCAATATACTCTTCTTCTCCCACATAGAACGTTACAGATTCCATCGGTAAATCTAAACTTACTGCTTGTTCCTGAATCTTATCCTTTAATAAATCGAGCCATGGTGCCCATCCAGCAGGATACCTTGGAATATTCGTTTCATCGAGTGTAACGACAGTTACATTTTCATCGTCCTTTAGCAGTTCACGCATTGCCTTCACACGATTCGTCAAGCTCATTCCCGCTTTATCTCCTCTGTCATCATCATAACCAGAAACGATGACAAGTGCGTTTTTATTCTCACGTTTTGCTCGAATAATCTGTTCAAGATGTCCTACATGACATGGTGCAAATGTTCCGAAATATACCCCTAGATCTCTCATCCCAATACTCCTTTAATTTATTTCTCCTTATTATAACAATTTCTCTTTAGATTGTACTCAACAAAATAAATTTACAATCTTATACAATAAATTAATCTTTCTTTTAACGGATATTTACAATATTTCGCTACGATTAAATTAATTCAAGAGGGGGACATGATGAAACTACTTAAAAAGGTCATTATCGCATTTTTAACAATTATCTCCTTACCATTCTTTATAGAAATAAGCTCTGAACCTGTCCAGTCTGATCTTATCACTCAAAATAAAAAAGCTCCGTCCGAAGACTAGAGCTTAATATTTGTTATAATTTGCCACACTAAATAATCTCGGGGCTACAGTGAACAGGATCACCAGAATAATAATACATGTAACACCGTTAATAAGTGCAACTTGTCCATTATATACTAATGAATATAACCATGCCGGCTGTCCTTTTGGCGCATAAGCTCCAAAATATACCCATCCCGATAAGAAATGAATGAAGTAGCGCGCAAAAACTGCAAGCGCCGTAAAGATTACAATCTTCACTTGGTTGACTGGCTGTCCAGCAAGTCCTGCGAGTCCAATCAATGTAAATGCGAACGCATAATCAAGAAAGCCTTGTAGGGGGTGGACGATACTACCTGCTGCATCTCCAACTGCGATCTGCAATAATCCCCATAGGAATCCTGCCGTCATTCCTGCTTTAACACCTCTTCTGAATGACAGTAATAATACGGGTACCATCGAGAAGCTCAAGCTTAACCCGAAGAATATCCCTTTAATCTGTGAATCAATAAAATCCAGCACCATTGCAAATGCTGCCATCATCGCAATTTCTAGCAATATGACCGTTCTCTCTCTGTTCATAACCAATCTCCTTTCATTGCTTATGAACCAGAAGCCACATTCCTGCGCAAGCATTACCTTACAGGTTCAAGCGTATCATCTCAGCACAATAGGCACCGCTTGTGGTTCATAGCAATATTCATTTTACACGAGTTAATAATATTTTCAATTATCCACAATATCATTAAAGGTTATTTTACACAAAATAATAAATAATATACAAAATTCTTTTGACCTTTTAAAGCGTTTTCATTATTATAATAATGAAAGACTACAAGGAGGATGTAAAATGGGTATAACAAGAGACTTTTTCATCAAACTAAGTGAAAACGAAACATTAAATACAGCAGCTAAGAAATATGGGTTAGCATTGGGAGCACATAAAGTTGTTGCGGGAACAGATATTGAGACTACAATCGAATCTATCCGCGCATTAAACGCAAAAAATATCTCTGCTACTGTAGATAACTTAGGAGAATTCGTCTTCTCAAAAGAAGAAGCGACAGCTGCTAAGAATAATATTCTAGAAATGATTCAGGCAATCTATGACGCAGGTGTTGATGCACATATGTCAATCAAGTTAACACAGATTGGATTGGACGTTGACCCTGAGTTCTGCTATGAAAACGTTCGTGAGATCTTAATGAAAGCTTATGAATGTGGCAATATGCATGTGAATATGGATACTGAAGATTATAATCACACTGTACAGACATTCGAAATGTTAGATCGTTTAAAAGGTGAATTTAAAAATATCGGCACTGTAATTCAAGCTTACCTTTTCCGTGCTTCTGAAGAAATTGATAAATATCAGGATGTACGTCTACGTCTTGTAAAAGGTGCATATAAAGAAGATGCATCAGTTGCATATCAATCAAAAGAAGAAATCGATGCGAACTACATCAAGATCATCGAGCAACGTCTATTAAATGCGAAAGCGATGACTTCAATCGCAACACATGATCATAACATTATCGATCACGTGAAGAAATTTATTGCACAGCATAACTTAAACAAAGACTTGATCGAATTCCAGATGTTATATGGTTTTCGTTCTGAGCTTCAAGTAGAAATAGCAAATTCAGGATACAATTTCTGCACATACGTACCTTATGGACAAGACTGGTACGGTTACTTTATGCGTCGCTTAGCTGAGCGTCCGCAAAACTTACAGCTAGTGTACAAATCAATCGCAACACCTGAAGTGAAGAAGAATGCTGGTATTGCAGCAGGTGCTGCAGTTGGTATCATCGCATTATCAAAATTATTCAAAAGAAAATAAAATAAACCCCATGTGAAATATGAACATCACCCAGTCAAGTAGACACTTAAAAAAATAAAAATTAATTACTCGGCTGTGCTTGTATTAGCGCAGCCATTTTTAATGATATAC
>NZ_PPRM01000051.1 GCF_002902665.1 Macrococcoides caseolyticum
CCTTCATTTCGATTTAGAGCGCTTTAAGGCGCATCTAACCGATCTAGGTGTCAACATAAGGGAAAGATTCAATCAGAAGCAACAGATGACCCGTTTTTCATACGATTTTATCGACCGGGATGGTAAGAAACGTATCATACGTGAAAAAAATTTAGGAGTTGATTATGGTGCCGAGGGAATCCAATACGGACTGGAGCAGGAACGAGAATCTTATGAACGATTTAAACGACAATCAGGATTCACATCTCTCCCAGCAGGTCGTACAGCTAACGTTGAAGTACCAGAAAGCAGAGATCGCATTCAACAGTATGCACGACAAGTACT
>NZ_PPRM01000052.1 GCF_002902665.1 Macrococcoides caseolyticum
TCAGGATTCACATCTCTCCCAGCAGGTCGTACAGCTAACGTTGAAGTACCAGAAAGCAGAGATCGCATTCAACAGTATGCACGACAAGTACTTGACGCTCGTATCAGAGATGCAGGGGATGAAACGCTACAACGAGACACTCAAACAGGAGATGCGCACGGTCATCAACGAAAATCGAACACTCAAGACCGAACTTCAGAAGACCATCC
>NZ_PPRM01000053.1 GCF_002902665.1 Macrococcoides caseolyticum
TTGAGAGTGAGTGACATGTTGGGATTAAAGAAAAAGGATATTAAGGACTATACAATCAAACTCAGAGAACAGAAGACCCGTAAACAGAAACAGATCCCCCTTTATCATCTAAAGGAGGATATTGATCGTTATATTCAGTTCCTGGAGGATGAAGATTATATGTTTAAAAGCAATAAACTCGATTCTGAGGGCAAAAGTAAACCCATCAGTCGTGTACAGGCCTATAGAATATTAAATCATTCAGCAAAATCAATCGGTTTAAGTGAAATCGGAACACATTCGATGCGTAAGACCTTTGGTTATCATTACTATAAGAAAACGAAGGATGTGGCTTTGTTGATGGATCTATTCAATCATTCATCTCAGTCTGTGACACTGAGATACATTGGGATTAATCAAGATGTGATAAATGAATCCATTATCAATGTCATGAAGTATATTTTTAAATAATACATTTTCGCTTGCATATTTATTCGGTAAAATTAAAAATACATATGCTTTAAAAATTATATTATTTTTAAAGCATATGTTAAAATAATTTTTAACATATGCTAGAAACTGAGAAAGGAAGTAGTTTATATGTCTGATATAATTAGAAAAGCTAGTGTGCTTGATGTAGATAAGATCAAAAAAATAGCTACTGAGTCATGGCATCATACTTATGAGGGGATTATACCAATAGAAATTCAAAAGAAGTTTTTAAATGAATTTTATAGTGAAGAATTCCTGATAAAAAGAATCAATAAATCTGATTTTTCAGTAGTATTGTATGAAGATCATATCGTAGGATTTATTAATTTTTTTAAAAATCATGAAAGTAAAACAGCTCTATTAACAGCACTATATCTGCTACCACAGTTTCAAAATCAAGGGTTAGGTACACTTCTTTTCAACGAATATTTAAAAGAATATAAAGAGGACATTAGAGAAATAAATGTTGAAGTAGAAAAAGAAAATATACCAGCTATTAATTTTTATAAAAAGAATAATTTTGTAATAGATAAGGAGTATACAGATGATTTTTTTGATTTCCCATTAAAAACTATAAAAATGAAGTTAAGCATATAAAGAAAGATAAAAACAGAAAATAAAATAACATTAGTTTTTATTACTAATTAAGAATAAGTTTTAAGTCGTAATTAAAAATAGACAAACCAAAATAGAAATTTTCTATTTTGGTTTGCTATTTTTTTGGAATAGATATACAATTTAAATAACTTAATTGAACGTAAAAAGAACATTCAGCATTAATAACTGTTAGCGCAGTTATTAATCGCTCACCGATCCCTAACATCGGCAAACACTTTAGAATGTTCCTTAAACTCTTCTTATAAGATTATGTTTTAATCATACCCGATTTTTAAACAGTTTTCAATAAAACAAATCGAAAGAATGATTTAAGGAAACATTATATATGATAAAAGTCATAGAGTGCATGCCATGGAAAAGACCGGCGTGTACTCTTTTTCGTTCCTAAATACTAGAAAAGGAATGATAATAATGACTTACATCATGAACGATTTTGAAAATAATTTTGAAACAATCATCGCAATGGATCGTACGGTTGAACGATACAACCGTCACCTTAAAGAGACTGAATACCATGTTTTAAACGTATTAAAACAGCACAGCTTAAAAGTGATTGGTTACTCTCACCTAAAACTTCAGACCATCGCAGACCTTTTACATATCAGTAAGAAAACAGTCTATCGAACGCTAAAAAATCTTGATGAAAAAGGTTATATCACGAAGATTCACACTGTCAGTGGCAAACGTAAGAATAACGGCGCATTAGTCTTTAGAATCAATACCTATACACAGTATGAAATCATCCGAGAAAAAAATGTCCACGCTAAAATGTCCACGCTTAATCAGGTTGTGAAGACCGGGAAAACATTGTCGCAACAGGCCTTACAACATGTTCATGCAAAAAAGGAAACTATATTCTTTTTAAATCTATTAAATATCTTTTTAAGTAACAAGAAACGTCTAAATAAAACACATGCTAAAGTTTTATATCACAACATTAAAAACTCAGATATCCGTGTCAAACCGATGGAAGTGCCTGACGAAATTTACAACGTCGCAAAACCTTTCTTTAGTGATGAAGAAATTCTGTCTCTATACAAAACAATGCTGAAAGAAACCATCGGTAACAACATCTATAGCACTGAAGATCACATTGAAATTAT
>NZ_PPRM01000054.1 GCF_002902665.1 Macrococcoides caseolyticum
AATATAATGAATTGCTTTTTGTAAAAGATCAGAATATCTTTCCTGAGTCAGCTCTTTCGCAATATCTTTATTAAATCGTTTATAACGGTCAATAGGACCAGAAGAAATCGTCGGAAAAAAGGTTAAGAACTTCAGTACTTCAAATAGGTTAAGTGTTTTGATGCGCTTATCTCTTATTTCCATGATTATTTGAATACATTTAAACATGATATAAGATATTCCTAAGAACCCAATCAATGATTTGATAGAAAATTCACCTAGATGACCTGTAAAACCAAACAATGAACTTTGAATTACTTTTACAGCTGCCAGCGGGGCGATAGAAAGCACTAAAAATATAATGAACAATGATAAGGTATTTTTGCGCTTTACTAATTTCAAATAACTACTGATTATAATAAGTTGATAGATGATATATATAATAAAGCTGATCATCTCAAACGACAGTATCGATATACCAAAAAGGTTCTTGTTAGGATCTTTAAATATTAAAACCAGCATGATAACTGTAACAAACCAATTATAATAATGATTCCTTCTTCCACAGAAACCGAGTACTATGACAGGAATCAATAGTGCTAATGCTATAAAGAAAAACTGAAAATCTCCATAAGGTATCATTATCGTTCACCCAATAGTGCTTTACGATCTACTTTCCCATTTGCAGTCATAGGAATTTGATCAATCACATTAAACTTTCTTGGAATCATATACTCAGGTAGTTCATTCTTTAGTTTTTCTCTAACAAGAGCTTCTTGAAAATTAATTTCAACAATATGTGCAATTAAGTATTGTACTTTGCCTTGTTTCTCAACAGGTGTGACAATACATGCCTTAATCCCTTCCTGCTCAGCAATCACATGTTCTATCTCTTCAAGCTCCATACGATAACCATTCAGTTTAATCTGAAAGTCAATACGCCCATCAATAAACAATAGTTCTTCTTCAAGTCTAGCTTTATCTCCCGTACGGTAACTACGTTCTTTATCTTGATAGAATTGCGCTGCAGTCTTATCCGGTGCATTGACATAACCTGTACTTACTGCATTACCATGAATGTGCAGCTCATCATCGTTAATAGATAATGTAACACCTGGTCGCGCATACCCGACTGGTAAAGGGTTATATTTGCGCAGTACTTCTTCAGTTATTTCTAATCCTGTCACTGCAACAGTTGCTTCAGTAGGACCGTAAGTATTATAAATATGACTATCGTTAAACTTAGACTTTAAGCTTTCAGCTGTCTTATGCTTTAGTGCCTCACCACAGAAGTAGAAATACTTTAAATTACTATGATGCACTGCGTCAAATTCCGGTAGCATTAAACACATTTCCATGAATGAAGGCGTAGATACCCATGCCGATATCGGATACTGTTTTAAAGTTTCATAAATATCGATCGGTTTTTTGATCATATCTTTGTCAATCATCACTAATGTACTTCCCGTCGCTAATGATGGATATACAGCCATTACCGAAAGATCAAAAGATAAAGGCGCTTGATTTAACCAGTAATTTTCTTCTTGTAACTCATATAAAGATGTCATCCACTCTGTAAATTCATTTAACGATTCACTTAGTATCGTTACCCCTTTTGGCATCCCTGTTGATCCACTTGTGAATATTGTATAGGCTACATCATCCGCTTGAAGACCTGGTAAATTATAAGGTTCTTCTTTAACGTCACTGGGGGTTATCGTTTGTATGGATGTTGCTAATACTTCTGTCGCAAAGATAAATTCCGGCTGAATTGTGTCGATTATTTTATCTATACGTTCCCTTGGTATCGACACATCTATCGGTACATAACCAATTCCAGCCTTAAGTGATGCGAGCATACCTACTAGCATCCATTTTGACATATGTCCGTATACGATAAGTGGCTTTTTCGAATTTAATAACTTCTGTCCGAGATTATCACTTAATAAATCAAGTGCACGATACGTCATCGTTTCCTCTCTATGAATAAAAGCAATTTTTTCTGGCTGCTGATTTACAACTTGTTCAAACCTTTTTAAAAAATCCATTTTTCCACCTCTTACTTTAAAATTCATTGTATATAAAGTTATTCTCAACGCTTCCACCAGCGTATATCCAGAACAACATGAACAGTATTGAAATATAAAGTAAAGTTAGAAGTACTAATCTAGTATTCTCGTTTATTGTACCTTTCATGGCTTCACCTCTTTATTCTCACCCAATTATATTACAACTATATTTCAAACATTAAAATTATATTAATAATTTATTTATAATAACTGATATTACTATTTTTTTACTTTAAAATCAATAAATTTCCTGTTCATAATTTGGACACAAAAAAATACTATGATTTCTCATAGTATTTTTTATGCTGCTGCTTTCAATTTTTTGATGATCGACTCACGCATATTATTCACCATTTTCGTATATGCGAATAACATCTAATAAGTTTTTAACACTATGCGTCGGCGGAACTTGCTCTGCCATCACCTGTTCATAAGTACTGACCCCTGTTTGAACATGTAATGTATCTATCCCTGCATTGATACCGCTCATAATATCTGTCATATACAAATCACCGATCATTATAAGTTCTTCTTTCGGTAATTGCATCATATCAACTGCTTTATTCATAATCGTTTCCATTGGTTTACCGATAAACTTAGGTGCTATACCCGTTGATACAGAGACCACACTCGTCAAAGCTCCATTCCCAGGTAAAAATCCACGTTCTGTCGGAATAGACGTATCTGGATTTGTCGAAATAAATCGAGCCCCATTACGCACAGCAAGACATGCTTTAGATAATTTTTCATAGTTGATGTCTACATCTAGTCCAATAACGACATAATCCACATGAATATCATCAGTTATAACAAGCTGTTCATCTTGTAAGGCTTGTCTGATTCCAGTACCACCAATGACATAGACACTTGCACCTGGATGTTCTTCTGCGATATAACTTGCTGTTGCCATTGCACTTGTGACAACATTATCAGCCGTTGCAATAAATCCCATATTCGTTAATTTCTCAGCAACTTCATCTGGACGTTTCGATGCGTTATTTGTAACAAAGAGGTAGGGCAAATTATTATTCGACAAATATTCGATAAATTCCTTTGCACCTTCTATCACGCGTGTGCCAGCGTACATCGTTCCATCTAAATCTAACAGATAACCTTTATACTTCTTCAACTTTTCCACCCTTTCCAAATGCTGATACTGGTCCTAATTCATTTTCAATAAATGCATCCACATTTGCTTTAAACTGTTTATAGCTTGCGATATTCTCCATAAATACTCGCTTTACTTCATTGTGATCAATATTAATATAATCACGTACAAACCATTGTCTTAAATACAATGTATTGCGCATCATCTGCGCATCTTGTACAGGAATTACTTGTTCCATCTCAAGAATATCCAGTACATCTTTATAACTTCCTGGATCTCGCATAATAAATCCATCGATAATCATGTTTCCTACATCTACAACACTCTCAATCAACATATGCGCAATACGCTCGAGTGCATATCCTTCACTCTCTTCCAATACTTGTGATAATTGATTGATATACGCTAACTTGAACGTGAGTTCTTCCCTATCTACGAAATACATACCATCGCCTCCACTTCTCAGTTTATCAAATTTTGTATTCAGCTGCACTTCAATGTATACTATTATTAAATGAGGTGAAGAAAATGATAGATATGTTCTTATATGATGATGAAGAACAAGCCAAAGTAAGATTTGTCAGCTTTGTTGGCGATAGCCGTCATGATTTGACTTTAATTCAAACTGACCGACATTATGGTAAGACCATTGTATTAAATACACAGTCAAATAAATTCGGTATTATTGGTCGAGATGACCTGAATGAACCTGGCTATATTGAACACGCACTCGGTGTCAATGAAAGTGATGCAGAAGAAATAAAGAGCTTTTTATATGAGGTCATTCTATAAAAAGCGATAATGATTATTATAATAATCATTATCGCTTTTTTATTTTAGTAGACTATAAATCTGTTGTGCCAATTTCTCATTATTAGGAATTTCATTTTGTATTAGTTTGTTAGTAGCAACGACGACGACCTTGTTATGATTAAACAGGCTAACAAAATCTATCCCAAAGAAGTATCCACGCGAACGATAATATTCTTTTTTTAAGGACATGCCATATCTATATTTAGAATGTATATTAAAAATCATGGGCTTCGATATTGAATCTAATTGTGACTTACTTAACACTCTATATTGCATCACATCATTCAATAAAATTCCCATATCTTTCGGAGACATATAAATATTCCCTGCACCATAAAATTTATCCAAGCCCGTTGGCTCTATCGCTTTCCAATTATGATTCGCATACTTTAATCCTTTAACAAAATAAGGGCTTAATTTTTCGTCATCAAAAAAACTTGATTCTTTTAAATGATATTTCTTAAATATACGCTGTTCAACATTTTGCTGATAAGATTTTCCTGTGACATTTTCTATCACCTTTGCAAGTAAAATATAATTTGCATCATTATATAAATATGATCCATGAGGAACTTGGCCAAGACCTGTCGCATTTATATTATCAACTGATGCATCTAAT
Source organism: Macrococcoides caseolyticum (assembly GCF_002902665.1). GTDB lineage: Bacteria > Bacillota > Bacilli > Staphylococcales > Staphylococcaceae > Macrococcoides > Macrococcoides caseolyticum. Next base: position 4,589 of record NZ_PPRM01000054.1, read on the forward strand.
CCATGATAATCTCCATGAAATGCATACTTCACTAACCCCGAGCGATGTAATATTAAATCTTTTATTTTAATATTTGGATATTTAAAATTTGGAATGTATTGTTTAACAGGTACATCAACATTAATTCTCCTATCATCAACGAGTTGCTTTGTAATAATCCCAGTTATTAATTTTTGACAAGAACCAATTAGATACATACTATTCTCATCAAATTTTTTAGTCTGATCAGCATCTTTAAATCCATAAGACTGATCTAATAATGTATCATTATTGTAAGCAACAAATACACTTCCATTAAAATGATTTTTCTTTATCAATTGATCTACCTGTATCTTTAATGCTTCATTCTGACTCGTTTTAGATACGTTTGTCTGAACACCTGTATTTTGTTTACCATTTACTTCGTACGCTTCATTATTTTTACCTGTTAATTCATAAATTAATGCTCCCCATAATCCAATGGTTAGCAACAAAACGATTAGTTTTCTCATAAATACCTCTTTGACAATTCGATATATAGAATTTATAACGTTTATTTATAAATGTCAATTATTAGCAATATTTATTTGAATTGAGTATATTTAACAATATTTTTTCTGCTTGATATAGTTTACTCTCCCTATTGGATGCCACACAGATAAATGAAGTTCCATTAAAATAAACTACAACATCGTGCGCATATAAAGAGCCTCTTAATCTTAAATAATTATCTCTTAAAGAAATACCACTTCTGTATTTTTGATTATTATAGCGATCAGGTGCTAGTATGAACTCTGTTTTTGATTTATTGAAGATAAGATGATTAGCGAATAGATGACTAAGTATATCAATATCCTTCAGTGACATATACATATTTCCTGCTCCATAGTACTTATCAAGATCATTATGCCAATCTTCAATAAGTACACTACCAAATTGATGAAGGCCCGTCGTTGCATCGTTAACTTCATCATAAAAGCAACTATGTGCAAGCTGATATTTGTCGATAATTCTGTCGTAAACTACCGCTCTATACGTCTGGTTTTCGACAATCTCGATTAGTTTCGCGAGTAGTATATAGTTTGCATCGTTATAATCAAATTTATGAAATGGTAGTTTAGCACCAGATGCTCGGATCATATCTACGGATTGATCAAGTCCATAAAAATTGTGATGTACCTTATACGGACTAAGTCCACTAATATGAAGCAGTAAATCTTCAATCGTAATGAAATCAGGTAAACCGTTAATATATTTAACAATCTTATCCATTCTACTGATTTTACCTTCATCTATCAGTTGTTCAATGATAATACCCGTAATAAATTTTTGTATAGATGCTGTTAAAAATTGTGTATCGTATGTTATCGGATCCTGATTTAAGTTTTTATATCCATAGCTTTGATGAAAGATACCCTGCCCTTCATGACTTATTCGAATTTGTCCATTAAAGTTTATATCATCTAAATATTTATCTATTGCAGTGTAAGATATATTACGGTTACGATTAAATAAAAATTCAAAGGCTATTTTCATTATGCTCTCCTAAAAAAACCGAAAAGCATATGCTTTTCGGTCTAGTATAATAAATTCAAATTATCTTTGGAAATATTTGAAGGTCTTATCTTTATTCTTAGTTGGTTCTTCTTGCTCATTCTGCTGTTGTTTGTCTTGTTTATCAACTTGTGTCAGCTTCTCTAGTTGAACAGGCGCCTCTGACTCCGCACGCTTTGTGCTGTCTTGTTGTAATGTATTCGCTGCAATCACAACCTCAGCACCGAAATGCTTTACAACTTCTTGCTCATTCAGTCTTCTCAGAACAAAATATGCACATCCAAAGTTGCAGTACTCCAGTAAATAATCCTGGATTGTAGAGAACCTTTTATTAACTTCCGAGCCCTTTTTATTATCTTCGAAGAAACCACGTAATCTGAGCTGTTCGAATCCTATATCGCCAACAATATAAGGATAGCGATCTAATATTTCTGAATATCGATGGTCAAACATTTCCTGATTGAATGCTTCTCGATAATTCTCAATGACTTCAAAATAATGTTGTCCAGTCTGTATGATCATAGCGCACCTACTTACTAGAAAGCTCTCCTAAACGATGTTTTTCTTTCGCGGCTTCATTTACTTGTTCATCTGCATGATATGAACTTCGCACCATAGGTCCTGCCTGACAATGTTTGAATCCTTTTTCCATCGCTACTTTACGTAACTTACCGAATTCAAGTGGTGTATAATATTTTTGGACTTTAAGGTGTTTACGACTTGGTTGAAGATACTGACCGATTGTCATAATATCTACATCATTCGCACGCAAATCATCCATCACTTCGTAGATTTCTTCTGTTGTTTCTCCAAGTCCAACCATTAAACTTGATTTCGTCGGGATATCTGGATATAGTTCTTTAGAACGTCGTAATACTTCAAGTGAACGATCATATGTGGCACGTGCACGAACTCTTGGCGTAAGGCGTCTTACCGTTTCAATATTATGGTTTAAGATATCTGGTTTTGCTGCCATCAACGTTTCCCAGTTCTCAATACTGCCTCCCATATCAGACGGTAATACTTCAATTGTTGTATATGGATTGACTTCACGTACTTTACGAATTGTTTCCGCATAAACATGTGCACCGCCATCTTTTAGGTCATCACGAGCAACTGCTGTGATAACGACGTGCTTTAGATTCATTAGACGAACAGATTCTGCAACACGCTCTGGTTCGTTTAAGTCAAGTTCATTCGGTAACCCTGTCTTAACTGCACAAAAACGACAAGCACGTGTACAGATTGCACCTAATATCATAATTGTCGCAGTCTTTCTTTCACCCCAGCATTCATGGATATTCGGACACTTCGCTTCTTCACATACTGTATTTAAATTGTGCTCGCGCATCATCTTTTTTAGACCAGTGTAACTTTTATTAGTATTTAGTTTTATCTTTAGCCATTCGGGTTTTCTTAGTATTTCTTCATTTTTTGTAGCCAAACTAATCCCTCCAAAATTCTGATGATTTCATTATAACATATATGTAAGACGCCATTATTGTCAAATCTATAAACTCAGCACGTGTATTATAAATTTTTTACTGCTGTTTCCATAATATCTCGTAAAAATTCTGGCATATAGTAACGCTTTTCATTTTGTGTAAACTGTGGAAAGAACCTTCCGAAAGTATACATATCAAGTGTCGCTAAATAATATTTCTTATGGTTATCTATTTCCTCTGTACCAATGAAATAGCGTTGCTGTGATTGTATATAACCAATATTCTTCCATACATACATTCCAAAGATATCCCCTCTGAATCCAAAACCTTTGATAATCTCATCACGGTAATCATGCAGCATACTCATATTGATAATTTCTTTTAGTTCACGTCCTGAAAGCGTAATCTTAACTGGGTTAATCGGGTGTGGCAGCATCGTATGTAAATCGAAATATGAAAAGTCTCTACCTTCAAATCCTTTTACAATAAGACCAGAATTGATCAGAGCACAGTCCCCCCCTGTAAAATCCATTAAAGCCTGTGCCAGCAGATCAGTTGTATAGGATGCACTATAAAGGCGTCTCGGCAAATTCAGCTGCTTGCTTGAAACTTTTTGGCTGAGCAGCGCTGCACCTACTTCAAAGAAGTCTTCTCCTGTTGACCTAAGGTCGTTCGTATCAATCAACTTTGCGCTTTTACGGATAAGCTTTCGTTCTTCAAATGTTAAGGTGATTTCTCCGATATACTCACCATATCTACCAGCAGCACCAATAAGTACATCATTTACAACTTCTCCTTGCTGGAAGAAATGATGTGTATGTGCACCTAATATAATATCGATTTGCGGACATGCTTCAGCAAGCTGTCGATCAAAGAACTTTCCAAGATGGCTCAGAATAATCACGACATCCACATGTTCGTGAATGCGATGTACTTCACGGATAATGGCAGACATCGGATCCGTAACATCCCACCCCAGCGCTTTATAAAAAGGTGTAAATTCAGCTGTAGCACCGATGATACCATAGGTGATGCCTTGTCTTTCCATAATAACCGATGTGCGAATGTTTTCCGGAAGATTGCCTTGTTCATCAAATAGATTACAGCATGTAATTTCGAACTCCGCATCTTGATAAAGTTGATTGAATGCATCATGATCGAGCGTAATCCCTTCATTATTTCCAATCGTCACTACATCTACTTGTGCATCATTCAGTAATTCTATATTCGCCTGTCCTAATGTTGCCTCAGTCAGCGGATGACTTCTATCCACATGATCTCCTAGGTCGAAATAAATCATATCTGCGTGTTCTTGTCGCCTATCATTAATATAACGACTAATCTTATGATAGTTGGATAAATAGCTATGTATATCGTTCGTATGAAATAATTTCACTTCCATGTCGCTTCACCCCTCTTAGCTCATCGTACTCTTTATTATTAAATATATTCCTAAAAGCATCAAGATTACTCTGAGCATCATAACGACCGTTGAGGATTTCATCGTTTTATTGATACGTACACCGATACGTGCACCGACATAGCTGGCAGCAATCAAGATGAATGCATAGGACCATATTATATTATCTTGAGCGATATGACTCACTGCACCTGTAATACTAGATACAAATATCATAATCATACTCGTGCCCACTGCAATGTGAGGTGGAAACCTAAAGATAATAATCATTAAAGGGGTCATCAGAGCGCCCCCGCCAATGCCAAATAATCCTGTCAAACAGCCTACAAAGAATGTCGCAATCACAGCTGGAATAGGTGCAATGCTATAATAATATGTCACACCTTCCTTGTCTGTAAATGTCTTCTCATGTGCTTTATTCTGAAAAAGTTTTATCGGCTTAATCTTATCACGGACTAAAAGGACGATACTCATAATAATGAGGAATATCCCGAAGTACAGATTAAAGCTGTGTAATGTTAAATACTTACTTAGATGCGCACCGATCAATGCACCAGGAATGATGCCAATCATAAAGATGACTGCATTCTTCAGATCTGCCTGTTTATTCTTCATATAACCAATGGCTGCGGTCAGTCCAGTAGAAATTAGAATCACTGTAGAAGTCCCAATCGCCTTTTGTGGTGTAATACCGTCAATAATCGCTACATCCATACCAAGATATATCAGTGTAGGAACAATAATTATACCGCCACCTATTCCAACGACAGCGCCGATAATACTTGATAAAAAACCGAGAATAATTAATATAATAATCGCTTGAATTGTCATCATGTCACTTCCTAAAATAATTTCAGCTGTTTATGATTCAGCCCTGTATATTCAATATCTAGTAACTCACATATTCGCTTAGCATTTTTAGCTGCATGACCCCCGGAATTATTGTTGAATAGACAGTAGACGTCTTTTGCTTTATGATCTAATATCTTTAACGATTGTGCCATGTGCTTGAGCTCCGTCTCATTATAATCATATAAATATCTGACATCTCGCCATTCATCATCTGTTAAGTCCTTCTTTGTCCATCCAGCAATATTTCTCCCGTGAAGTCGCATCAATGCTGTATTTGAAGTAACTCTATTGACGAAGGGAATAGATCCGTGGCCTGCCTGAGGTTCATCACATACAGAATGAATCAGCTCATGTTCATAAAGAAACTGTAGCGTATGTTCTTTCATATCATCTGTAAACCAGCTATCATTTCTAAACTCGATACAGAGTGGAAATGGTTTAAGGTGTTGTTTTAAATAGATGATATAGTTAATATTAATAGTAGAACATTCATACCAAGGTGGAAACTGAATTAATATACAACCTAGCTTTCCCGCTTCAAAGAGGGGCTGAACCATCTGTTTGTACTTGTTGATCAGTTCTTCTTTATTGGCAGCAAACTTACTCATATCATTATGTCCTGTTAAAGCCTGATGAATCTTCACGATAAACTTAAAGTTCTCAGGCGTCTCACTGATCCACTTGCGAATATTTCGTTCTGGTTGCAGTGAATAGTACGTCGCATCTAATTCAACGATGGGAAAATGTGCAGCATAGTTAAAAAGTTTCTCTGATTTATTTGTTAAATCTTCATATAATAAATCGTGGTCGCCCCATCCTGTTAATCCAATATATATCATATCATCACCCATTTACAATTTTATCATAAAGTAAGGTAAACGATGTGAAAACTGAACTAAGAAGGAGCACTTATGACGGATATAAAATTAGAACATATCAATTTCTCTGTTGATAATAAACAAATCTTAAAGGACATTACGACAACCTTTCATTCTGGTAAGATCACAGCACTTATCGGTCCTTCTGGCGCCGGTAAAACGACGTTGCTGAAACTAATCAATGGCCTAAGGAGTCCAGATTCCGGTAATATCTATATCGGTGAAAAAGAGATTCAGTCATTCGATCTTATCAAGCTGAAGCAGCAGATTGGAATGGCACTTCAAAGCGCACCGATGATTCAAGGGACGGTATATGACAACCTTAATCTGCCACGCTCTCTTTGGGGAGATACTCTTGATAAACAGAAAGCGATGGAACTGTTAGATCAGGTAAATCTGGAGACGATAGCGCTAACGACCGATGTTAAATCCTTATCTGGCGGACAAAGGCAACGTCTATCGATTGCCAGAACGCTTGTTAATCAACCGGAAGTTTTATTGCTGGATGAAATTACGTCTAGTCTGGATCCAAGAAGCGTCAAGGAAGTAGAAGCCCTCATACGCAAAATCTGTGATCAGTTCGGTGTGACTATTATCTGGATTACACATGATGTAGAACAGGCAAAACGCATCACAGATGATTACTGCATGTTAAAGGATGGACAATTTGTCGTATCAGGACATTCCTCAGAACTAGGAACGACAGAACATCCTGTACTAAAAGCATTCTTAAAAGGAGAAATCGAATGACACTTTTTCAAATTTCACTCGCATTTATATTTGTAATTATACCGTTAGTGATGAGCGTTGTGCTCAAGCTTGGTCTTGAGAAAGATGTTATCATTGCTGCAGTACGAAGTACAATCCAGCTGATGATCGTAGGATATATATTGACCTTTGTCTTTGACGGTAATCACCCTATCTATATGTTTTTAATGATCTTACTTATGATTGTAGCAGCAACTCAGAACATTATTAAAAAAGGACAAGGAATCAAAGGAATCACCTGGAAGATCGTTCTTACGCTTATCGTTGTGGAAGTATTGACAATCGGTATTCTGACGGGATTTCGTATTATTCCATTTGAACCAAGATATGTTATACCGATCAGCGGGATGATGATTGGTAATGCGATGGTGCTTTCACTTTTGTTCTTGAATCGTTTCTTGAGTGAATTGGACCAGAATGACGAACAGATTGAATTAATCCTGTCACTTGGGGGTACTCCGAAACAAGCAATTCACAGAGTATTGATGACAAGCATTAAAAATTCAATGATACCAACAATCGAAAGTACAAAGACCATGGGCCTTGTACAGTTACCAGGGATGATGAGCGGTCAGATTATCGGTGGTGCCGATCCTCTAGTTGCAGCACAGCTACAGCTTTTAATAATCTTCCTGTTAATGACTGCAGCAACATTATCAAGTGTCCTTGTCGGATTCTTAAGCTATCCAACCTTATTTAATGACCGTGAGCAATACATAGGCAAATATTCAAAATCATAATCTATATCGCTTATGCAGAATTTATAAAAGGTCGAGACTCTATGTCTCGACCTTTTATTTGAACATTTTTCTTTTATAGAGTGTGATAAACGTTACAAACATTAACATTAATGCCACACCAACTGTTCCGTACCATGTTAGTTTCGGTAAATCAACGTTCATACCAAAGAAACTGAACACCAATGTCGGAAGCGTTAAAAATACTGTAAACAGTGTTAATATACGCATAATATTATTCATTTCATTTGCAATTAATGATGAATAAGAGCCGGTAATACTTTCTAGGATGCGTGTGTAAAGTTCCGTCGTATTCAAGGCCTGCGTATTTTCAATCATTAAATCTTCCAGCAATTCTTTATCTTCTTCGTAAAGTTTAAGTGAACGTGATCTGAATATTTTTTTTATTGTATCACCATTTGCAGTGAGTGATGTTAAGAAATAGACTAAACTCTTCTCAATCTCCATCAATTCATACAGCTGCTTATTCGTTAAGGAGTGTCTTAAATTTGCTTCAATCTTAATACGCTCACGATTTATCTTCTTTAATGTGTTGTTGTATTTCGTTGCAACTGTAAGCATCACTTCCAGCAGGAATCGAGATTTCATTCGAAGATCAAAGGTCAGATTCACAATCTTATTGAATAGATCGTTTTCTCTTGAACAAATCGTTATAATATAACCTTTGCTTAATATGATACCGATAGGCACTGTGATATACGATTCTGTCTGCCTTATATTCTTATCCAGCACCGGAAAATCCGTTGTCACTAATGTACTATTAGAATCTTCGTCATATTCAATACGTGCACCTTCCTCTGGATCTAGTGGATCCTCAAGAAATTCGATTGGAAAATCAAATGCTTCTGCAACTTCTTCCATTTCTTCACGGGAAGGCATGACAAGGTTAACCCAGTTATTCGTCTGATACTTCTCTGCTTTAATAATCGTGCCTTCTTCTGAATTAATATATGTAGTAATCATTTGCCCACCTCCGTGATATCAACATTAAAATCTTATAATAACTTCCATGTAAAATCTATAGGTAATTAGAAAAAATAAAAAGATTGGGTTACCCCCAATCTTTTTATTTGTGAATATTATCCAATCGAGCCTTCCATTTCGATTAATTTATAGTATTTCATATTTTTATAATATTGTAAACATTGTAAAACCAATGTTTCTTATCTGTCTGAATTTATATTTTTTCTGTTTACTACATTTATTGGTATCAAAAATGGTATCAACGGTATCAGAAGGTAATCGTATATTCATTATAACAGAAGAAAATCATATTAAAAGTATCCTATCATTTTAGATAAGGTACTTTCCGGCTATTTAACCGAATTTTAAAATATTCGGGTATATGACCGAAAAAAAAGCCCTGCACTCGTAATAGAATGCAGGGCTTAATTTAAAAAACACCACTTTTTTTAATTTAAGGTTATTTAATTGTGTGCTTGTGTACCCAACCATTATTGCTAGGTGAGTATGTTCTGCACCAAATATTACCCTCTGCATCTTGAATCTCTTCAAATACATAGACAGTCTCGCCTTTTTTAAGCGTTCCAATTTCTTTGTTGAATGTGTAGTTACTGAAATCACTACCTGCACGCTGTCTTAGCGATGCAGTATATTGAATCGTTCCTTTATAATGTGGTTTCTTTGACCATGCTTTGATACGTTTAGAACCTTTTGATGCAGGTTTTTTAACAGGTGGTGATTGTTTCACTACTTTTGTAGGTGCAGGTGCAACTTTCTTAACAGGTGCATCGCCTTTCATATATTTAACAACCAAGTTATCGATAACGCTCATGTTACGTCTAGCATATCCACATGCAGCAAGTAGATTACCTGGGTCTTGTTTGTCGGCCTGAATATCTTGATGCCCTGGCATATTCGTGTGTGGATTAATATCCCACGAATTACATAACGCAGCCATAATTCGACAAGCATTATCTAAAGATTTAAGAGATTTATTTCTATCACTGTAGTATGATGCTTCAACACCAAACGCTACATCGTTTGCATCTGCACCATACCAAGCGTTATCTGTTGGTGTATTGTAAATCACATGCCATGCTTTTTCAGTTACAGGAATACAGATAATACATTCAGTATCATCCACAAAGATATGTGCTGATGCAACACTATCCCATGGTTGCATATAAGTATTCTTATAGTAGTTCACGTTCTGTTGTGCTGTTGTGTTAGGGTTTCCTGTGTCGTGGAATACTGCGAATTTAGGATTACCACTGTTCAATCTTTGTCCTGTTCTTCTTGTCCCTATTGGTAAAAAATCTGTGTATACAGGTACACCATTCCAAGTACCGATTTTATTTTTAGCCATAATTATTTTCCCTCCATATTTTCGTTGTTTTTTTCTATATCTAATACTTTTTTAAATTTCTGTGCTTGTTGCGCATTGCGAGTAATATTGTTATTTCTCCAATAACTCCAGGCAATAGATCCAATTAAAAATAAGTCACTTAATGTTTGGTAGATAAATGTTTCATCACTTTTAATTAATGGCTTTCCATAGTGCGCTAGAGCTGAATTGATTAATGCGATTAATAGCACGACTAAACGTGTCAAAGCTAACTGTAATTCTTTATTCATATATAAATTCCTCCATATAAAAAGAACACCTCAACGAGATGTTCTTAGTTTTCTAATTTCTTTTCGATTTTTTCTAAAGTCTTTGAAATGTGTTTGTTTTCAGTCGTTAACGTATGCAACAACTTTAAATCTTCTCCGATTTTTTTAATATCTTCTGATATTTCAGCTTTATAAGAAATGAACTCTGTTTTTAATTCTGTAATATCTTCTTTATTACTTTTCACTTCTGCTTCAATCAATACCATTCGACCTTCATGTTTCTGTTTATCACTACTCGTCTTTTGATATACGCCTAATACTGTTAAAGCTAAAGGTATAACTACAGTAATAAACCATAACATTAAATCTCCCTGATCTAATTGCATTTTTCACTCTCCCTTATTTCATTTACAGTATTACAACGTTTCTTCTGTCGTTTCCTCTACCACTTGACCATCTTCTGTGTACTTTGTACGTGTAATATCCTGTTTCACATAGAATGTCTTAGTTCCATTATCGAAGATACCTGCTAACATATTTTGCATCTTACAGAACTGTTTCGCCTGTTCCTCTTCTTTAAACTTAAAAGCAGTGTTTGGTGTAGCGCCTGATACAAATCCATTTGAATAATTGCGTGTTAAACAGCTTTCTGACCCACTTGAATTTCTTTCTACTAAGTAAAACTCTTGAATTTTTTCTGTCATTTTGAATGACCTCCTGTTTTTTATTTATAAAAAAGAAGCTACAGATTATTCTGCAACTTCTTGATTACCGTTTTTAATTTGATCTAATTCTTCTAAAGCATCGTCTAACATTGCCTGAATAACAATTTTCTCACTCATCGCTTTAGCTAATTCTTGTTGATAGAAAAGTAGTTCTTTCTCATGATTATCGTTTAACTCTTTTTTTATAGATTCGTTCTCACTTATCAATTCTTGAACTGCTTTCGTCAAAGTAGACACATATTCATAGATGTTGATACCTTTGTCATCTTTAACATGTTCAGGTGTCTCACGTTCAACGATCAACCCATGATTCAGCGTGTCGTCTCCGTTCTTCAATTTCTCTTTATAATTATATTCATACAACTTCATAGCTTTTACAGTTTCTATACCGTTGATATCCCATTCGCGTATGTTCGTCTTCAACTTTTCAGATGAATTACTTACAACTTCTCCGTATATCTTCCTTGCTTGAAAGTCTGCGAACTTATCTGTAGTGCCTAATTGTGTTACTTTCACTCTTCCGCCAGATGCAGGTCTTAAGTATAAGTGAGTTCCGTTATCCTGAGTATTCACGTCTAAATGGTTCCCGATATATCCTGATGCACGAACAGCCTTATATCCACCATCATTTAAACCATCTGACATGATTCTTAATTCATCTAAATCTATCCCTATATACCCGTTCGATTTCAAAGGAAATTTAAAAGCTAACGCTCGAAGTGGTCTGTATGCGTAACTATCTATTTCTCCGTCTCCAGGGATACCGTATATATTGACCACGCGTCCTTCTGCTCCTGGAGCACATCCTAAATAAACGTTACTTACAGAAGTTCCTAAAGCAGAAGATGTTACGAGTGTATTGTCTGCTCTGAATAAAACCTTTCCTCCATCGTTATATCCGAATACCCCATAAGGTGAGATGGAAACTTTCCTGCCACTACTTACATCAACGAACTCAGCATCTCCACCATTTACATGAAAATAACTCTTTGCTCCCGGACTTGTAATATTAAGTCCGATTAACGATTTACCTACAATACTCTCAGCCACTAACCCCTCAGCAGTAGCGACCATGCGTGGTGTTCTACCTCCATCTGTGGAGATGTACCATCCGGCACTATTTAAACCTACAATATTATTAGGGTTATTCTTATCAATGGCAAATATACCGTTATCTAACACTAATTCCGTACTGACTGACTGTATCTTCTTAATCATCTCTTGTGCCATCACATCAAGTGTTGCGAATGGCAACTTAACGAATCCCTTCATCATATCAGTTACAGTTTTCATTGCTGAACTCATTTTAGAAGCATAACGCTTTCTGATAGACTGACTACCAAAGTCAACATTGCAGTCTTTTAATACATCTTTCTCGTCATAACGTTCTTCTATACCTGTAACACGTATCTCTTGCTTTAGATCAATACGTTCATCAAGTAAGAAAGTTCTGTCTCCAACTGTAGGTATACCATGCGCATATCCCTGCTTACGTAAATCATGTAATGTAGCAGATACTGTGACGTTCAAACTTTCATCCACAGATTCTTTTAATAGCTTATCCATGTACGCAGCATCTTTAATACGTCCATCTATTATAGGTGGAGACATTTCCCTTACTCCTATAATAGAAGCAAGCTTCGAGGTATATGCACGCTTTAAAAGTGATTTATTATAATAATCTTCTTCGCCCTCTTTAAAGTTCCCGAAACCTTTTCTATGCGTATAATACGATGTGGCATCAATCGACTTACTAATGTTCGATGCGTTCAACTTATATTTATATAGAAAGTTCGTGTCGTTCCCTATCATATCTCTTAAATAAACTCTACTACCTACAACTTCAAACTCAACGTTAAATTTATCGATTGCCTTCTTGAATAAATCTAATCGTGATAACCCGTTACCGAAACCATCCCAAGTTGTAGCAGTTCTTTGAGCTTCTAGGATAGGTGTAAACGATGTATTAGCGAATATCAGTTTAAACGCTTCTGAGAATGTGATACTGCCATTTCTACGAGGGTGTATAACCGACGTACTAAATTCATCATAAAAAAGAGGCTTCCCCCTCAACTTTAAGTAGAAGGAGTTGCCTTTTGGGATTTTATCGATATATACGATTTTATAGTCGATGTTCTTATATGTGACCGTCCACATTTCGGATATTGAGTTTAGATTGAGTGCGTTATTCTTCTGCTGATGTACCTCTAACTCAATCGTGTGGTCACCATTCAATTCTTTTTTTATCGTCTTATTCGCAAGTAATGCGTGAGTGTTATTTTTTAAATCTGTGATTATGAGCAATTTGTATCACTTCCTTACTTTCTAAATAATCAAAGAATTGTATAACTAACATGCACTTGCACACCTGATTTGTCATTCGCAGTCGATATGTCATGTGCTAGAGAAACAGAACCACTAGGACTTATAGTTAAAGTGTTGTATTCTTTATTACCACCGGTTACTGGCACTGTAAATACTACCACTTGTTTAGGTCTGTAACCCTCGTCAATGTTAAAAATCGGTTTAGTAAAGTTACCTTCCTTCCCTAAAAAATGTCCTGTGATCGTGACAGTATCCCCAACTTTTATATACTTAACTTTTCTAGAATCTTCGGATTTCCAACCATTCAAAAATCCTGGAGTTTTCCATACAGGATTATTAGGTATCAAACTTACAGTATGAGGTAATCCTTCAACTGAAGCTGTTAGTTTAGACTTAGCTTCTAAATGTAGGTCTTTCTTATGACTACCTACATAATTGTAACCACGTATTGCTCCGATTAGCCTGCTGGAGTCGGTATCAGATTTATTATATAAAGCTTTGCCTTCTAGTATATAAGCATACTCTTCGAAATAACTTTTAGCTTTGAAAGTACTTTCTTTATTGAAAACAGGCATTCTTCTATCAATGTAGTTGTTTTCAATTTTTTTCAATCTCACCGAATTTTCTGCAGTAGTATTCACTTGAGAATCTATTTCTCTACTCGTTTTTTTAGGTACATATAAAAAGTCGTAAACTTTTCTTTCGGTTGTCAAATCGTTATCGATAAGTCCACCAATGAAATTGCCATTATGAATCGCTTGTGCAGAGCCACCACCATCAAGAGAATATGCATCCATCAAGTTTAAGCTTTTAGATATCCTAGTGATATCTTCATAAGTCATCCCTATATTATTAGACTTTCTACCATCAGTAACAATCACGTATAAATCTTTATTAGTATTTGTACCCACTACTACCCTAGGATGAGTTTCAGAGTAAGACCCTACCTTAGCAAAACTCTCTAGAGGTAGTTCCTGACCATTCTTAAGTATAGAAGCAAAGCCTGTAAAGCTATTATATACATTATCCTTCAGCATAGTGTCTGAAGTCGTATCTGATGGATAGTACTTAAACTCCCTATCCTTAGTTATACCTAGTATCTCATACTTTGAGGGAGTATCTTTATAGATTTCTCCGTCTTTTATATGTATTCCATATAATCCACCGCTATTAAAAATACTAGCATTTACTACAAAACTAGATCCAGTTCTTTCGAAAAACTCCCTAGGTGTTTCTCCTTCAATCTTATCTGTAGTACCTTTCTTTATTTCTATCTTTTCTCCGTCCTCATCTTCATAAGGTATAACAGTAACCCAATAATCCGTACTTGAAACTTCGTCTCTATATGATCTTGTGACTATCTCGTTGTAAAAAATATTCTTTTTCACATCATCTAATCCATCGAAATTTAATCGCGATTGTTTAATCCATTTTTCCCCATCGTAAACATATACTGCGTTCTCATCTGTTACTCCTCTGATTTCTTTTAATTCTGCTTCTTTTGGTAAATCATTAAACGTAGCAACTGCTTCTTTTGGTTTGAAATCGTTTTTATCAATCCATCGAGAAATCATCTCTTGGATAGCTTCTGAAGATAATATCTCATCACCTTTTCCGTTTACGAAACCCCACAAGTTCGACATTTCGCCGAATAAATAAGCAAAATTACTATTCACACCATTCACGTTTTCTCTATTTCCTCTGCCTGTATAAATATTTCTTATCACCATTTAATCCCTCTCCTTATTTATAGTAGTATTTAAAATCAAACTCGATACTACTTAATTTGCCACCTGTTATTGAGAAATTGTTCAACCCCGGTGCAATATCTATAAATGTTAAATTCGTATCACGTAGTATGCTGATGTTGTTTAGTTTGATGTTTAGTCCGTCTAATATTAACGTGCCACTCACTGCTTTATTAACTTTAAACGTTTTACCTGTCGTTAAATTCTTGATGCTGAAACCACTCGATGCACTCACACCTTTAACAGTAATTTTCAAGTACATACTTTCAGGCTGTACTGTCACGTTACCTGCGTTGAATACTTTAAATTCATTTGTGGTAAATGTGTACCGAGTGTTATCGAAGTCGATATTATCAGCAGTACCATGTAAATCAGTATTCTCATCATACGCTTGTGCGTTCAGTTGCATTGTTGTGTAGCGTGTCTGTGCATACGGTAAATCTACAGTAGTCAACTCAATAGAAAATTCATTGATATGTTTTTGATCATCAATCGTAATTTCACTCAAACTTTCAACGTAGTACTGTTTGCCATCTACATATTCACTTGATATGAGTGTCATATCTCCTGCCTTACTACCAATCGTTTCATAATGTACTGTATTATAGTTATTTCGCATTTCACGTATATAATACTGTCCGTCAAACAACTCGTTGATACAGTCACGTAGATGTGCTACGTCATGACCGTAATCTGCTTTAGCCTGGACGATTAATGTTATCTTTCTCGTCATGTAGTCGTAGCCATAATTAACTACACCACGTCCCTCTATTTCAGTTCTGTAGGAATTCTTACTAATCCCACCAATAATAAAAGAAAGCACCTCTAAAGAAGTGCCTGTCAATTCATTATCAGATATTTTATATTTCTTTGTACCTTTAATAATTTCTGCATCTATATAATTCATACATTCACTCCTTTAGAACGCTAAACTTTCATCGATTGCATCTTCTGTATTTACGTAACTTCTAATTATCTCTGCATCACCTTCGTTGTGGACAGCTACGTTAACAACTGGTCTTGCTACGTCTACACCACTTGAAATGTCTGCATCGACTGTATTACGTAAATCTTTATTGAGAGAGCCTAAATCCTTATTCATACTTGCGTTGACTGATGCGAAGTCAGGATTGTAAGCATCTATCATTTCTTTTGCCATTTCAGTCACACTAGCGACTGCCATTCGTGCATTATCAGTAATACCGATAGCCATACCTTCACTTGTAAATGCACCGATTTCTCTAAATACTTTAGAAGGCGATGCGATACCGAGTTTTGATTTAGCAGCTTCAATTGCGCCACCAACTGCATCGACTGCTGCCTTAACTAAATCGCCTGCTTTTTCTTTGATACCGTTAATCATACCCATGATTAAATCAGCGCCTGCACTAACCATGTCGCCAACAAAATCACCAACAGCACTTACCATGTCGCCTAATGCACCTGTTAATGAAGATAATGCTTCAGAGCCACCTGATACAATTTCAGATACGAAGTTAGACATAGCATCGATAACGTTAGAAATCGTTTGAGATGCCCAATCTATGATTGCATTCAACATATTACCGAGTGCTTCTACAACTGCATCTTTCGCAGCATTAAACTTCTCACTAATCCATTGATATGCATTTTGAACAAAATCGCTAATGATAGGTAGAATTATGCCAACGACATTAGATATCATTGTCATCATAGAATTCCAAATGTTAGAGAGTGTAGACTTTATGGTTTCCCATGCACCCGACCAATCGCCATTAAGTATTTGCATACCTACTTTAACAATCCCGAGAATTAAATCGACTGCAATTCGTATTACGTTTTTTATCATTTCCCACGCTACTTGTACAATCGGAACAATGATAGCCATAGCAACTTGTATTACAGTAAGAATTGTATTCCAAATACGTGTCGCAGTTTGCATGATTAAATCGTTATTTTCATTCCACCAGGAAACTAAAGTCCCCCATATCTGCATTACGAAAGTAACAACTGCTTGTATAGCCATAGAGATGTACTCTTTAATCTGATTCCATATTTCAGTAACTTTGATGCGGAAATCCTCGTTTGTTTGCCACAGATATACAAACATACCAACCAATACTGCAATAACGCCGATAATTGCCCACACTGGTGCTGAAATCATACCTAATGCACCACTTAACAAACCAAAGCCGATGCGTACAAAATCAAGTACAGGTGCAAGTTGCATGAACATACCTAACAAAGTTAGGCCAATTGCTACAATTTGTCCTATCATAGGGTGTGCTTCAAGCATTTTTGATACCCAATCAGCAAATCCACTCACCATTTCTAACACTGCTTGTCCAAGTGGCGCTACTGCAATACCAAAATTAACAATCGCCATCACGATACTACCGATTAATCCCATGATCGTCGGACCATTTGTCTGCACGTATTCAATAAACTTCTGAAATCCGTCACTTGCAGCTATCGTTGCACTCCATTCGGCAAACTTCGCACTCATAATAACTAACGAATCGAATATTGTTTGTGAATTTGGTGCGAATGCTTTAAACAGGTTGAAGATACCCTCGAAAGTATTACCGAAGATTTCTCCGATTTTAGGGAGATTTTCTTGGACGTAAGCGATAAAATTCTGTATACCTTCGGCAGTACTTACTTTTTGTGACCACTCCTGAAAACTTGTGGCCATATTTTGAAAGCCTTGCGACATAAATTTAAACAAAGGAGCAAACTGTGTGAAAATATTAATAAAGCCATCTCCAAATCGCCCTATGCCATGCAATAAATCATTAAATATTTGTACGCCTACGCCACCCATCATCTCGAAAAATTTCTGTGCAGTTGAGCTCGTTTGTGCCCATTTCAGCATCTCGGATGAAGCGTTCTGCATAGCAGTAACTACACCACTTAAAAATGGCGTAAGCCCTTCTAACGCTACTTTTGCAGTATTCATACCGTTAGCCATTGTGGTAAAGATTCCGTCAGCATTAAGCGTTACTATCTCTTGCCACTTACTCTTTAAACCATCTAAAGTAGATTGATACGCTTGAGTTGCGCTACTTGCCTGTATAAGCCCATCTTCTAACATTTTGATAGCTGTTGATGCCATAAAACCGAAAGCGTAAGCACCTGCTTGTAAGATAGCAAACGCACCGTATAAACCTATAGCACCTCCACCAACAACGGCTAATGCGTTACCCACTGCCATGATTGCAGGTACTAATGCTGCGACAATAGGTATTATTGCAGTGAACGAACTGAGTAGCCCACCTTTGATTACGTTAGCTCCTACAGTACCAAATGAACGTATACTGTTCGCGAGTTCATCCATATCACTTCCGAATTTATCATTAGCACTTTGAATCTGTCGCCATGCTGCCATGAATTTATTTGTTTTCAGTTCAACTTCTTTTTCGATGTCGTCGGCTTCAAACCGTTTCGCTAGTGCTTCAGCTTTTAACAAGTCACGTCTAAAGCTATTGATATTTGCTTCAATGTCTACTACGACATCATCATCTAAACTCTTTGCCATCGCCATTGCCTTCTTGATATCACGTTCAAAGTCGTCAATATCTGCCATGATTTTAGCAACGAATTCGGCCATATCCATACGCTATCACTCCTTTCTGTTTGCTTTGTTTCGTTCGTCAATCCACTTCTGCATTGCAGCATCTTGAATTTTACGAATCTGTTTACGCTCCCATTTTTTCTTCTTCTGATCTAATTCATAAGAGCCCTCAGTCTGATTGATTAACGCACGTTCTTTTTCTAACTTACGGTTAATATCTTTAATATCCTTACCGTTCGTCATACGCGCGTACATTACAGCTTGTAACCTCAAATCTTCTAAAGCGTCTAAGCGTCTATGTCTTGCGCCTTTAACCATTAGCTCCCATTCTTTTAATGTCATGCAGAGTAAATCGTCTAAAGGTATGTAACCAATCATGCGAGAAGTTGTTTCTACAATGTAATCAAAATCAACTACTTGGCGATTTCGTAAGGTGTTTTGCCTGTGATTTCTTGATACAGATTCTTGAACATTTCCACTTGAGCCAGTGATTCTTCTTTTTCTTCTTTCGATTTCGCTCTCGCTGAAGTGTTCATCATGAACCAGTACGTCTTCATCTTTCCCTTAAAATATCCACCTTCATTTAATACTTCTAATGCTGATTTGAAGTATTCGAGCATGTCTGTACCTTTATCGATTTCGTCCATGAAAAACTCTTCGATTTCATCGAATGTGAGTTTATTATTTTTCTCATGAGAGGTTGCGCAATGCCAGAATTGAATTAATTTCTCTACGTCTTGTTGCATGAGCCCCATGAAGATACTTACAACACCATCTGATTCAACTTCTTTACCTTTGTGTTCAGTTTTACCTGCGTATTGTTTTGCTGTACGCGAGAAAGCTACGCTACCTTTTGCTTGATAAATATGGTTATTGATTGTGATTTGATTTGACATGTTATTACTCCTTTATAAATATATTTTTGACAAATAAAAAAAGGGAGCTAATGCTCCCTAAAATTAAACTGTTGGTGCGTTCTGATACGCTACATCTTCGTAGTCGCCTGTTTCCTGTCCGATTGTCTCGTACAGTACTTGCTTAGCAATAGACGCATCTAAGATAACATCAGGTAATTTAGGCTCGTTGCCACGCGCTGAATTTAACTTCACTTTGAATGATGCTTCTAATTCTTCTGATTCATCATCAATCTTAAGTGAACGTGATTCAGGTACGATATAAGCGAATACAGAATTGTGACCATCTTTTTCAACTGGTGAACCTGTTGATTTGTCTGTATACTTTACCACTTTGTTATTGATTAACCATGTACGCATCTGTTCACCACGTTGAATTGCATCAACTAAATCTTGGTCGCGTTTCTCATTTGAATCGTAAGGGAATGTAATCTCGATTGTTTCTTCGAATGATTCTTGAAACCAATCTTTTTTATTACCAACCAAACGTTCTTTAAGGTTATTCTCAATCTCGTGTCCAATTTCAGTTGATGCAGAAATAGCGTAATCTGCTGCTTTAGCTAATGCTTTTGATATTTTTGTTGGAATCGTTACTACTGTCCAATTATTTGCTGCCATTAGATCATCTCCTTATTTTTGTATCGCACATTATGTACGACTGTATAATTCATTCGCACTACACCATGCATCGTCTCTCTATCAATATCAGTGAATACTTGCTGCATCTCTTTCTTGATATGAATTACTTTCGCGTTTGGTAGTAGTGGTTTTTCTTCTAAAAAATAAACCACATCTCGCAATAACTGTCGTGTACTATCAGTCGCAAGATATGGCTTTTCGTTATTTCTGTGATATGCATGTACCGTAACTGAAATTGATTCAGTGTAAGCGTTCGTGCCACGAGTTTCAGTAACATCACTCTCGCCCACAACGATATAACTGAATTTCGGCATCTTATTACCATTAGCATCGACACCTATATTTTCAGTTACTCGGTCATGTATCTCTCCGTTTAACAACGTATTTAATTTTGATTGCAGTAAGTTACTCATGATGCCACGTAATAACTCTTGTTCTGCTGATGGAAATCTCATTTAATCACTTCCTATTAAAGTAACTGTTAAAGTAGTCTCTACTAATGTGTAAGCTAGGATACCAAAAAGGCTGTGCAGGCATACCGTAAGTCGTATACCATTTACCGTCTTTTTGGTAGGACCATGGTATCGTTTTAGCACGTGAGCCACCTGACCCTTCTGCATAGATACCTGTTCCCCATTCGATAAACTTTGCATGTTCTGCACCGACTGAAACAATGCCTGTGTACCCACCATTTTCAAAGTCATAGCCGATACTATTCTTAAGTGCTGATGTATCGACTGGCGCACGTGTAGATGATTCATTAAACTGTGTCATCGTCGTTTCTGCTATACCTTTTTTTACATCTGCCTCAACACGCTTCTGAAACTGTTTCAGGCCTTTAACGATATTATTCATATGCGACTTAATGGAATCTTTATCACTTCGTGTTGTCCCCCCTGGTCCTCTAAATCGCCAATAATACGATACTTAACATTTTCAAATGTTACTGTATCTGTTGATTTGATGTCAGAACCATAAGGGAGGTATAACTGTCGTGGTAAATCTTTCCCCATATTTTTATATTTCAATTCCTCGCTTGTTGAAGGTGTGTCCATGAAACCTGTTAAATCACGTGTAGTTGAGACAGTTGTTTCTTTAGGTGGATAGACTGACTTGTCGATTGTCGTTGATGATCGCGTGACTGTGATATTGTGCGTATAGAACATATTAAACATATCTACCACACCATCTTTCTATGCTTTTTCAAAGTCCTGTAAAGTGTTGATGGTAGATTGCTATTTATCGAATAACTCACAGTACCCATACTCTTGCTTGAGAGAAAGTCTAAATCAGCGTACTTAATACTTTTTGCGATAAAAATTTGCACACCCTCCGGAAAGGGTGCGACAAATTCAGCGTTACAATGTTCTTCTGCTAGTCCATGATAGATATCAACCAAATGCAACAACTTAGCATCGTCGTACTGTGTTGGTTGCCATTCGTTTATGCGTCTTACATCTTCAGGTAACATGTAACCACCTACTTCTTATCGATACGTTCGAATACATCAGTATACTTTTCGTATCCTTTTTGTTTGAGTATTTCTTCTTGAATTTCTTCAGCACGTTTAACTGTAAGCTCCACGATATCGCCTACAGTTAATTTCACACCTTCCTTATTCAAGTTGACCGGTTTTTTGACTAAAAAATCAGCCATATAATCACTCCTTTACTACTTCAATAACTCGATTAATTCTGCTTTAGTTGCTTTCGAATCAAATTCGAGTTCTTTTTCTTTAGCTAATTTTACAAGTTCATCTTTATTTAACTTTGATAAATCTTGTTTAGGCTCTAATTTTTCTTGAGTTGTTACATTATCATGTTGCGAACGTCTTAGTGTTCCGATACCCATTTAAATCACTCCTATGCTGATGTAATCTTAACTGCTTTAGCGTCATTGTATAAGTAAGCACCAAAGTGTTTGTCACCAGTGATTACTGTCGTTTTACGGATGATGTCACGATCAGTTTCTACTAATGTGTCACGCTTTAAGAATAATTTAAGCGCACCTTTTTTAACTAATAACGCTTCACCTACTGCTAATTTCTTAGTACGTACTACTTCAGCACCTAATAATTCTCCGAACACTCCAGTTGTTACGATTGTATCTCCTAAATCTGATGGACGTGTCCAGTTATCTGCTGCTGCTTTACGTAATGCACCTGCATCAGATGGATTAACGAATAATACCATCGGTTCTAATTCTTCGTCTCCAAACTTAGCGATAGCATTGTCGATTGTGTCAATTAACTTCACGTCTCCAACATGCGCAACAGTAGTAGTTTTTGCTGCCTCTAATAAGAAGTTGTCGATTGCGTTTGCGATAGCTAAAGCAATTTGACGTGCTGCTTCTCCTTTAGGGTCTCCGATAGCTGCAAGAATTGCTTCGTCAGTCAACTCTACACCTTTACCAACTTTTTTGATTTCCATTTCTTTTTTTACAGCTTCTAAAAGGTCTAATGGAATTGGTTGACCTTCAGGAATTACAGTAGCATCACCAATATATTTGTATGCTGGCACTGAAACTTTATTGCCCGGTTGACCTACTAATGTAGTGTCTACATCTGCGATAGGTGCGAAACGAATTTTCTTGTCTAATTCTGCTTGGATGATTGTTGCCATTACCTCAGGGATTACTAAATTTGTTTGTTTTGTTGTTGCCATAATTAATTACCTCACTTTTTTATTTTGATAGTTGTTTAAATACTTCCGGATTTTCTTGATATAACTTTTCTTTATCTGCGTAACTCATAGCGTCAAAATCTTGTTTTGATAACGTTGGGTTTCCACCTTCTGGAGGTGTGTAGCCTTTAGGCTTAACTGGTGTAAATAAATATGGTTTAGATTCTTTTAAAGTGTTGATAGCGTCCTCTAAACCTTTGACTGTGCCATCTTCACTCAGTTCTAACTGGTCTTTATTTAAAAGGGTTAGAACGTCGTTAGCATCATTCGCCTCTTTAGCGACTGCTAACTTGATTGCGTTATTCAGTTGTGATTGTCGGAATTTTTCTTGCCACTGTTCATTTTCACTTTTTACTTTGTCGAGTTCTGTTTGAATCTCGCTCTCGTCTGTAACAGATTTCTGCAATTGAACAATCTGATCATCGCGTTTAGCAATTTCAGCTTTTAACTCATCGATTTCAGCGTTCTTGTCATTTAAACGCGAACGTGGTACCATCCCTGTTTTCGATTCGTCTACAGCATCTATTACTTTGTCCATTTCAAATTCGCCATTCTTAAATTGTTCTAATAAAGTTTTTAATTCCATTTGTATTCGCTCCTCTTTACGTTTTTAACGTGCAACGCCACGAAGATTTTTGTATTAAAAATAAGCCTTTTAACGTCATACTTAGGACGTGTGGAATACCACCACAATGAGATAAGGATGACCGCCTTTCTTTTGTTTATTGTCATAATAAATAGACCTTTTATAGTCGTGTCTAGGACTGTAAATTAACAGATACGCTCTCTGTCTCCGCTTTCTTTACAAAAGAAGATGCCATTATCATTGATAAGAATTCCTTTTTTGGGATTGTTCTTATCATAAGCAATAATGCCTCTACGCTCGTCTAGCCATTTTTCTAATGCATCATACTGTATTTTTCTGATTAACTTTCTTTCTTTCTTCTCTAAATCTCTCTTAACCTCATCTGCTGCCTTTTTCACTGCTTCGTACACTTCTGAGCCATCAAGTTTAACAGTATACGTTGGTGTATCGTCTTTTGGTTGTTGTAATTCTTCTTTCAATTGGTAAGTGACAACAACACTGTTGTTTTTACGTTCTACACTTATAATACTTTCGTCTTCCTTAAACGCTTTTAATATTTTTTGTGTTGCTTGATTTTCGCTCATATTTACTCCTCCACCCATTCAATTAAGTCTTCTACATTTGCTCTTACTGCCTCGTAATTAATATCAACTTGGATATGTGAGTTTAAAAACTGTTTATCAACCATATCTAAGTTACAGTAGCCTGTCATGACTTCGCCTGATTTCAATTTTGTTGCAATCATAACGTTATCAAACTCATCATTCTTAGCCCATTCGAGTAAATTTTCGATATGTTCGATAAGTTCTTGTTTACTCGTCTTACTTTCTGATACGAATTTTAATATCTTTGCCAAATCAATACCCCCAACTGCCATCAGATTTTTTATGATAGCCATTCTCTAGCATTTCTTTGAATTTCTCTTTATCGTTCTGTACAGAGCCTTTAGTTCCTTCTACATTACTCAACCATTCTTCATACGTCTGATAAGGTACGTTGATTGATTTACCATTCTTATCACGTGCTTTTCGTACTGTAGGCTTTAAGCCATTGACCGTATACAACTTCTTACATCTACAGTTGATGTTCTGCGATGCACTATCCTCTCCAATAAGTAAACGTGGTGCAGGACCTGTTGAAAGCCCAACATTAAAATTACCATCGCCATCTACTTTCTTACCGTCCATCATTTGATGAGATGAGCGTGTTCGAGTATCAAGTGTTGCGTCCCAATACCCCTCGATGTTAGCACCTAATTCTTTAGCTTGTTCTTCTGCTACAAGTTGCGATTCACTTTGTGCTCTGCCTACTTCTGTACGTGCGACACGTTTCGTTTGCCTGGCACTCATACCAATGTCATTTTCAATATCTTTAGCGATACTGTCATAACTCTTGCCATCAAGTACACCTGTTGTTAAATGACCACGTATACGCTTGATTGTTGCTTCTCTGTGATTTTCAAAAGTCTTATCAAGTTTTATCTTCTCAATAGGCTGTTCCATCGTTACTTTAGCGTTGCTATACAGTAAACCATCACTTAAGAAGTTGATATCACTAGACATATCAAACATGTGCATGTGCCTGTAATAACTTTCTATCTCTGTGTTCATTTCTGATTCACGTATTAGATCAATGACATCACTATATGCACCATCGAGCAATTCATCTATCGTGTAGAGTGTCTTTTGTAGTCGATTATATTTATTAAACTCTGTCCATGTAATGTGAGGGTCGTCTGATTGATATTTCTCGAATAGTTCTTCGAGTATGCTAAGTATCTCTTTTAACTTTCTAATTAGAATACGTGCAGTTTCATCCGACACACTTTCAATCATTTCATTAAGTAATTCGAGTATCTTCTCTTGCATTTATCTCAACTCCATGCGTCTCTATCCGTTCGAGTTCTCCAGCTAAATCTTTAACGAATGGATGATTCTCGACTAACGTTTCTTGCGAGATGATGTTCTGCGAAATATTCACGATTTGAGCCTTCTCTAATTCATTGACCATTGTATTAAAGTTGAATGTAATCTCCACTTCTTTATAACCTGCTTTAATATTATGATATTCAAAGATGAACCAAATGATTTCTTGTATTGCTATATGCGCCTTACGTGATAACTTTTTCGCTTTTAAGTCTAAGTTGCTGAATAAGAATTGCAATGCGATACCTGATGGACTGTTGCCGAATTTATCACTGTTGAAGTCGATACCCTGTGCTGTAAGAATGATTTTCTCGTGCAGGTCCTGTAGGTAGTCTTTAGTCGCTTGTACTGGAATATCAATCTTAATCGTATCTACACCACCATCTTCATCGACTTTTAAAGCACCGTAATGTCTAAGCAGTCGCTTGAAGTCTGATAGGTCTTGTGCTTCATAGTTCTTTAGTACGAATATCGTTTCAGTTGATTCGTCGAACGTATTCGCTAATCCTGATAAACGCCTTTCAAATGCATCAACTAACGTCTTGTAATCTTCGATGTCGGGTGATTCAAGAGAGTTATTCTTAAATGCTACGAATGGTACCTTCCCCCAGCTACCACCATCAAAATGACTACTCGGGTTAGTCTCTCCAAAGTAATAATCATATACAAGTTGACCACCATGATACATATAATGTGTTACGTCATTCTTCGTGTAATGTGATACACGTTTTACGCCATCAAGCATGCGTACCCAGATACCCTCTAACATTTCTTCACGCTCACTATTTTTGTAAATAGGGATAAACTGCTCAGCAGGTATACGCATTGTATTAATTTCGCCATCTTCATCAATGTACACATGCAGGTATTCCACACCTTTATTCGATGCAGCAGTTAGAATGTCGATTAATCTATCGTCAAATCTATCCGTTAACGTATCATGTATTAAATCAACGATTTCCTTATCTTCATGTTTGATTGATATCGGGTTACTTGCAACATACGATACTTTTTGATCTACAAGTAACTTCTGATAGTTCACACTCAATTGATTATGAGGTTTCTTTTCATCAACCACACCATCAGCACCAACTGAACGCTCTAAACGTAATATGTCCGACCTGTTCTCGTAGTATTCTTGACCAATCGAATACTTATGCAAGTACATCTCGTGTTCTCTTACTTTACGTTGAAGCATTTCTCTTTCCGTTTCATCTTCTCGCTTGATGAAGTCAAGCATCTTTTCCATTTCCGTCGGTTCGTATGGATACACCTAATCACTCCTTCCAAAGCCTGTGCCTGATTTCTTGGTATGCGTGTAAATCGCATATCTAACCGAATCGAGTACGTCGTCATTTTCTTTTATCGGCTCTCCACTCGTTTTATGCCAGACATACTTAAAAATCTCTTCTTTAAATCTTTCCATATTTTCATAAACTACAAATAACTTGTTCGTCTTAAATAATTTCGCTACTTTCTCAATACCAGACAAGACACTTTTATCAGCGTTCTTGGCTAATATATTGTTACGTTTGAAATCTTTTGTGTGTTCAGGTCTCGCTGTATCGCAATAAAAATAGATATTACCGTATCTATCGATAATATCTTTCGCTATTTTTATCCACTCTTCTATAAACTTGTGTTGATAAGCGTGTTCTTCAATCAAATAAAAGTTATCGTGTAAATCTCTTGCAATAACTACAATCGAGCCATAATGTTCATATCCCCAATCGACACCTGCAAAGTATTCCTTCATCGGTATCTCGTTTAGTTCATCGGCAGTAATTGTGTTCTGATCCAAATCAAAGTCAGAATACACAACACCGTCACCACTTACCCACATACCATTGATATTTCGCTCATAGAACATGCCTGATGGCGTACTCGCTTTGATTGACTGTTTATATCGTTCGTTCAAAAAAGTGTTGTCATCAAGCTTAAATTGATAGCTGATTATGCCTGCTTTAGCATCTGTATTCTCAATATAATCTTTGAGTAGCCAATGTTCCGGGTGGTCAGGGTTCGTATCAACTAATATACGTGCACCATAACCACTGCAACGTGATTTAATCTCATCGAATACTTCTTCATGTGCAAGTGATGCTTCGTTTATATAAGCACCATAAGCAGTCATACCACGTATTGCACCAATACCACTCACTTTAGAATGACCTGTCTGTACGACCTGCACACCGAATAACATGAATGAATTGTATTTATCAAACTTGAATTCTAATCCATATTTATTCGTAAGTTCTATTAGTACGTTCTTCTGTATCGTTCCTAGCGTTGCACCTGCAAGAATGTACTGAGGTGTTTCTAATCCTTCTTTATCTGCTATCTCTCTGACACGTATCAACTCACGTAAGAATAAATCATTATTCAGTATCGTTTTACCTGTACGTTTTGCACCATGATTTATTAACATGAACCAATCACGTTTTTGCGTGTCCTTGAGTATCTGTATCTGCTTATCTGTATAAAGTCTTGACAATTTACTCATGATTAATCACTTCTGTAATCGCATCTTGCAATTGCTTAATCTTATCTTCTTGTGATTGATCGTTAGCAAGTTCTTTTTTCTGTTTCTCGATATTGAGCTTCAGTTTCTCAACTTCTAAATCATAAAGGACACCTAATTTATTCAGTTCGGTTATAGCACCTAAATAAGCAGTAGCAGGAGCATGTTTAACTTCGCCATATTCCTCGATTGTCTTACGTGATTGTTCCTTAATCCATTTGAGGTCATTAATTGATTCCTCTCTTGTCCATAACGCTTTATCTTTGAGTTCTGACTTTAATTCGTTGTATCTTGTCATAATCTTGTTATTCTTTAATAGCTTACTCGCCATTTCATAAATAGATGATTCAGTTTTTGCATTCACACTATATCCAGCATCAATATAAGCTTGAACTTGTGATTTGCCTTCTATCAATCCATTGACAAATAGTTCTTGTTTCCCTGTAAGTTTCACTTCACTTACCACCAACTTTCACGCTAATTGCTTGATAATTTTTTGTATTAAAAAACACCCACCGGAGAGAGTGAGTGCTTGATTATTAAAATTTAAAAGTTACTGATTCGATTTCTGCACAATTGAAATCCTTCATGGTGTTTCCTACTTCTACACTGAATTTTTTTGAATTTTCTTTGTTTTTTATAATTGAATCTAACACAACACCTTGGGCATTATTACACATTGTTTCAATTTCGATATTTCCATTTAGTTTTATTATCATTTTTGTGTCCATTTAATCCACCCCCCTCTAATACAAATATACAAAAACCACCTAGAAATTACTAGGTGGATTGTAAACAATTAATCACTTTAGGAGGTGTAAAGCATTTTTACTTTACATAAATGTATATTTCGTAAGACACTGACAAGTATTTTTACTTTACAGAAGAAACAAGTTATAATCGACTTCTTTTGCTATTTTATCTTTAGCTCTCTCGTAAAATTTCTGTATTGATCCTTTTGCCAGGTCCAATATTTCTGCTACATCTTGAAAACTCATCTTCTCGCAGTCTATCATCAAGAATACTTCAAGCTCTCTCTTACTCAATCTCCCTAAAGCATGACTTATACTATTATTCGCATCTTTAATATAATCATCATACTCATCGAATGATACTTTCTTGTAGTGATTATCATCGATTACTGATTCCAGGACTTTATGATCAACTAAATATACTGTTCGTTTGTCGATGGCTCTATGCTCGTTTGGATTATGCCCTGAACGTAGCCACTCAATAATGAATAATTGTTCGTTATACATGCTGTTCAATATATTCAATTCATTCATGATAGGACATGCTACAGTCTGATTTTTGCCTTTATTCTTCCCTTTGCTTTCCTTATATGCATCAAGTACGTCTTCATGCTCTAATTTAAATGATTCTATGCGCTCTTTTAGTTCTTTAGATGACTTTATATACTCTATCAATAAATCTCTCATATGAGCCTCCTAGCGTGATATAATATAGTTGTCGAATATATAAATCACGAGCCGAGTAAGGCTCTTTTTTATGAGTTTTTTTCATTCGTCTTATCAATCGCTCGCTTGATGTAGTACTCTGCTTTCTCCAGATCCTGAATATTGTTTTTATGCGGCGCTCTGGCAACGTATTTAATAACATTAGCGATACTGTTTGCAACTACAGATGGATAATGCTCGATAACTTGCTCGATGAAATCAATCACTTCAATTTCACCATAATTATAATGTCCTGCTTTATTAATAACGTCGATTACTTTTTCTGATTGCTGAGACGTATTTAATTCATTCTCTAACTTCTCGATGAATGCATTTTTTTCTTTCAGCTGCTCTTCATAATTCAGTACCATCTCAGTCTCTTTGTCTTGATACTCTTTAATCGTCGCATTCGCCTGCTTAACAGTCTCTTGCAAGTTCCTATTTACTTCACTGATTTTATCGATTGTATTTTTATGATTTTCAAGTTGAGAATTAAGGTTTTTAACTTTATTATCAACTCTATCTTCAACAACCTTTTCTAATTTTTTGAGTTTAGCTGTCGCATCTTTCTCGAACATCTCTCTATCACGAATCGCTTTCTTTTTATCTTTTTCAAGCTGCTTGATTTCTAAATTTTTTTCGACAAGTTTCTCTTCATACGTTTTTTTATCTGATTCTTTGTTCTCAAATAATATTCTGTATTTATCTTCTAACTCTTTAACTTGATCAAGTAACTTGTCATATTCAGACTTCTCAATCGTTTCAACAATTGGTATTTGACTTGCACCTTTTACAGGTTTCGTCTTAATTACAGGTGCTTCATCAAAGATAAGTCCTTGCTCTCGCTGAGCTTTCAGTTTTTTGAACTCCTTCATGTTCTCACTTCTAAATTGAAGTAATGACTGATAAGCAACGCCAATTTCATTTGCTGCTTCCTTCATATTTTTAGTATTGAAAATAACCTTATCTACTTCTTCTACAGTTAATCCTTTTAATGTCGTTCTCATGCCATTCGCTCCTTTTTTATTATTGAGGGACGGGTAACCGCCCCATTGATTATGCTAAAATCGTGATTCTTTCTTTATGAACTTTGAGTTCTTCTTCCAGGTATTCCTTAATATTTAAAATTGCTTCATTCTTCCAAGCTCCGCCATCAGCTTCAAAAAGTGCTGCTTGTAATCCATATGACGGGCTTTCTTTTATACGTAGTACAAATGCTGATTCAGGTTGAGAGATTTCAGTGAACGTTCTGAAAGGCTTTAAATAAACTGGATTCGGTACTTCTTCTTTCTTAACAGTAGTAACACCACGTTTCACTTCTACCATCTGACTGATACCGTCGTCCCCTGTATTTGATACATTTTCAGTCTTGATGTTTCCGATCAGACTCAATACTGTTGCTCTTTCTTCATTTGGAACAAATACTGACTGTAATTGAATATTGAACTTTTCCAGGTCGATAAACTCATTTAATGTTACGTTTGGAATTTGAGCGTTCGATGTGATAATGCACTCACGTCTTTTATTTAAATTGAGCTTTGACTCAATGATTACATGGCTTTCGCTTAATACTGTTATGATATATTTTTCATTACCATCAAATGCAGACTTAATATAATCAACTAATCCAGTCAATGTTGTGACATTTAACTCTCTACGAACTGGCTGTTGTAATTTATACAACTCTCTGTTCGAGTATTCTTGACCATTAATTTTTAGCATCTCAACGCTTGCGGTATTCGCTCTAATCCATTCCATAGCTTCTTTTAACATATTTATCAGTCTCCTTTTTATTTAAATAATGCTTTCTTATTTTTTATTGGTGTAACGTTACTTTCTTTCTCTACAGGTTTGCCATCATCATTTCTAACTGTTCCGTTATCATCAAAATATGTTTGGTCTTTCGCTCCTGACTTCAACTCTCGAGCATGTACTCCAGTTGCATCTTCTCCTGTTAAAAGAGTAGCCATTACAGGCTGTTTTCCTACAAGCGAAGTCTTTGTATCTACTTCAACGTTTAACGTCTCGCGTGCAGGATTTGATGAAATTTTAAATGTAACTGTAACCTTCCTTGATTTGCCTGGCTCTGTATTTGGATCATGAATATTCTTAAGTACATCTTCCATCGCCAAGTCGAACTGTTCTTGTACTGCTCCATCTAAAATCGTATTTAAATTTAAATCGATATTTTTCATTTTTCCTTATCCTCCATCTGTTTTAACTTTTTTCTTTTACTTCTCAACTTATTGAGTTGGTCATACTCTATCCATTCTTCTCCTGTATCATCAGCGTGATATTTTGGAGCCTTACATATCCAAAGCAGCTCCACGTTCGGATATTTAACCATGAATAGCTTACGTTTAATCTTTGCAGTGTCTGTAGCCATACCTTTAATATCAATCACTGTTATGTGGCCACCTGTTAACTTGACTTCAAAATCTGCAACGTAGTACGTAGCTCGGAAGTTGGCCACCTTCTCGATAATCTCGTATTTCGGCTGCAATTTAATATCGATCACTTTCTCTTTCTTCTTCTGTTCAAGAAGAAATTTATAATAATCGCACTCAACAACTGAATCGAATGTGATACCGTCGAAGGTGGACTTCTTGGCATTATACTTTGACCTTTTCTCACTCATCGCATTTAACTTTCGCTTTAATCATTTCAAGTGATTTCTTAACTACCCTGCTGAATTGATCCATGTACTTACTTGATTTGATTGTAATCTTCATCAGTATCCACTCTCCTGACGTTGATGATTAACCTTCATCTTTTTCTTGTACGCTTCAACTAGTTCATCGACAGTATAGTAAGTGTTCGCGAACATAAATGGAGCATACGCTAGGCTGACAATCACACTAATATCGATTCCGTTTATTACTTCATTGGTCAATTTACTTAATATCATTACAAAATTTGCTGAATTTAATTCAAAAGTTGCATCTGACTGTTCTTTAGCAAGCCCTACGAAAAGTGTTGATAATTGTTTTTCTGTATATCCCGTTTTATCTCCAACCTGATTCATTAAAGATAAGCCGAACGCTAACATATCAGCGAGTTCTTCTAACTGTAGTTCTCTTGCCTTACCTTTGTTCTGTTTCCAGTTCTTAAAGAATTCTACTGTGTTGATCCATTCAACAAATTCGATAAAGAACGCAGCCATTGAGTCGTTAATGTTTTTTGTTTCAATTCGGTCATCAAAATTACGTTGTATTTGAAGTAACCCTACTATTTGTTCTTTAGATATTTTAATCATTACTTATCCCTCTCTCCTTTCGATTAGCTCAATACTTCTCTCATTGGTTCAAAGTGTTCTGTTTCTGAAAACTCATATAAATCTCCGTTAAATTCTGTATGATTATATATCCACATCACAGCTAATAATGAAATCGGCAACGTTATTTTTGCCCACAAGTAACTTCTTTCGTTTATTGATAAATCGTCCTTTTTATATCTTTCAACCATTGATTCGCAGTACTTCCTCTAAATCCTGGTTATAAATAATCATTACGTTAAACCATATATCTCGATAACCTAGTTTTTTATATATGTTTATGTTATTCAAAACGAAATTCTCTAAACGGTTAGAACCGTCAATTAAAAATGGTGGAATATTGACATGAGCTGTTTTACGTTTTATCATTCGTCATTCTCCTTTTCTGTAGGTGGTATCAGTAAACCACGATTTAATATTTCTTCCGTTGGTATGAAGAAAGCTAATACATTTTCAATCAACCCGCTTTCCATTGTCATTGGTAACCCTTTAGGGTGTTTATTAATTTCTGTGTTAATTTTTAAAATTAAATCTTTTGGAATTACTACTTTCTTCATACCATTTTCTGTGATTGCGATTACCTCTAAACCTTTCATATTAATTCCCTCCTTTATTTTTCACATTGATCTAACAATTGCTGTAATTCGCCATTTTCATATATTATTTTATCGTTCAACTTTTCATAAGACTTTTTAACTTCATCAAATTTATCTGAATGTTTGTCAATTATAGGCTTAACGTAATCTATAAAAACTTCTACAATATGTTTAGTTGCTTTAGCTTTTGAATGTAAATCAGATAATTCTAAAGCCATAAAATCAATACTTCTTATTTTTCTTCCTGTTTCAAAATCGCTATAAGTGTAAGTTATAACGCTGAATGGTGTTGTATCATCTCCGTTGCCATGCTGTATAAACGTTCTTTCGTTGTATTCAATAATATGCCCGTAAACTTCTTTTATACCGTTTTCGTAAGGTATTTTTACCTTTGCTATTTTTTCGTGAATATAAATGTTATCCATTTTATTTCCTCCTTGTGATTTATTCTTCTGAACTTATATACTTTCCATCTCTGAATCGTCCTATTAAGTCCTCACTTTTCAATGCTCTGTTCATTTTAGTTTTATAAAGTATTAATTTAAGCCATTCATTTTCAGGTCTGTTCCCTTCTTCTAATGCTTGCTGGAACGTGTTATAAATTCCATAAGCAGAATCATAAGGTATAGAAAGTACGTAATATTCTTTTTTGTCTTTACTCATCTCTCATTCCCTCCTTGTGATTTTAAACTTAGATTACTCTAGGTTATTACTTAGGTTGGATCAACAACTCTGGATGCTCGTGAATGTTGCCTAGTACTTCTAAATTGTTGTCATTGTCATATAAATCAAACAAGCTACCATCGTTCCAATTTATGACCCAACTTCCTTGATAAAATTCAATGTATCCAATATTTTCCCAATACTTCACAATATCCCCCTCAAAAATCTCCTTACCATTCACGTCATGTAAGCCTGTTGATTGCATGAGTACTCTATCGTCTTCATCAACCACATAGTTAAATTCATCTAGTACATGAATACCAAATTTATCAATTTCCATTGTGAAATCTCCTAAAAAACGCTTTTTCTTTTTATCAAAAATTCTAAACTTCGGTATCATTCTTTCTCCTCCTAATAATCAAATAACGTCGCTTGCAATCCAGGCAGATAATTTACCTTCGTTTCATAGAACTTCTCCAGATCGTAGACTGTCTCAAACTGCTCAACGTATACTTCACCATGATTAACATCGAGTACGACATAAGCATCATCTTCTATTGTGAACATGATGCTGTTATTGTCACTCGTCTCCCAATTACTGAATCTGTATTTATTAAATAATTGAATCCACTTTCGATATTCTAAGAATTTAATCATTTAAGAATTCTCCCAATTGCTATTCAATTCTTCGAGTAACTTCTGACGTTCCCTTTCAAGCTCTTCTTCATCGATGTCTTGTTTTTGAGTATTCTCCTGATTGATCCAGGACGGTGTCATTTCTTTTTGTTGATTCTGCTTAGAATAATTCGATTGTTTTTTAAACTCGAAGTTATGTTCACTCTGTTTAATTTCATCAACAGTTGTTAGCTGCTTCTTCTTCCAGTCATTTAATAAGAAATTAATGAATGAATAGTTGTGATTATTTCTTAATGCTGACTTTTCAATCGCGTACATCATGATGTCTTTACCGTAATCGGTAAAATCTTGTTGTATTTTTTGGAATGTCACTGGAGCAGGATTTTGTTCGATATTATCTTGATATGCATTCACAACTGTTTTGAAGTTGTCGTTGTTACTACTACTTATTACTTTATTATCATTATTTTCTTTATTAACATTATTGTTTGTTTTTTTCTGTGTCTTTTCACTGTCTTTTCTGTGTTCTTTGACTGTCTTTTCACTGTCTTTTCTGTGTCTTTTTTCTAAATCATTATTTTGATAGATGTCATAATTGACAATGGTTACAAGCGTTTTTTTAGTGTCTTTTTTTAAGACAATCATTTTGTCTTCTTCTAACAACTTTAAAAATGCATCTACTTTTGTTAATGACCAGTTCCACCTGTCGCCTAGTTTTCTAAGAGAGGTTATTCTCTGACCACGTTTAACTGTGACTAGCTTTCCATCAATCATTGTTTTGTTGTCTGAATGATTTACCATTAACAATAAATCAACCCATGCTTCAAATCTCGAAAACTTTCTCTCTTCTTCGTATAACCAATGCTTTTCAATTGAGCGATGCAAACTTATCCACCCAGCCATTTACTCACCTCTTTCTTAGCTGAATGAATTAGAACGGCAGATCATCATCACTGATATCGATTGGCCCACTATTATTAAATGGATTAGCGTTCTGTCCTGTAGTTGTTGAAGATGTTCCATAGCTACCATAATTATTTGTGTTTGTTTGTGTACTTTGTGCTTCATCCTTTTTCTTATTCAAGAAAAGTACTGTCGAATCAATATTATTTACGATTAGCTGCATACCATAATGCTTAACCCCATTTTGGTCCTCATAATTGTTATTTCTCATCTCACCACTAACAGACATGACATATCCTTTTTTAGCGTAGTTATTAATAAATTCAGCAGTCTTCTTAAATGCAACGCATCTGATAAAATCTGATTCGTATTCATCGTTTTGATTTTTATAGCTACGTCGTACTGCTAACTCGAAATTAATGAGCTCTGTTCCTGATGAAGTCACTCTGTATTCAGGATCCTTTGTTATTCGTCCTATGAATTTACAATCATTCATTTATAGTTGCCTCCTACGTAGACAGGTACACCTGCTACTTCCTGTATTTTTTCTTTAATAACTGCTGCATTAGAATTTGAGTTCGATAGGTGAATCAGATGTACTTCTTTTAATTGAGTAGTATCTGTCGCTCTTAAGAATCCTACAGCATGTTCTAAACTGAAATGCGATTTCATAATTCGTCTAGCAAGTCCGGGATGCAGTGAACCGTTCTGAACGTTATTCTGCATCTCTTCATAGATATAATTAACTTCAAGCATCATGTGCGTGATACCTGGAAACTTATACTGACAGTAGTAAGTATCAGTAACGAATAGCAGCTTATATCCATGTATACTCTTTAGCAGATAACCGCAGGGCTCTTTCGCATCATGATTTACTCTGAAAGCCATTATCGACCACGTACCAATTTTAAAAGTTTTCTTATACTCAACTTCATACAATCTGTGATGCTCTAAATTAATTCCTTCTAACGTTCCTTTTGTCGCATAACATTCTATTCCATGTTTTAAATACTGTTCTGTATATGCTGCATGATCGTTATGTTCATGAGTGATTAAACAACCTTTGATTTTAGAAGTTTGAAACTTCACTGCCTTTTGCATTTCTTTGAATGATATGCCTGCTTCAAGCAAAAGGTCAGTATGGCCATCAGATATCCTGTAACAGTTACCTGATGATCCACTGCCTATAGTTTGTATTAAAATGGGTCTTCTTCGTTTTCCGGTACTGTTGAAGTCGATGCAGGCTTTTCATCTTCAACTTCTTCAAATTCAGTTACGTCTTGAACTTCTTCTACAGGTTCAATGTCATCAATATCTAATACTTCAACCGCTTGATTTTCTTCGATCTCTGCATCGAATACTTCTTTGCGTTGTCGCTCTTCAATATCTTTAACGTGCTGTAAGTTAGCATCTGTTGATGTGTTGATGTATCGTTTAGCTGCTCGATTGATTACTGTTTTCTTGGCCATTTCTTCTTTGAAGTTGTTATGCGTTTTAGAATTCTCTAATGCTTTTTCATCTTTAATCATCGATGACTGCATCCATGCCTGCTTAATCTGTTCCATTGTCATTACTTCAATATAATTCTCACGATCATCATCAAAGACGATAGTGCAGTAAGCTCCAACGATGTTTTCTTTCTTCATATTAAAGAAGTCCTGTTCATGACTGATTGATTTAACACGTCCAGTTTCATCTAATTTATGTTTGAATGTGTCACCTTCATAAATCACTTGTGCCACTACGTCTTTCGCTCCAGCATCACGTTTAAGCATCATGATATTTCCATGATATGAGCGTTGTAACTGCATCTTGTTACCGTAAGGAATAAAGTAGCATTGATTCTTTGCGGGATTTAATCCTTGAGTTACCATGTCCAAGAATGCAGTTGCTTTCGATGCATCAGTACATGCCATCAGCTTTGAGTTCTCTGAAATTTGCAACCATGCCTGTTTTAATGCATTTGATGGTTCATAGTCACGTGGTAACGATAAGTTTCCTTGAGATTCTAGTACTCGTACTTTATTCAGTACGCTGTCTGACACGTTCTTTTCTGCGATTAATTGAGCTTCTACTTTTTGTAATTGATTGTTTGTCATTGTTTATTCCTCCGTATTTTTTAATAATTTGTATGGTTCTACTTCTAACTTTCTTGCAATATTCTCTAATGTCTGAATTGATATATTTTTTCTTGAGCGTTCTATATCATTCAAATGACATCTTGTAATGCCAGATCTTTCAGCTAGTTCTTTTTGTGTTAACTTATGATATTTTCGATATGCTCGAATATTCATTGCGATTACTTGATTAAGACTCATTGCTCAATCTCAATTCTTTATCACCTTCACTAACCTTTAGCTCAATCTGTTGCGAATTAGTCTGATAGACATTCGTAACAGATTCTGCGTTATCGATAAATATTGGAGCATAAACGTTATAATGTGCAGTTAAAGTATTGATAATATCTAAACCTACGTTGATCATCGCTGCAGTATTTAAACCTCTGCCAAATTCGATACCTTCGAATGTAGTGATACATGTTTCTTCAATGTTTCCGTTCTTCTTCTCATCGAATAATTTAAATCTGGCCATCTTGAATTTATTGTTTATAGATTCTTCAATCGTCTTAACTTTCGTGCGATTAAATTCATCGATTAAGTACAGTTGATAATTCAATTCTTCTTTAATCGAGATAAGTTCTTCTTCCTGGATGCGTAACTCTTTGATACGCTCATCAATGCGTTTATTGTTATCGATACTCGCTTGATGTTTATTGAATTCAAGAACTTTCTGATCTAACTTATAGATTTCTTCTCGAATAGCATTGACCTTCTCTTTATTCATTTCTGCGATGTTACTTCTTTGATGATTTAACTGATTGATTTCTTCGAGTATTGATTTGTATTCAGTAGTTTCATTAACAGGTATTAGCTCATTTGATAAGCTTTCGATTCGTGATTTAAGCGAATCGATAACCTTTTGAACGTCATCTACTTTCTTTTGCTCAGTTTGCAGATCACTTTCTAATTTTTCAATTGTCGGCTTGAACTGCTTACCCTGCTCTAACAACGTCTGCTTACGTTGATTAAGTTGTTCTAACTTCGATGACTTTTTCTTGTTGAACTGCTCTAACGCTTTTTGCTTTGCACTCTCGATTTTTTCAAGTGGCAGTGCCTGGCCACAACACGAACATGTATCATCTACAGTTGCGACATGTTCTGATGCTTCAACTTCTTTAATTTCTGCATCGACTTCTTTATATTCTTTTAACTTCAATTCACGATTTGTTTTATTATCATTAATCGATTGGTTAATCATGCGAACCTTTGACTCAAAGTTGAGTTTATTGCTTTCTTCAAGAGATAGCTTTGACTTTAAGTTATTGATATTCGATTGATTATCGCTTGAATGATTCTGTTCAAGTAACTTTAATTCATTCTTCTTTTGTGAAATCTGATTGCGTAATTCAATTTCTTCTGAACCGTTATTTATTGAATGGATCTGACTCTCGAAGTCAGCAATCTGCTGCTTAACTTCGTCGACATTGATATCTGTATTTGTGACTTCTACCTTCGATAATGTCGCTTCATTGATGCGGACAGGAATATCTTCAATGTCATCGTTAGTCTTTTTAAGCTTGTCCTTGATTACTTTCTTCTGGTCTTCTACTGATTTATTTTTCAAAATTTCGACAAGTGGTTCAAGTTCTTTGTTACTCTCTATAATTTCTTCATCTTTAAGTTGGCCACATACTTCAAATAAGATTTTTCTTCTGTCTGTCCAGTGAAGATCGTTGAACGTATGAATGTTAGTCACTAGCTTGAATATATCTTCATCGATTATTTCGCTAATCTCTTTCTTGAAGTTCGTAATCGTGAAAGGTACATCATCAATGTACTGCTTTCCTGTACGTGACTTTGTATACTCTTTCGCTCCAGTCATTTTGTTTTTCATGTACTTTGGAAATGATTCTTTCGTAAGTTTCAATTCCTGGCCATCTTTATCAAATACTGCAGTTACGTGTGGAATTAATTCGTATAATTCATTGTTTTCTTTATCAAGTGGAACAACGTCTATCTGTTTTCCTTGCAGGTTCTTATCGAATAGTAGCCACTGTAACGCAGTTGCTGTTGTTGTCTTACCTGAACCATTCTGGCCATATATCGTTGCGTTCTGGCCATCGAAGTTGAATGAATGTTCCTTGATACCCTGAAAGTCTTTTATGATCAATTGCTTTAATTTTAAATTCATTGCACGTCCTCCTAAATTCCAAATCGTTTAAGCTGTGTAAACAACTTATCCATTTCAGTAATGTTTTCTTCAACGTACTCATAAAGTGCTGTAACTACTTCATCATCCATGCCCCAAAAACATGACTCTTCAAATATGTCTTTTCTGAATACAAGTTCGGATGTATCATCATGCAAAATGTAAAAACTTACTTTCTCTTCATACTTTTCTTTGATTGCTGTAAAACTCATGCATCTGAAATCGAATTTATCTTTCACAATCGCAATAGGACTTTTAACTAAAAATGTTCTCGGTAAATTTTCCATAACTATCTCCTTTTATATCTTGAGATATGCTACACTGTAAGTGTCGAGTTTACGTGAGTGCATATCTTTTGATATGTGCTTTTTTATTTAATCTCATCTAATAAACTTCCAGTTTTCAATAACATTAAATGAGCATCATGTATTTCTTCTGCTATTGAAATGACTTTATGTTTTGCTTTATTACCTTCGCTATAAGCTAATCTCTTTTGTAGCGATAATACGTTTGAAACTTCTCCTGCTGTATAATCACGTTTATATAATCGTCTTAATAAATCTTTAGAAAACATTTCTAGTTGCTCGTTAACCTCATCAAAAATTGGATTAGTATCTTTATATAAAGCATCTACTTTCTCTCTCGCTTCTCTTTCTCTCATGTTTTTGGTTTCAACACTCCTTGAAGTACTGTGAAAATTCATATATATTCTCCTTTTGTATTTATTTTTTGTAGCAGAACTTAATCACACCACCTGTATCATCGAATTTACTGTGTAGCACTCGTATATCGTCATCTTTCGTATAAAAGGATAAATCCCTCTTGAACTTCTTTACTTCGTTTCTACGGTACGTCAGAACGATAATATGACTAATCTTATTTATCGCTTTCAACTAATTCACTGTTGATAACGAGTAGTAGCGATAAGCACGATAATACGATGAATAGTCCTGCTGTTTCTAAAGGTGCGAGGTGGTCGCTTACTAATGTGATGATGTAGCTTATAGCGAGTAATACAGTTGATGTTGCTATGAATAGTTTCATGACATCGCTCCTTTCAAATAAGGGAACTTTTCTTCAAATTTCTTAACCGGGACTTTACCTCTGACTGAATAGAAACCGTCTTTTTCCATTTCTTCATTCATTCGTCTGATTTGAGAATGAGCATAAGACTTCGAACAATCTAAAAGTTTCATAACGTCTTTAGCATTGTAAAAGTGTTTCATATTTGGTCCTCCTTACTGTTATAATTTTCTTATTCGGATTAAGAGAGGTGGTGAAAATAATGAAAGATTTCAACAATTTTCTCTCAACTATTACTACTAAAGAAGTTGAGGATATTATGAATGAAGCAGATAGAAATATTGAATCACTCCGTTCAGATAACAGTGATCAGAGTACTCATCTCGGCAATCAAATTGGGGGACTTTCTTTCTCAATCAGCCTTCAATTGCTGAGACGCTATCATGAATGGCTTGAGCAACAAGACCACTTTTAATTTTCAAATTATTTTGTGGTTTTAAATGTTGCTGAATTCTTACGACCTTCCATGTCACAACTGCCATTGTGATGAGGGAGGTTATTTTAATTAGTTTGTTCATTTATCTCACCTCGCTATTTAAAAACTTATTAATAAAATACTGTTGTCCTTTACCTGTGACTTTAGGTGTCTTGTTGATTGATACGTGGCCATCAGAATGAGTTATTGATGTTTCTTTAATTTCGAATAGTCCACGTTCCATTGAGTACTGCGTAGGCATATTATAATCAGTGCCTTTACGCTTGATTAAAAAGCCGTTTTCTCTTAAGTACGCGAATAATCGTTTCTGTCCTATCTCGACACCGTT
The DNA here is from genome assembly GCF_002902665.1 of Macrococcoides caseolyticum. Taxonomy (GTDB): domain Bacteria; phylum Bacillota; class Bacilli; order Staphylococcales; family Staphylococcaceae; genus Macrococcoides; species Macrococcoides caseolyticum. Next base: position 46,082 of record NZ_PPRM01000054.1, read on the forward strand.
CTGCTTCAAAAGCTTGGCTAACTCACCAACTAAAATAGATGTCTTACTTGCTGCAACTGCATCTGCGAAGATGGTCTTTGGTTTGTCGAGCTTAATCTGCTCTTCAAGCGAAATTATCTTCTTGTCTGCAATCTGTAATGCTCTCTTCATAATCATCTCTGGACTGTTCCAGGCTTTTTCTACTTGGATAAAATACTGTCTCGCTTTTTTACCTGGTTCACTTCTTTGAATCATTGAAATTTCTTTGGCCATGTCGAGTTTGATTATGTGGTCAGTAACTTGTCTTGATACACGACGACTACCTTCCAATCGAACTTGCTCAATTTTGAGCGGGTTAAAATCTTCGCCTTCGACAAATCCATATTCAGTCATTCTAGGGAACCAATCTTTATATTGTGTCTTAACTTCTAATGCTTTATGCAACATCCTTCCACTTACTACTACTTCTCCATTTTCATTTTCTTGAACTGGGACTAACTGATTGTTTGTTTTAAGTTTATTCATGTCATTCTCCTTTTACTGATATAATTAATTCATCTTATAATGAAAGGTGGTGGTAATATGGAACAAGTCCACGTTTGTTTATTAGGTGAATGGGTAAATCTCCATGATGATCCTAATAGTAAAATAGGTCCTAATCTTGCACATCCTTCTATTTGGTGGGAAGAAAATGCTGAATTGTGGTCTCCGATAACAAAAGAAGAAAGTCACACAATGTATCAACAAGATTATGTTTATGTAAATTACAAAGGAAGAGATTATCGTATTCACCCAATGTTCATTCAGATCGTTACTTCATAATTTTTGAATGTTCAATCATATTGGATATGATTTGAATATCTTCGTCGTCGAGTTGCAGCTCGGCGGCTTTTTTATTGAATCGTGAATCAACTAATTGATTGATTCCATGCCATTGCTTTTTTGTAAACTGTTTTCTAAATTCTAGGAACTGTTTGATTAATTCGTTCATGTTATCCTCCTATCCTATTGTAATTTTCGGTTTTTCCGAAGTGCTGTCTAAAAAAATATTAGCAACTTTAATTTCTAAGACGTCAGCGATTTTCTTTAAAGTAGAATACTGTGCATTTTCTAAATACGCTACATCTTTTTCATAGTTGCCAATAGTTCTAGCAGTCACTCCACATGCTTTAGCTAATCCCTCTTGTGTGTATCCTTTGAGTTTGCGCCATTGCTCTAATGTGAGAATGATGTTTTCATCCATTTTTACACCTACCTTTCTGTAGTTACAACAACTACATACAACATTCAGTCATGGCAATGTCCTTGCATGTATTATGGAATGGCTCATATCATCGCACATTTTCGCTCTTGAATGTTCTATGTAATTGTCGTTATTTAAGTTGATTTCATCTTAACATGTCGGATATTCCGAAGTCAATACATTTATATCATTTTTTCCGAAAATATTTTCTAGAAAACTATTTCTATGTTTCGGAATATGTGATACTATATAGGAAAGAAATAAATAACTCATTGAAGGGGATGGTTAATATGTTTGCTAAAAATTTAAAATATCTGAGAGAAAAGAATGGGATCGAACAATTAGAACTTGCTGAAATGATTGGTAGAAAAAGTGCTTCTACAATAAGTGAGTGGGAAAAAGGGAAGTATACACCTAAGTTAAAAATATTAAATCAATTATCAAAAATTTTTAACGTCAGCATTGATGATTTGATGGAAAAAGATTTGAGTAAGGGAATTAAACCTATCGAAACAATCGAAGCTAAAAAAGTACCTGTGGTATCTCAAATCAGTGCAGGCGTCCCTATCTACTCAGAACAGAACATATTAGAATACGCATACATACCAGCTTACCTTTCAGAACGCAACAAAGAAGTGTTCTACTTACGTGTTTCAGGAGATTCGATGGATAAGGAGTTTAAAGAAGGCGACCTAGTGCTTGTCGAAAAAGATTGCCCTATCGAGAATGGTCAGATCGGTGTAGTCATGGTAAACGGTTATAACGCTACAGTGAAACGCATCAAATATAAAGATGATAAAATTATCCTGTTACCTGAATCACACAATGATGAACACTTACCACAGATTTACACAAACGATGATACAGTTAAATGTATCGGTAGAGTTATTTCGGTACAGAAATTTTATTAAAATACTTGATTGTCGAGGGATATTCCCTCACAATCTTTATTATAGATGCAAACAAATATAAAAAAAGGGGGATTTTTAGTATGGCAAAATATAGTTTCAAAGAACAATTAAAGATTTCCGCAACCGAAAAAGACTTCAAGAAAAAATTAAGTAATGACGAATTACAAAACTTTAAATCACTTTCAAGAAGTGAAAAAGACGATTTGATTTGGCAGTATATAAACGGTGGAGATACAAATATAGTTTCAACAGGTCAAAATAAAGTTGAAAAATGGTTATCTAACAAAGGTATTCATAACGCTACACAAGTAACTGTTGATGCAGTTGCCCCAATTGCTTTGGATTCTAAAATGAGTAAATTTACGAATACAGTCGGTTCACTCACATTCGATATTCACAAGCAAGCTGAAATGAATAGTAATTTAATTTTACAAGCGCAGAATTATGCATTAATCGCACAAAACGATGAAGTTATTAAACAGAACGATGAAATCATTCATCTGTTAAGAGAGATAGCACAAAAATAAAACTGAATAATAAGGGTGTATTCACTATGCCCTTATTTTTTATACCCATTTTTAAGAAAGGAGCATATTAATGGCTGTATACAAAGATAAAACTACCGGTAAATGGTACTTTTCTGTACGTTATAAAGATATTTACGGTAATAATAAAAGAAAACTAAAGCGTGGATTTGATAAGCAAAGAGAAGCTAAAGCAGCAGAAGCTAAATTCTTAACTGAATCAGTTGATAGCTATTCATCGGAACAGACATTTGAATATGTTTTTTATCACTACTTAGATAATTCAGACTTGCGACCAAAGACACGAAAACGTAAAGAAAATGAATATAAGAAACATATCCAGGAACGCTTTGGACATATTAAAATAAGTGAGATTAAGCAGAATCAGTGTCAAGAGTTCAGAAAGTATCTTATTGATAATCTTCCATCAGTCAATTCTGCACGAACGGTGTGGAGCGGCTTTAAAGTAGTAATCAATCATGCGATTAAGCATTTCGGATTGCGTATTGATCCAACAGTATCGATTAAACCTATTCCAAGAAAAAAACCTAAACCGACATTTATCATGCGTGATGAATTTGATAATAAGGTGGATAATTTTATAGATGATGCTTATGTAGAAGCTAGTCAGTTGATGTTCTATTCAGGATTACGTGTAGGAGAATGTTTTGCATTAACATGGAAAGATATAAATTTAAGCAAGAACGAGTTGATGGTATCAAAGACAATGGATATTACTAATCGACAAATATATGACAGAGCGAAAACAGAATCATCTGAAACAATCGTTGTGTTTCCACAATTTATATCTGATATTCTACATGGTAGATACGAGCGAGAAAGTAAGAAATGGCAGTACTTTAATGATGATTATTTCGTCTTTGGTGGTATCGCACCAAAACATTATGCACACTATCATAAGAAATTTAAAGAAGTGTTTCCAGGCTACCATATACATTCATTGAGACATAGCTACGCATCATACCTAGCGAATAACGGTGTAGATATTTTTGATCTACAACAGCTAATGCGACATGCACGCATCACAGAAACATTAGATACTTACTCACATCAATATACAGATAAAAAGCACAAGGCAATTTCCGTATTCGATAAATAAATGGTATCAAATCGGTATCAAAGCCCTGTGCTTTCTTTTATTTATTCAGTTATATCAACGGATAAGCCTATCCAATCGAGCCTTCCATTTCGAATTTAATTAAACGGTTCATCTCAACTGCGTATTCCATCGGTAATTCTTTCGTAAATGGCTCAATAAAGCCCATTACGATCATTTCAGTCGCTTCTTCTTCAGATATACCACGACTCATTAAATAGAATAGTTGTTCTTCAGATACTTTTGAAACTTTCGCTTCATGTTCTAATGAAATGTTATCATTTAACATTTCATTGTATGGAATTGTATCTGATGTTGATTCATTATCCATAATTAATGTATCACATTCGATATTTGAACGTGCACCAGTCGCTTTACGTCCGAAGTGAACGATACCACGGTATACTACTTTACCACCTTGTTTTGAAATTGATTTCGAAACAATTGTAGAAGAAGTATTCGGTGCCATATGCATCATCTTCGCACCAGCATCCTGAACTTGTCCTTTACCTGCTAAAGCAATAGATAATGTCATACCACGTGCACCTTCACCTAGTAGGTAACATGCTGGGTATTTCATCGTAAGTTTAGAACCGATGTTCCCATCAATCCATTCCATCGTTCCATTCTCATAGACGAAAGTACGTTTCGTAACTAAGTTGAATACGTTGTTCGCCCAGTTCTGAATTGTTGTATAACGGCAGTAAGCATCTTTTTTAACGATAATTTCAACGACTGCTGAGTGCAATGAATTCGTCGTATAGACAGGTGCTGTACAACCTTCAACGTAATGTACACTTGCACCTTCGTCAACGATGATTAATGTACGTTCAAATTGTCCCATATTTTCAGAGTTAATACGGAAGTATGCTTGAAGTGGTGTTTCAAGTTTAACGTTCTTAGGAACGTAAATGAATGATCCACCAGACCATACTGCTGAGTTTAACGCTGCGAACTTATTATCTGCAGGTGGAATTACTGATGCAAAGTGTTCTTTGAAGATATCTTCGTTTTCACGTAATGCTGAATCCGTATCTTTAAAGATAATACCTTGTTCTTCTAAATCTTCCTGCATGTTGTGGTATACAACTTCTGATTCATATTGTGCTGATACCCCTGCAAGATATTTCTGTTCAGCTTCTGGAATACCTAATTTATCAAACGTCTGTTTAATTTCTTCCGGTACTTCATCCCATGAACGCTCTGTATGCTCAGATGGTTTTACGTAATACGTAATTTCATCAAAATTAAGTTCAGATAGATCTCCACCCCATGTTGGCATCGGCATCTTATAGAACTGTTTTAATGATTTTAAGCGGAAGTCTAACATCCACTGTGGTTCTTCTTTCATCTTTGAAATTTCACGTACAATATCCTCTGTTAATCCTCTTTCTGAACGGAAAATCGATACGTCTTTATCGTGGAAACCATATTTGTAATCTCCAACTTCAGGTGCTTTTTTAGCCAATTGACGTCACTCCTTTTATTTTATTCATCTATTTCTTCACTGACATGTGTATCATTGTTTTCTTTCGTGCCACGTTCCAAAGCTTTCCAGGCAAGTGTCGCACATTTAATACGTGCAGGGAACTTCGCCACACCAGAAAGCGCTTCGATATCTCCAGCACTTTCATCAAATGTATAGTCTTCTCCAAGCATCATCTTAGAGAATTCTTCTCCCATTTCAAGTGCTTCACTTACTGATTTCCCTTTAATCGCTTCTGTCATCATCGATGCACTTGACATCGAGATAGAACATCCTTCACCTTCAAACTTTACATCTTTAACATTATCATCAACTACATCCAAAGTTAAACGAATTCTATCGCCACAAGTCGGGTTGTTCATATCAATCGTTAATGTACCATCTTCAATAATCCCTTTATTACGAGGGTTCTTATAATGATCCATGATGACTGAACGATATAGCTGATCCAAATTATTAAAACTCATAACTGAAAAACTCCTTCGTTTCTTTTAAGCTTGTTACTAGCTGATCGATTTCTTCTTTTGTGTTATAGATGTAGAAGCTTGCACGTGCAGTGGATGACTGGCCTAACCATTTCATAAGGGGTTGAGCACAATGATGTCCCGCACGAATTGCGATACCATGACTATCTAAAGCGGTTGCTAAGTCATGTGGATGCACGCCTTCAAGATTAAAAGTAATAAGACCAGCACGTTTATCAGCGGTCGGACCATAGATTTCAAGGCCTTCAATTGCTGACATCTGTTCGTAAGCATAAGCTGTTAACTCATGTTCATATTGTAGAATGTTATCTAATCCGATAGATTCTAAATATTTAATGGCTTCTGCTAAACCAACTGCTTCTGCAATAAGGGGTGTCCCTGCTTCGAACTTCGTCGGCAGTTCTGTCCATGTTGAGTCTTGTAATCCTACAAAATCAATCATGTCTCCACCAAATTCAATCGGTTCCATCTTATCAAGTAATGCTTTCTTACCATATAACACACCGATTCCGGTCGGGCCGCACATCTTGTGTCCACTAAAAGCGAAGAAATCACATCCAAGCGCCTGGACATCAACTTTCATATGGGGAACAGACTGTGCACCATCAACGACCATATAGGCACCCTGTGCATGTACAAGTTTTGTAATGGCCTGTATATCATTAATTGTTCCTAATACATTAGAAACATGAGCTATCGATACAATCTTCGTTTTATCTGTCAATGCGTCTTTAACGGAATCTAGAGAAATCGTACCGTCTTCGTCTAGTGGAATATATTTCAGTACTGCACCTTTACGCTTTGCAAGTTGTTGCCACGGTACTAAGTTTGCATGATGCTCCATCTCAGTAATAAGAATTTCGTCTGCGCTCTCGACAACTAAGTCCCCAAAGCTATGAGCAACAAGATTGAGTGCCGTTGTTGTCCCACGTGTAAAAATAATTTCTTCGAAGTACTTTGCATTGATGAAGTTACGAACAGTCTCACGTGCCCCTTCGTAACCATCTGTTGCACGTGTACCAAGTGTATGTACACCACGGTGAACGTTTGCGTTCATATGCGTATAATATTCTACTGTTTTATCGATGACGCTCTTTGGTTTCTGACTCGTTGCAGAAGAATCAAGATAAACGAGTGGTCTATCATTGACTACTTCTGAAAGAATCGGGAAATCTTTACGTATTGCTTGTATATTTAAATTGGTCACACTATCAAGACCTTTCAAACGTATTTATTTACCAGTAACTTTAGACTCAATTACTTCTGTTAATTGTTTCTTAACTGCTTCAATCGGCAATGCATTAACAACAGGCGCTAAGAATCCATGAATTACGAGACGCTCTGCTTCTTGTTTAGAAATACCACGACTCATCAAGTAGAAGAGTTGCATCGGATCTACACGACCTACAGATGCAGCATGTCCTGCTGTTACGTCATCTTCATCAATTAATAGAATTGGGTTTGCATCTCCACGGGCTTTCTCAGAGAGCATTAATACACGTGATTCTTGCTGTGCATCTGCTTTTGTCCCCCCATGCTTGATGTATCCGATACCATTAAAGATAGATGACGCACTGTCTTTCATTACACCATGCTTTAAAATATGACCCTCAGAACGTTTGCCGTACTGAATAATTTGTGATGTAAAGTTTAGTTTTTGTGAACCACGACCAACAACTACAATCTTAAGGTTACTCTTAGAGTCATCGCCCATTAAATATGTTGTATTGTCATGAATTGTATCGCCGTCGTTCATTAAACCTAATGCCCAGTCAATAACTGCGTCACGATTTGCGATACCGCGACGAATGACATGTCCAACTAAATCTTTATTTAAGAAGTCTACTGCACCGTAGTTTACTTTCGCGTTATCTTTAGCGATAACTTCTGAAATGATATTAAGTTGACCTTTAGCTGCAGTAACGCCAGATAAGTAGTTTTCAACGTAAGTTACTTCTGAACTTTCTTCAGCTACGATTATAACGTGATTAAAAAGATTCGCATCTTCATTATCGTGTAACACGATGTATTGAACAGGATGTTCAATAACGACGTTACGTGGCACATAGATAAATAATCCACCATTCATCATAGCAGCATGAAGAGCCGTTAAGCGATGCTCATCAACTTTAACAGCATCTGTCATATAATATTGCTCTACAAGTTCACTGTGTTCTGTAAGCGCTGTTTGAATATCGGTAATGATAACACCTTGAGATTGAAGTTTCTCCTCAATTTCAATGAACGCAGGTGTATTGTTGTGTTGAACAATTAAGTTATGCGTGTTCTCTAAATCGATTAATGCTTTAACAGATTCAGGTAACGCTTCTTTAGACGTAAAAGTTTCACTTTCTACTACTTTATGATGAACATCAAAATTCCATTTATCCAGCTTCGTTTTATCTGGCTTTGGCATTTCGATTGTATTTAATTTATTCAGTGCATCTTGACGCAATGACACCATCCATGATGGTTCTTTACGTGCTGCTGAAAGATCCGTTAATATTTCTTGTGTAAAATCTATCGTATTGCTCATGAATATATCCTCCTATTATGATTAATCAGGTTTATGCGTCTACAGTTTCATCTTGAATATTTAACTCTTGTTTAATCCAGTCGTATCCTTCTTTTTCAAGACGTTGTGCAAGTTCTTCTCCACCTGATTTTACAACGCGACCTTGCATCATTACGTGAACGTGGTCTGGAGTAATATAGTTTAATAGACGTTGGTAATGCGTAATAATTAAGCAGCCGAAGTTTTCTCCGCGCATCTCGTTGATACCTTTTGATACAACTTTAAGTGCATCGATATCTAGACCTGAGTCAATTTCATCTAAAATTGCGAATTTAGGTTCTAACATCATTAACTGAAGAATTTCGTTACGTTTCTTTTCTCCACCAGAGAATCCTTCGTTTAAATAACGTTGTGCCATATCAAGATCCATTTCTAAGAACTCCATGTTTTTATCTAATTTCTTGATAAATTGCATTAAGTTGATTTCCTTGCCTTCCTCACGTTTCGCATTAATTGCTGAACGTAAGAAGTCTGCGTTTGTCACACCTGAAATTTCTGATGGATACTGCATCGCTAAGAAAAGACCTGCTTGTGCACGTTCGTCAACTTCCATCTCTAATACATTCTCACCATCAAGTAATACTTCACCTTGAGTCACTGTATATTTCGGATGACCCATGATTGCAGCAGATAAAGTTGATTTACCTGTACCGTTAGGACCCATGATTGCATGTACTTCATTTTGCTTAATTGTCAGGTTCACACCTTTTAAAATTTCCTTACCTTCTATCTCAACGTGTAAATCTTTAATTTCTAATACTGATACCATTTTGATGTCCTCCATTTATATAAAATTTTCATCTTATCTAGTTTATAATAATTTTAATCTAAGGTCAAAGGCCTATGACATAAATCACAGTTTTAATTATAACGTAATTGAGAACGAATATGAATTAAATGAGATTAAATAGTAAAAAAAGATGAATGCTCCTATAGAACATTCATCCACCTTTTCTAAGATTACTGCGCCGGGATTACAGCACCATTATATTTTTTATTGATAAAATCTTGTGTTTCTTTAGATTGTAATGCTTTCACTAAAGCTTTAATCTTAGCATCACCTTTGTGTCCTTCTTGTACCGCGATCAAGTTTGCGTAAGGTGAATCACTCTTTTCAATCGCAATTGAATCTTTTAATGGATTCAGTTTATTTTCAAGTGCAAAGTTAGAGTTAATGATCACCGCATCACCTTCACCGTTGTTGTAAGATTTTGGTAAGAATTCAGCACTTTGCTTGTTGTTGAATTTAATGTTCTTCTTATTTTCTTTAATATCTTTAAACGTAGCTTTTACTGGATCTACGCCATCGTTCAATGTGATTAATCCAGCTTCAGTAAAGAATGATAAGAAACGCCCTTCTTCAGCTGGGTTATTTGATACAAATACTTCAGCGTTTTCTGGTAAATCTTTTAATGATTTATATTTCTTTGAGTAGATAGCCATCGGTTCGATATGGATGTTACCTGCTGATTCAATTTTATAGCCTTTCGCTTTCTTCTCAGTGTCTAAGTATGGTGTATGCTGGAAGAAGTTTGCATCAAGCTCACCTGCATCTAAGAAACGGTTCGGCGTTGTGTAGTCATTGATTGTCTTAATCTTTAAAGTATAGCCTTCTTTTTCTAATACTGGTTTAACATGTTCAAGTAATTCCGCATGCGGTGCTGGTGAAGCGCCGACGGTAATCGTCTTATCGTCTTCTTTAGAAGCTTTCTTTTCGTTACCTCCACAAGCTGCAAGTACAAGTACTAATGTAGCTACGAATAATAATGATATAAACTTTTTCATTTAATTCACTCTCTTTCCGTTATTTAATTTATCTGATTTATAGAAATTCCATTGGAACTGATTATCGTTTATCAATACGTTTTGTGATCATATCCCCGATAAATTGTATCGCAAATACAAGCAGTAATATTAACACTGTCGAAACTAAGATGACATCATTCTGTGCTCTAGTGAACCCTACTAAATAAGCTAAGTTCCCTAATCCACCTGCACCGATAACTCCCGCAATGGCAGTAGACCCTACTAAAGCAATTGCTGTCACGGTAATACCAGACACAAGTGCCGGTAAACTTTCAGGAATCAACACTTTACGAATCAATGTAAAGGTATTTGCACCCATCGACTGCACCGCTTCAATAACACCCTTATCAATTTCTTTCATCGCAATTTCAACAAGTCGCGCATAAAATGGTGACGCACCGATGATGAGTGCCGGCAACGCACCTTTTACACCACTAATTGTCTGCATAATTAAGTTAGTGAACGGGAACAGTAGTAAGATTAAAATAATAAATGGTATCGCTCTGAATAAATTCACTAAAAATGCGGTAACGGAATAAAAGATACGTACCCCTTTATTTTTACTGCGTGATGTCAAGAATAAGATAATCCCGATAATCAACCCGAAGAAAAATGTAAAGAATGTCGCAATCAAAGTCATTTGTAAGGTTTCTACCGTTGCTGTCCATACATCTGGCCATATTACATTTTTGAAGCTCAGCATCTCTTTAAGCGTATCTGAAAAACTAGTTTGCATCTTGTTCTACCTCCACTTCTACACCGTGACGCTTAAGCTCATCTGCAATTTTTGTAAGGTCACCATTCACCGACGTTAAATGGACGATTAAATGTCCAAACGAGCCTGCTTGTGTATGCTTTACGTTACCTGCCAGAATATTCATATCCAGACTATACTTCTGTATCACCTGACTGACAATCGGCTGTCCTGTAGCAGAACCAATGAATTTAAGGCGAAGCAGTGTCCCTAAAGGATACTCTGCTTTAATATCCTTGATAGAAGCTTCAAGTTCTTCGTCAGAGATATCATCTTTTACGAAGCGCTTCGTAATATTCGTCTGCGGATTGTTGAACACATTTAATACCGCGCCTTCTTCAACGACTTTACCGTGTTCCATCACTGCGACACGATGGCAGATCTTACGGATAACTTCCATCTCGTGTGTAATCAGCACGATTGTTAAGTTTAATTTCTTATTGATATCAACAAGTAGCTCAAGAATTTCATCTGTCGTCTGAGGGTCAAGTGCACTTGTTGCTTCGTCACATAACAGTACTTTTGGATCGTTACTCAGTGCACGCGCGATACCTACACGCTGTTTTTGACCACCAGACAGTTCGGAAGGATATGCATTTTCTCGACCATTGAGTCCAACAAGATTGATTAATGACTTCACCTTACCATCGATATCTGATTTCTTAACACCCGCAATTTCCAGCGGCAATGCAATATTGTCATACACTGTACGCGACCATAATAAGTTAAAGTGCTGGAAGATCATCGAGATCTTCTGACGTTTCATATTCAGTGCTTTCTGATCAAGATGATTGATAATATCATTATCGACCGTCACTTCTCCAGACGTCGGTTTTTCTAAACCGTTAAACATACGAATTAATGTACTTTTACCCGCACCACTAAAACCGATGATTCCATAGATTTCACCTTGCGTAATATCCAGTGAAACATGATCGACAGCTGTGATGTCTCCTTTTTTGGTTGTAAATGTCTTTACAACATCATTTAACTTAATCACGTGAATCCTCCTAAATAAAAAGTCGTCTCTCTTAAATACATAAGAAAGACGACATAATAATATATTCGACTCTCTCATCTTCTAAAGTTTACACTTTATGTGAATTGGCACCATTTCTTTTCAGACGGTTGCCGGGCTTCAAAGGGCACATCCCTCCACCTCTCTTGATAAGAGCAACTATTAAATTGTTTTGTTAATGATTTTTATAATAAAGCAGATTGAATTATTCGTCAATAGATTTCGATAATATTTCGTATATTGAAGTAACAGACTCAAATCGAAATATCGTGTCAACGACTTCATTGTCTTTAACAATGATCAATACAGGCACACTTGAAATCTTATACTGTGTACTGAGGGATTCATAATAATTCAAATCCAGCTTTAATATATCCATCTTAAGTGACATGTTAACGATATCCAGCATCTTTTCTGCAAGTTTACATGTGCCACAAAAAGGAGTATAACCAAAAATTATATAATTGTCCTGTACTCTTTCTAAATCTTTAGATTGCAAATGCGTTCTGATACTCATAGGGTTGCGACTTACCTTTCCATTCAAACTGTTCTTTAATTTCAAAGTCATGACGACTGACAACTTTCGCTAAGTAATCAAGCGGACAATTACTCACCTCACCATACTTTGGATCAATATAAATGTGGTGTCCTTCGCTTAAATGACGCTTAAACCAGTTTCTGATCTTGCGCCCTGCTTTGTCGCTGTCAGTCATAATATACACTTTATGATGATACAAGTCTTCAATCATGGCATCTAGCTTCTCAATGCCCATTGTGCCGTGTGTGCATATAATATGTACAGGTTCCGTTAATACTTCTTGTAATCTTTTCTTGTCTCGTTTACCCTCTACTACGATGACCTTCTGAATTACAGACATTTTCCATCACCTTTTTCGTCATATTAAAAAATCCTTGATAAATTTATTATCAAGGAAAGTATATCATTTATGCATTAATCATTTCATCATATTGCGCTTGATCCATTAAATCATCAAGTTCGCTGTCATCTGCTTCAACTTTGATCATCCATGCTTGATCCATAGCAGATTCGTTTACTAATTCAGGAGAATCTTCTAATTCAGAGTTAACTTCTACAACTTTGCCTGAGATTGGAGCATATAATTCAGAAACAGTTTTAACCGACTCAACGCTACCAAATGGTGAACCGGTAGTAATTTCATCGCCTACTTCAGGAAGTTCAACGAATACGATATCCCCTAGTTCTGATTGTGCAAAGTCTGTAATTCCGATTACTTTTACGTTATCTTCTGATTTAACCCACTCATGATCTTTTGAAAATTTTAAGTTTGACATTATAAGCCCTCCATATAAATAAAATACTTAACACTTTTATAATGACATAATGTAAGCGTTTCTTCAATCTTTTTTATAACCAAGTTTGTTTATAGTCTGCTTCTTTGAAACCTAAAGTAATTTTGTCTTTATTGACAGCTAAAGGACGTTTCACAAGCATACCATCAGATGCAAGTAGCTCTAATTTCTCTTCATACGACTTATCTTGCAATGTTTCTTTTAAATTGAGCTCCTTATACTTTGTACCTAACTTGTTGAATAATAAATCCACATCAACACCTGTATTCTTAACGATCGTATCAAACTCTTTTGCAGTGGGTGTATGTTCCACAATGTGAATCGGCTCGAAACTCACACCATTATCCGCAAGGTATTTTGCTGCTTTTCTACATGTTGTACAGCTGGGTAACTGATAAAATTTAATCATATGTAACCTCCTGAATGTGATATCTCAATCATAACAACTTTGGAAGATTACGACAACTAAGCGTTTTCTTTTCTTTACTTCTTAAAAAGGAGTATAATATAAGAAAAGTATATAAGGAGTAATAAAAGTGAGAACAATTAGTCAATATGAAGAATTTAAAGAAATTATTGCAAGTGAGGAGCCTGTTGTTATCAAGTTCTTCGCAGACTGGTGTCCAGACTGTACGCGTATGGACTTTTGGATTGATCCAATCGTTGACGAATATCACAATTATAACTGGTATAAGATTAATCGTGACCAAGTACCTGAAGCAGCAGATGAAAATGACGTTATGGGTATTCCAAGCATCTTAATTTTTAAAAATAGCGTAAAGTTAGCACACTTGCATTCAGCAAACGCAAAGACACCTGAATCAGTGAAAGCATTTCTAGCTGAACATTTAACAAAATAACAAAAAACTGCGCATCCGGTTAACCGGATGTGCAGTTTTTATTTAAAATAGCGTAATCAAGTGCTCTTTCTTTCTCTCCTTACACGGTGCTTCAGTTTGTGCCGTTAAATAAATCACACCATAGATTATTTCATCATCTTGAACATTTAATGCATCGTTCATATTTGGATTTAGATAGGGTGGCTGTGTTTTTATGCAGCTGCCAACACCGTTTTCAAATAGAGCGAGTGATAGTGTCTGCATAAAACCGCCCACTGCTAGTAAATCTTCTAAGTTTTCTTTCTGACGGCGATCGCGTTTTCCAACTATGACGAGTACTCCAGCTAACTTTTTAACTGTTGCTATATGCGCCTGATACTTCTCTTCATTATTTTTAAATGCGATATCAGCAAACAATTGTCCGAAATCAGCTAATCGCTCTTTCTTCACCCATACTACACGCCACGGTTCACGCATACCATGGTTTGGCGTATATGTCGCGAGTTCGATAGAAGCCTTCACCACGCTGTCGTCAACTGTCGTATCTTCATATTGCTTAATACTTCTTCTCTCTTTAATTGCCTGTTTTAATTCCATAAAAAACATCCTCTCACACTAATTGATAACTATTATCAATTATAGTAAAAGGATGTTTATTTGTAAACTTAATAGAGTGCAAGCCGATGGTGCAGATCACGTACATGAATCTGTCCTGGTGCTACAGGTTCGCCTACATAGCCAAACGTCATTGATGAACCAAATACGCCACATGCAAGTCGTGTTATCTTACCGATTTCACCCATCGCTATACCAATAACATTCGTATCATAAGCTTGCTTCGTTTCATACACTGCATCCATTAGATTCAGCACATCTTTACCATCATAAGGCATTACTGCAAGTTTACAGTAATCTGCATCAAGTGTAATCATCTTCTTGTACATCGCAAGCATATCTTTTATACGCGGTGTGTATTGAAATTCATGATGACTGATTAGCACTTCAATTTGATGCTGACGCGCGAGCTGCAATAAATCTGTCATGTATTGTTCATAAATCATTAAATCAATATCAATAATGTCACAGAGGTCATTTGAGATTATAAATTTAATAATCTCATAATAATCTGCAGCTTCTATCGTTGCTCGGTCTCTATCATCAAACATACGATATGTAAATAATATCTTCTTATTTGGAAATTGGCTTCTAATATATAGAAGTTCATCTTTATAATCCGCTATTGTCATCACCTTTAAATCTGCACGGTACTCAATAATATTAAAGAAAGCACTGTTTTCCTCAGCCTCTTTTACATAAACGTTACCCTTATTTTGCACATCTGATAACGTAACGATAATCTTTGGAATCGCTAAACCTTTATCACTCAATTTAAATCCTCCTCAAATGAAAGCCCGAAACTGTGGTAAAATGTATACATGTGTTTGAAACGAGCTGTTTTCTCCATTCTACAACATCTTTGTTCTTTATTATATCAAAATAACCTCATTTTAAATTTGTATCTTAATTTAAATGGGGAACACAAATTTAACTTAAAGGTGATACTATGAAAAATACATTTAATCTTAAATATTTACCCGGATGGTGTTTAACTAACAATACTAAGATTCCGATTAGATTAGTAGAAAATAAATCTTATATCGCAGTAACAAAACCTATTTACAAAAGTCATAGTATTCTTGATATCATTGAATTTAATAATGGAGAATCTGTTACTTTCACCAACCCGAACAACAATAACCAGATTGCTATAGGGATTAGTCATGACGCGAAAGAAATAACCATTAACCCGCGCGATTAAAAGTAAATAATTTACCCATTCGGTTACCGATGTGATGTCTCGGGGTGACTCGTAAATTTTTATACACGCGCCACGTTGCTTATACTCACCTATTTATCAGATCGTTTCACTTCTTGTGATAATGTTAATATCGATAACAATACTGCCAACCCTAAAAGGTAATACTTGTAATCACTAATTGAAGATATAACAAATGACAGTAAAAATGCAATAAACAATATAACTGCCAGACCATTCATAAAATTATTCATAACATCCTCCTTCATTTAACTATCACCAATATAGCATAAAAAAAGCCTATAACACCAAGTGTTATAGGCTAATGTATGGAGACGGCGGGAATTGATTTTTGCATATTTGAATACTTGTGAAAGTAGCTTAAAACATTGATATATAAACGTTTTCGAGGTATTACACAATTGATGTAAAACGTATAAATTTTAAGTTTCGATAAAATTTGGGGGAACGCTCTATCCTATCAAGTTATATCATCATGAACATTCTATCGTTACATGGCATTACTTCTCGATGTTCACTTTGATTTCTCCCAATTTTTCTCCATTCACACCTTTAGTTGCCTTTAATATTACTGGTGTTGTTGTATCTTCTAGATCATAAGCGATTCCATTTTTTAATGTACCGTCTTTTTTGATTGTATCTAGTTGCGTATCTAAAAACGGTGTATATTTTTCTAAGTTTGGTAAACCACCAACATTTAATTTATTTACTGTATCTTTTGTATCTTGAGTAGCTTCAAATACTGCTAACCAACCACTGATTGCATCAATCTCTTTATCTGATTTATTCTTAACTTCATATATAATTCCTAGTTGGTCTTTATCCTGTCCCTCGTACGTACCTTTAGGAATAAATTCAGTTTCAAGTACTTTTACATTTATATCATCTAATACTGCTGTTTTTTCTTTTAAACCTGTTTTCACATCTTCTTTTTTAGTTTGGTCTTTCTCAACTTTTTTAGCTGCAATCTCTGTTTTGTTTTCTTTTTGCGTTTCTTCGCTATTACATGCTGCTAATAATAAAGATGATATTAATAACGTACTTCCTAATAACTTAACATTCATTCCTATATCTCCCTTTTATCTTTTATCATACAATATTAATTATCCTATACTCTTTGCTTACTAATCAATATAGATACGGTAACTTGAACGGATATGTAGCTATAATATAGAAAAATCATTTTTAGCCATTCGATATAAGCGATTTTAAGCACAGTTAGTGGACTACTACCTTACTTTTCAAGTTTCGATGCGTCTGAGGGCGTTTCTCCGACACGAAAAAACTACTTTTTTAGACTTTTCAGCATCTTTTCTCCTTTATCAGTCAAACGATACTTTGCTTGCTGGCTATCACTTTCATTTATTTTAACGATGCATTTGTGAAAAATTAAATGATCTACTAGGGTAAACAGTCTACTTGCATCCCTGCAAGTAGGTACGCCTGTTGCAGAGATACTTTCTAAAATTTGATAAAGCTTTTCATTAAGTGAAAGCATGTTATTATCCTCTATGTCTATAATATTTTTATTCTTATTATACATGGTTTTTTAATGATTGCATAAAAAAAGAGATAACCATATTAAATGGCTATCTATTGCATGTGCTTGTTGCTTTTCTTTAGTGATTGTGAATAAAATTATTTTTTTATATCGCTACTGTTTATCAATCTTATTATCTGCTCCTTAATTTCTTTAGGTACTTTCACTTGTGCTGGATCGATTACGTTTCTGTCTTTGTCATAGCATGTGACTTTCATGTGCTATCCTCCTTTAATAACTTTTCAACAAGCTATTTTCTATGTAATTTAATGCCCCTTTAATCTTTATATATCTTTTCTTACTGTCTTCAAATCTAAAAACAAATTTTCTTTGAAACTCTGAATCTGTTAGTACCTTTTTTTCTAAATCGCTTTTAGATATTCCACTTATTTTAACGAATTGTTTAACATCAGCAAAGCCAATATACTCATGTTGTGAGGTAGAGTTTTTAATTACTTCTAGTATTGCTTTTTCTAATTCAGATAAATCTATATTAACATTCAATCTTATTAACCTCGTTTCTATATAGGAGATTTTAAACAAATTTAATGCACTACTACCCTACTAAACAAAGTTATTGTTCTTAAAATCGTCCTAATCGATACTTGTTTCTTTATTTTCAAGACCTTTTAGTATTGTTTTTCCTTTATCGGTTAAAATGTATGTTCTTTCTTCCATATTCTATTTTTCTTCTAAAATATAACCATGTAATAATAAATGATCTAATAATGGAATTAATCTGTTTTTGTTATCGCATTTCGGTATATCGTTATTTGAAATTCCTTTTAAAATCTTGTATATCTTTTTATTGATTGCCAGCATAAGCATCCCCCTTTATCTGCATACACTTTATTTTAAAAATATTATATACAAATACATTCGTAATGCATACATATTTTTTCAGTTACAAAAAAAAGAGATAACCGTATAAAATGGCTATCTACTGCTTGTGCTTGTCGCTTTTCTTATCTTTAGTGATCATGAATAAAGTTGTAATGAATACGGGGAAAAATATTAATATCAGTGCTAAATTCACTGTATCCCTCCTTATATGCAGCAACGATTGGTGCAGCACTCGTTAAATGTACTATTAATGGCTTTGTTCTCTCTTTTCTATGTACATATTAATGAAGTAAAGTATAAAGATAGTTATTGCTATACTTATTTGTACTGTTCTTATTTGTTCTTTAATATGCCAATCAAATATATTATTCGGTATATGCAGCAGTATAACGCCAACAAATATAATTATAAGTGCATTGATTATCTTATCTAATTTCATTGTTTAACCACCTTATATAGTCATTATGGATAATTTCAACATACTGTCGAGGTATTGTAGAATGATATAAGAAAAACCACACTCAATTATGGGTGTGGTTGAAAATAACGACTTATACAATGATTTTTACTATTTACAGTTTGGTTATACGTATCTAGCATAACAACATCTTTAGGCTTTCCATCGTGTGTACTTGGTAAAACTAAATGCTGTGGATCTATACATACAATTTTAATTACATCATCTGTTAAATCGTAATACCAATATACTCTAAGTCCATCTTGTAAATTTAGAGTACCTCTTACATCACTCTTAACTAATTGTGGAGCGATTCCATCAGTTTTATTGTCTAGTATAAGCGAAATTACTGATAGCATTCTTTTATCGTAACTAAGAGAAGTTACACTATCTGTATTATCTTTAATAATGCTTATATCTTTAGCAAAATTACTAATGGCTGTAATTTTATCTTGTTGCTTAATATCAGAAATAAAGTTAGTGAACTTTAAATTATTATTAGTAATTGAATGAATAACCTTTTTATCAAAAAAATAACGTTTTTTGGAATTGCTTTTTTCAAATCAACCTCTACACGATTATTAGTGAAATCTGTTCTAGTTGGTAAAAATTCTTGATTTATTATGTTTACAGTAATTTTCTTTCTCTTGCTAAACTTAGAATTAAACCTAGCCATTTACAATCTCAATATATTCAGAAATGATATTATCTAAGTTCATCTCTGATTGATCTCCAATATTGGCTTTCCATTCTTTATCTTCGTGAGTTCTTTCGACTAAACCAAAGTCACTTACTTTACTTGTACTTGCTATAATCTCTTTTAAATACTCGGTAATTTCATCTTTCATAGTTTCATCTTCTATTGACAAATCATCTTTAGAATATGAAACTTCTTCATAATCAGTATTATATTTATTATTTGTATAAACTTCTCTAATTACTGGTCCATATTGCCAAGCTTCAAATTTAGCTGGAAATAAATATGTTGGTAAATTTAGTGTATCATCATTGGTAATTTCAAATTCTTCACTTTTAGACAATTGACCATAAGACGCACCATAATAGGCAAATAAAAAGTATAGCGTTTTCTGTAAACGTAATGGAGAAATATTTTGTAATTCCTCTTTCATCAAACCTATTATGTTTTCAACTGACGTTAAATATTCTTTTCCTGCCATTGCATTTCCTCCTTTACAACATGTTTTATTGACTAAAACATACTGCTGATAAATCATATTAAACAACTTAACCAGATGTTTCAAATAATTCATCTCTCCTTTTAATAATACCCTATTTTTATTTTTTGTATATATTTTTTCGGCTTTTAAATCGAATTTTGATTATATTTATCTTCTCGTGTAAAAAGGGATAACCACCTTAATGGCTATCTCTCTATTACTTTATCCAACAAGCTATTGATATACTTGTTCACAGTTGTATGACTCATATTGAAGACTTTGCACATCTCGTTGACCGTTCTACCCTGTAACATCATATTGAATACGTGTATCTCTCTATCTGTTCCTAACTGATACACCCTATCCCTCAACATACTCATTCCACCAACATTACACGCTTGTTCATAGTATTGTGCTGCATCATCTATGTTATGCTCTGAAACATCATCTATTGTATAAAAATCAGTATCTTCAATATCTAGATCATAACCATCTAGCTGCTGCATCGGTTGTCGTTGTTGTACCTGTCCTTTATGGTAACCACTTATATAGTTCTTTAATACTTCACGTTCACACGATGCCAAGTTCTGCACCTATCCTATCAAGTATTAATTTCTTATGCCTGTTGATTGTCCTTTTCGATACATGCAGCACATCTTCAATAACATCTATTGGCTCACATTCCCACCATAGCAGCTTAAATAAGTGTTGGCTAGGTACATCCAAAGAGTTGTACACTTTAGCGATTGAATTTACTATGTGCCTAACATTATCTATATAATCTCCCTCTGTTCCAGGATGATAATGTAGCCACTCTGCTAATGAATGATACTGCTTTATTCTAAGTTCTATCATTTTATAGTCGTGTTTGGTAAGTGGTTCCCACATCTTCTTTATTCCTCCATTATGGCTATACAACATATCCTGTATTATTCGCAACTTCTCTTAATACTTTTTCCCTGAATGCTTCAATTGTGAGTTTTCCCCTATTCAATACTTTCTGACTAACATCATCGCTTTCATTTTCCCACCATGATAACTTGATAAGTTGCTGCTCAAATAATGAAGCATCGTTATATGTTTGCGTTATTCCCTCTACAATAGCTTTCAGACGTTCATATTTAATCTGTGACATATCGGTTGGCTTATCCTTATATTGCTTTACATAGTCATGATACTGTCTCATATACCTTTCAAGTACCTTATAATCTCTTTCATCACAACTTACTTTATACATCATGCTGCACTCTCTCCCTTATCGTCTCTACACTGCTAAAAGTTCTTTATCAGTGCTTAATTTTTGTCTTACCATTTCTACATGGTTTGCCACGATCGTCGCATTTTCTTTTCTTCTATTCTTATTGCGTTGGTTTCTCTGATACATAGCCATTACATAGAGTTCTTTACATAGTCGTTCAATAAGTTCATCGTTCCTATAGCTGCCATTCGTCACTAGGTAACGTTTAATCTGTTGCTGCTCTTTATGTGTATAACGCTTTGTACAGTGTTCCAGCATCGCTATATCGCCTTTAGACTTCTCTATATATCGCTGTAGGCTTTCTTTCTGTGAGATTATCCATATCACTAGATTCTCAAGTGGGCATCCTATAGTAATATAGCCATGTACATCGCTTGTTGTTGCATGGCTCATATTGAGGTGGTACATCTCGCTAATCTGATAACTCATGAAACCAATTTTTTTCTTAATATATATCGGATTGTATCTTGTAAGTAGTTCAAATTCAGTTAGCTTGTCATGTTTTATATATGAAAACACTGTTTTACACTTGATAATCTTCATTAATGCACCTCGTTTTCAAGTTTGAAATATTTCATTTCTGGAGTTTGGTTGTGAATGAGAGCGATACGTTATTGTCCTTTAAAAAATGGGTAGGGGTTTATTGATGCCCTCCCCAAAAAATATTTTTCCATCTTTTTTTTATTCTTGCTGCTTTCCTATCCTGCTACTCTGTCGCTTTATTTAACATTTTAAAGCTTTCTACAACTCGTTTTATTCCTTTGATATTCTTTGTTCACATCTCTCTATAATGTTTCCTATAACGCTTGTATGTTGCTTATTTGACTATCTGATACACCTTTATAGAGTTATTTAACATTTGTATCTTAATATGAATGAATTTTATTTATTATCTTCACTCATTTAAATATTTATTTGATTATTTTTTTATTTAAAATCATTTAATGTTTGTTATCGTTACAACACTTGTTCATCATTCAACTTCTATTCAACTTCTGCATTGTTCATACTTAACATTGTTCATACATTATAGAATCATCTTCAATTATATTTACAAAAAAGAGTTTTTGGAATGTGTGAATGTAAATCGAGATATTCAAGTCCAATCACATCATCACTTGTTACTCATCTTCTTATATCAGTCTAATGATCTAATGAATACTTATTGCTTATCAATCATCTATAAGTTGCAATTGCTTGCTCTGAATGAAACAAGTTTATTCATTGTCTTAATATACTTTGTTCATCATCTTATTACATGAACATCATTAACACATTGAATTGATTAGTTATGTTCCAGCATTGATTGAAGTTGTTCTCCTCTTGTATTTTTTTATTAAAAAAACCACCAACACAATGTGCTGCGCTAACCCCATGATGTGGGATTAAAATAAAAACACTTTCGTTGAATTCATATTAAAATGAATTTATACGGAGGTGTTTTTTCTATGAA
>NZ_PPRM01000055.1 GCF_002902665.1 Macrococcoides caseolyticum
TCCTAATGCATCCCTGTCATAAGATAATAGATGGTGAATATCACAAAGATCAGACTGATGATGACGGGGATATAGTTCAGGATAAGCTTTGTCCTGAGGTAGCTATGATTCAGCTCCGTCTGATGCATCTCTATTTCAGACTTCATCTCTCTTTTCAGATCCGTTAAGACGTCCCGTCTAAGACTTTCAGCGTTCAAATCCACCACGGTCATGTCGTCTATCTTGTCCTGGCTGTGTTGGATGGTCTTCTGAA
>NZ_PPRM01000056.1:0-5418 GCF_002902665.1 Macrococcoides caseolyticum
TCCTTGTATATGTGCATTTATTCACAATAATTTTAACATAATCAATCAAGTATATATATAGCCATATTATAATTATTGTATATTATCTTTAAGAATTAATAATGGGAAATAAAAATTACAAAGAAATTTTGCTTCTAAATGAGAACCATGGATATTAAATGATAAAATATAATGGGAATAATACGATTTAATAACGTATATTAAAACTTTAATTGAAATAATTATAAAATTATATATCTTTAGTTGACTTGTATTATCCATCATGTATAATAAGAAATATAGAAATTAGAATTATTCTAAATAAGAATTTTATTAGATTTTCAGGAGGAATTTATTTATGTCATTAATCAACAAAGAAATTTTACCGTTTACAGCACAAGCATATGATCCAAAAAGTGATGAATTTGTAGAAGTATCAAATGAGTCAATGAAAGGTTCTTGGAGCATCGTATGTTTCTACCCAGCGGACTTCACTTTTGTATGTCCAACTGAGTTAGAAGATTTACAAGATCAATATGCAACATTACAAGATTTAGGTGTGAACGTATACTCTGTATCATGTGATACACACTTCACGCACAAAGCTTGGCATGATCACTCAGAAGCAATCTCTAAAATACAGTACACTATGATTGGCGACCCATCACATGTGATTGCACGTAACTTCGATGTATTAGATGAAGAAGCTGGTCTTGCACAACGTGCTACATTCTTAATCGATCCAGACGGTGTTGTTCAAACAATGGAAATCAACAACGACGGAATTGGTCGTGACGCTTCAGTATTAGTGGACAAAGTGAAAGCTGCACAATACGTAGCATCACATGATGGAGAAGTTTGCCCTGCGAAATGGAAAGAAAGCGGAGAAACTTTAACTCCAGGTTTAGATTTAGTTGGTAAAATCTAAGCAATTTAAATAGCTTAAATACAACTAACACCACAACGTAATTTTTGCGTTGTGGTATCTATTATTTTTGATTAGTATAAAATTACAATTAAAGGAGTATAAGTTAATGCTAGATAATAATTTAAAGCAGCAGCTTGGTCAATATCTTGAATTGCTTGAAGGCGATATTGTACTTACAGCAAGTAAAGGAGACGATAAAGCGTCTCAAGACATGATGGAATTACTTAATGAAATTAGTATGATGTCTGATAAAATTTCGATTCAAGAGACATCTTTAAAGAGAACGCCGAGCTTTACAGTAGGACGTCCTGAAGAGGAGGCACGTATTACGTTTGCAGGTGTACCATTAGGTCATGAATTTACATCATTGGTACTAGCTTTACTGCAAGTGAGTGGCAGAGCTCCAAAACTTGATGAAGCTGTGATCGATCAGATTAAAAAGATCGATAAACCGTTAAACTTTGAAACGTTTATAAGTTTAACTTGTACAAAATGTCCTGACGTAGTTCAGGCATTGAATGTAATGTCAGTAATTAATCCGAATATTACGCATACGATGATTGATGGCGCAGTATTCAGAGAAGAATCAAAAGATATTATGGCAGTACCAAGTATTTTCTTAGATGGTGAAGAATTTGGCAGCGGTAAGATGACGGTTGAAGAGATTATTAATCAAGTTGGCGGTGGTGCCGATGCATCAGAGTTTGATGCTAGAGAACCATTTGACGTACTTGTTATTGGTGGCGGTCCTGCAAGTGCAGCGGCTTCTATATATGCTGCACGTAAAGGTTTAAGAACTGGTATCGTTGCAGAACGTATTGGTGGTCAAGTGAATGATACTGCCGCAATTGAAAACTTTATTTCTGTAAAAGAAACAACAGGTCCGGAGTTTGCACAGAACTTAGCTGATCATATTAAGAGCTATGATATCGATGTGATGAATGCAGTGCGTGTAGAGTCAATTGAGAAAATTGATGATATGGTTCATGTTACCCTTGAAAATGGCGGAAAGCTTTCAAGTAAAACATTGATTATTAGTACAGGTGCAAAATGGCGTAATATGAACGTGCCAGGTGAAGCTGAATATAAAAATAAAGGTGTAGCTTATTGCCCGCATTGTGATGGTCCTTTATTTGAAGGTAAACGTGTTGCAGTTGTTGGTGGCGGAAACTCTGGTGTAGAGGCTGCGATTGATTTAGCGGGTATTGTAAAGCATGTCACTTTACTTGAATTTGGTGAAGAATTAAGAGCTGATAAAGTATTACAGGACCGTCTTGCTTCGTTAGAAAATGCAGAGATAATTAAATCTGCAGCTACGAAAGAGTTGACAGGTACAGATAAACTTCAAGCCTTGACTTATGTAGATCGTACGACAAATGAAGAACATACAGTTGATTTAGAAGGTGTCTTCGTGCAAATTGGTTTAGTACCAAGTACTGAATTTGTGGGAGATTTAGTAGAGCGCAACAACCGTGGTGAAATTATCGTTGATCGTAATGGTGCTACGAATGTTCCAGGTATATTTGCAGCAGGAGATTGCACAGATCAAACATATAAACAAATTATTATTTCTATGGGTGCAGGTGCGACAGCAGCATTAAGCGCATTCGACTATTTAATTAGAAATTAAGATTATCATCAGTACCACTTAAGTAATAACTTACATTAAGTGGTATTTTTATTTTGTTTGTGCTTATAATAAAATGAGGAGGAATATTATGAGAAGAATATTTATCATTCTATCAGCAGTTTTATTATTAAGCGCGTGCAATCGATCAGAGGAAATTAAGCAGAAAGAAGATAAGAAGATCATTACGGTATCTGCAGCAGCAAGCTTGAAAGATGCGCTGAATGAAATTGAACAAAAATATGAAAAAAAACATCAGACGATAGATCTAAAGTTTAACTATGGTGCCTCAGGGACACTAGCTCAACAAATAAAATCAGGTGCACCTGTGGATATATTTATTTCTGCTGCTGAGGATAAAGTAGACATGCTCGTTGAAGATAAAAAAATAAATAAAGAAGAAAAAAAATCACTACTTAAAAATCATCTCGTGCTTATCTCTAACACTCCAATCAATAATATACAAGACTTAACATCTAATAAAGTAGAAAAAATTGCACTTGGAAATCCTGAATTAGTTCCAGCTGGAGCATATGGTAAACAAATGCTTGAAAATGCTGATCTTTATCAGAAACTAGAAAATAAATACATATTAACTAAAGACGTGAGACAAGTTTTGACTTATGTTGAGACAGGGAATGTGGAGGCTGGCATTGTATATGCCTCAGATTTGAAATCTAGTAAAAAGATAAAGTATTCATTTACAATTAAAGATACATTACATGATAAAATTATATATCCGGTAGCGATTATAAAAGATACGCATCACAAAGAAGAGGCACAAAAATTCTTTGACTATGTAGCACAGCCAGTTACACTTAAAATATTTGAGAAATATGGCTTTGATCCAATAAAATAAGTGATGAAATAAATTTATGCTCGGTAAAGGAATCGTGGAGTGAATTTAAAAGCTTGATAGAACTATCTATCGAGCTTTTTGTTATTTATATGCAACGAATCATAAAATTAAAGATTTCATAAGTGAAATATTCAAACTATAGTAAGTCTTTCTAATATAAAGATGACGTATTCAAATGTATACGGAGAATATTCAGCTAATAAACAGTTATCAAAAATATTATTATATAATAATATTTTTGACAGAATACATTATATTTTTATTGAACAGACTATTAAGGAATAGACAGATAAGGTGTATGGATGACGAAGTAATAGGGCATTGTTTACTAGGGTTTGAAAGGGTGCAGAAAGATATCTTATGTTCTTCAATAATAATCGAATCGATTGATAGTTCACATCAATTACTACAATTATTAAGTGAAAACTAACAAATAAAATTATTAAAATAAAAAGAATTTTACACTTTTCACAAAAATTATAATAAATTAATGTTATCCTACTGGAAGATATATTATTATATATATAAAATAATTTTAGGAGATGCTATGAAAAAAGATATTAAATTAATGCTATCATTGCCAATTTTAAGCTGGGCACTTTACGACTTTAGCAACACCATTTTCAGTGCCAATATCATTACATTATTCTTTCCTCAATTTGTCACAGAGCACTTTAGTCAAGATCCGGTAACTGAGCAATTAGCATCTACTTGGATTGCGTATTCAGCAAGTATCGCAGCTTTAATGCTTATTATATTGAGTCCGATATACGGTATATATATTGATCGAACGAATCATAAGAAAAAATGGGTTATTATATTTACTTTAATAGTATTTTTGTGCACGTTTAGTATGGGTTATATCTATAAGCATCCTTTAGAAGGTAGCTTCTTGGATGTACCTGTGACATTTTTAGTGATTATCATACTGTTCACTATCGCTAAGTTTACTTATAACTCAAGTCTTGTATTTTATGATGCGATGATGCCAAATTTAACAAGTAAAGAAAATCATTCTGTTATTTCTGGTTATGGTGTGGCATTGGGGTATATGGGAACATTGTTTGGTGTAATTTCAATCATGACATTTGTAGGGACGAAAGATGCTGGAGAGACTTTTATCCCCACTGCGCTGATGTTTCTTGTATTTAGTCTGCCGATTTTTATATTCGGTAAAGATGGAAAAAGACAAAAAGAAGTACATCACACGTCGTTGAAATCTGGATATAAAGAAGTGATGGAAACATTTAAATTAGCGAAATCAAAGCCGGCAATTTATATCTTTTTGATTGTCTACTTCTTCTTAAACGATGCACTAGCAACGTCAATTAGTATGATGCAACCTTATGCTACAACGGTTGTGGGTTTTACAAGCCAGCAGTTTATAGTGATATTTATGGCAGCAACTGTATTCAGTGTGGTTGGTGCGTTCGTATTTGGATATATTGCAAAACATATAGGATCATTAAAGGCGCTGCATTACGTTGGACTCGTCTTGATGATTGCATTGATATTAGCGAGCCTACCTCTGCCTAAAGAAGTCTTTTATATATGTGCCGTGTTGTTTGGTGTCGCAATGGGTTCAATATGGGTAATTTCCAGAACATTGATTATTGAATTAGCGCCTGAAGAACATATTGGACAATTCTTCGGTTTGTTCTCGATGAGCGGGAAGTTGTCAGCGGTAATCGGTCCATTTATATATGGAACCATCACATTGCTGTTGAAAGATTATGGTCCACTTGCGAGTAGAGTAGCAATATTATCTTTATTTATTATGGCATTATTTGCATACATTCTTCATTTCAAAGTTATTGAAGCGGCGAAAATTGGATAGAGTAATTGTTATTTGAAAATAATATAATATTACACTTCTATAACTGAGAAGATGTAACTTTGGTGATTTTCTTTATGTATTTCAAGATAATTCATAATAGTAACAAAATAAAATAAATGGATTTATTTTGAAGATAACTATTTAAGATAAAAATAAAGTCTGATATGATTGAGTTAACAAACCAAGGA
>NZ_PPRM01000056.1:5432-40618 GCF_002902665.1 Macrococcoides caseolyticum
CCAAGGAGGATTATCATTTATGAAGAAATCTAAAGGCTTGATCATCGGACTTATCGCAGCACTCGTATTGATTGGTGGTGGTGTAGCTACATACTTTTTTATGACAAATACACCAAAAAATGCTTACCTTTTAAGCGAGAAAAAATCGATGGATAACATGTCGAAGTATGTAGAAATGAGGTTTCCAGAAGAATCTAAATTTCAGCAAAAACTAAAAGATGAAAGTTATGCATCTAATTTAAAATTAGGTGTAGATGTTCCTGAGAATTTAATAGATGGATTTGGTGTTTCTAAATCTATGGTCGATTCATCAAACATTATTTTAGATTTAGCGCATAATGGTAAAGAGAAAAAATCTAAGATAAGCATTACTCCGACAATTGCGGATAACAATATCGGAGCATTTACGTGGAGTGCAGATAGAGCTAATCAATATTTGGATGCACCTGTACTAGATAAACCTTTAAGTATTCCTAATAATAAGATTGTTGATACGCTTAAAAAATTAAATCCAACATTAGTAGAAGAAAGTATGACGAATGAATCGTTGAATTTAAACAATATATTAAGTGGTGCAACGATTTCTGAGGAAGATGTTAACAAAATTGCTGAACGTTACATTAAGATCGTTGTCGATAGCGTCGAAGATGAAAAATTTAAGAAAGACAAAGAAAAAGTAAGTGTCTTTGGTAAAAATATGGAGCTAGACAAGCTTACAATGCATCTTAAAAGAGAGGATGTTAAGAAAGTTGTTCTCGCAGTGCTTGAAGAAGCAAAGGACGATAAAGAGTTACAAGAATTATTAAAGTCTCAGAATCAAGGTAAGGATGTAAAGAAAGAAATAGAGAAATTAATTAAAGATGCTAAGCAAGAAGAAGTGAAGAACTATCCTGAAATCAATTCAATCATTTATGTTGATGGAAAGGATATATTAAAACGTGATCTTACAATCAAAGGCCAAGATAGTAAAGTTTTAAAAGTTCTTGGTTCTTCTCGAGTTGATGACAATGTTAAAGTAGACTATCAAGTTTCAGCTGATAATGAAGAGGTTGTAACTGTAAAAGGTGAATCTAAAAAGTCTGATAAGAAATTTGAAGATTCATATAAGTTATTATTTAATGATGGTGAAGAAAAAACAGTATCATTTACAAATGTATCTACAGCAGATGGCGGAAAGCGAAATGATAAAGGGACAATCGACCTTACGTCATTTGTAGGTAGTGATATGGTACTGAATTTCAACAATGAGATGAATACAGATATTGGTAATAATGAACAGAAGCAAAAAGCCGAAGTATCATTTGATGTTGAAGGTGAACCCATAAAATTCCTGCTTGATAGTAATACAAAGCTGAAACAAGATATTAAAGTAGATAAGAAGGATGCGCGTAATTTGAATACGATGTCGGATAGCGAATTATCTGATTTACAAACTGAAGTCGAAGATAAATTTGATGAGATTTTCTCTGAAGTTACGCAAGACTTTGAATAAATGATAAAGGAGTGATAAATGTGAACTACAAGTTGTTTAACATTTATCACTCTTTTTTATATAAAAAATGGTATTTGCTGATCTATCTTTTATTATTGTTTGCTACGATTGTCGGTGTCATGATGGTTATAACGTATACTCAAACGAAAGATGAGCGATTTCGTATTGGGCTTGTAGATAATGATCAGTCTTCTGAGACACGATTAATCTTAAAGTCTATTGGAGATGGTAAAAGTATCGGTAATAATCTGGAACTTAAACAAATGCCGGAGCATAAAGCAGAAAGATTATTAACACAAAATAAGCTGGATGGTTATTTTGTGTTAGATAAAGGAATGACAGATTCTTTCTATAAATCTGGTACATTGCCGATATCCGTTTATACTTATGATAAGTCATCTGTAAGAAGTGTCGTGATTTATCAGCTTACAGATTCAGTATATAGCAGGCTCATGTTATCTATGGGTGGCGCTAAAAGTTACAAAGTACTGTATCCTGAAGTCTCAAAGGAAGAAATGCTTGAAATGATGACAGATATGCTTTTTACAGGATTGAATCGTAATGGTGCATTTAATGAACAACCTGTGAAACTATATAATTCATACGCATACTATACAGTAAGTACAATATTTATTTCGATTTATTTATTCTATTTGTCATTATTTTTAGTCCTTAAGATGAATCAAGAGCATGCACTGCTTGATCGTTTAAGTCTTTTAAGATTTTCCATCGAAAAATTAACATTTGCACGAAGTGTTATAACATTATTTTATACAATATGCTTTACAGTTTTTATGTTACTTGTTTCTAATATGATGAACGATAAGTTTGAAACCTATAATTTACAAACATTGATAACGATAATGGTCATGTATTTAATATTAATTTCGGGGCTGCTATTTTTCATAGACTGCTGCTTTACAGGGATGTTAAACATTTTATCCAAGACAATACTGACATTAGTGATTATATTGTTTTCAGGTGCAACGATACCTTCTATTTATTTTAAGGGGCACAGCGATTTCTTATACGAACAGCCATTCAGCTATATATTCAATCAATTCGTTGAACTGCTTCTCAATAATTATTTGATTGATCAACCAGATTCCTTATGGATTTATTTAGCACTTATTGCACTTATCGCCTTTGGCATCTGGGGATGGAGGTATAGAAGATGAGACCTCTTATTAATTTAGTATTTTTTAGGCAATGGAAAGC
This sequence comes from Macrococcoides caseolyticum, assembly GCF_002902665.1. Classification (GTDB taxonomy): domain Bacteria; phylum Bacillota; class Bacilli; order Staphylococcales; family Staphylococcaceae; genus Macrococcoides; species Macrococcoides caseolyticum. The sequence goes on from NZ_PPRM01000056.1 coordinate 8,143, forward strand.
GTACCTATTACTTCTGATAATCCAGCTATCTGTAATATGCGCTTTACAAGTATTGCAACAAGCTATGGATCAAGTATTTAATATGCCGATTGCAATACAAGATATGGATGAGACGCCAGAGTCTCGCAAGTTGATTGAAAAAGTTGAAGATGCGCCTTTCATTAATACACAAGTAATCAAGAAAGATGAAGCTTATATTGATGATGTAATTAAAAGAAAAGAAGCGATTGTTGCTTTTACAATACCTGAAGGGTTTTCAAATCGACTATCAGAACATGACATGAGAGATGCGCTTCCGTTATTTTATAGAGATGACTTTGTAGGCTCTATTGCCCAGGAAATTGTAAGTAAGGCATTGTATGACATGCAGATCCCATACATCGTTAAGAAGTATGTTGATAAAGATCATGAAGTTAATGTATATAATGTAGTTGAAACCTATAAAAAAGAAACGCCAAAGAGTAAGATTAAACAGTTTGCTGTCAATCGAGTTGAATCACATTCAGTATCGATGAATTTTATAGTCAGTCTATTGTTGCTCTGTGCATCATTACAAATTTTATTACATCGAAATATTGCACAACACGCAGCATTATCGAGAATATTCATGTTTCCTCATACACGCATACAGTACCATTTCTTATATGTGTTCATCCACACATTACTTATTATGTTTTGTGTCGGGGCTGCGAGTATTATTCTTGATGCTCAGATGAGCTTATATTTTTATATTGTTGTACTCTTTACAGTGATCATTTATGAATATGTATTATCTGCACTGCTTATTTATATTAAGACGGTAAGTCATAAAATGTTTATGACGGTAACATTTTCTTTAACAATTATTACGGTATTAAATCTCTTACTGTTTGGGTGATATTATGATAACAATAGACAATTTATACAAGAAATATAAACGTAAAGTTATATTCGAAGGATTGAATACCACGTTTCATGATAAATCATTGACCATGCTACTTGGTGAGAATGGTGCTGGCAAATCAACGTTACTTCGCATGATTGCAGGGCTTGAAAACCAAGATGAAGGATATATCTTTTATAATGAACAACCATTAGATAAAAAACACATACATAAAATCCTTGGTTATATTCCACAAGATATTGCATTGTTTGAACATATGTCTGTAGATGACAACATTCATTTATTCAAAGGATTGAATCAACAAGTATTAGATGAAGATACAATTAATCGATACAAGAAGCTACTTAATCTTAATGAAACGACAGCATTAATCAATACGTTATCAGGCGGGACGAAACGTAAAGTGAACTTACTGATTGGGCTTTTAGGGAAGCCGGAAATAATTATTTTAGATGAGCCGACAGTCGGCATAGATATGAAATCTAGATATGATATTCATCGTCTGCTTAATGAATTAAAGCAACACACTTTAATGATTATGACGACACATCATATGGATGAGGTAGAGGCCATAGCAGACGAAATTAAATTAATTGGCAAAGATCCTTTCTACAAACGGGTACTCGCAGACTCAAACCTGCATTTTGAAAATATGTTGAAAGCAGAGGATGATAATGGGACAATTTAATGAATATCTGGAAAGTATTCAAGATGCACAAAAAATCGAAAAGATTATTCGTTTCAATATTGAAGACAAAAAAGTATCGATACATTCTGGAGAAAATGATAAATTTTACACTTTGAAATTAATCGGTTGATTTTATTATATTATATGGTATATTAAATATATCGAGTATATTAATTAAATCAAAGGAGTTATTTATTATGACAAAAGTATTATATATTACAGGTCATCCAAACGATGAAACAGTTTCAAATTCTATGGCAGCAGGTAAATCATTTATCGAAAGCTATAAACAATCAAATCCAGATCACGAAGTTGTACATATTGATCTTTATGACACATTCATTCCATTAATCGATAAAGAAGTATTTGATGGTTGGGGTAAATTACAATCAGGTAAAGGATTCGAAGCGTTATCTGAAACAGAACAACAAAAAGTGGCTCGTTTAAATGAATTAAGTGATGAATTTGCAGCAGCAGATAAATATGTATTCGTTACACCAATGTGGAACTTATCATTCCCGGCAGTAGTTAAAGCGTATATCGATGCTGTCGCTGTAGCAGGAAAAGCTTTCAAATACACAACTGAAGGTGCTGTTGGTTTATTAACAGACAAAAAAGCATTACTTATTCAATCACGTGGTGGTATTTATTCAGAAGGACCAGCAGCAGATTTTGAATTAGGTAACCGTTACTTACAAACAATTCTTGGATTCTTTGGTGTACCAAGTGTCGAAGAATTAGTTATCGAAGGTCATAATCAAATGCCTGAGAAAGCTGATGAAATTAAAGCAGACGGTGTACGTCGTGCAGAAGACTTAGGAAAAACATTTTAATATGAATAAGTGAAGCGGAGTGATTCAAGCAATCTCTCCGCTTTTTTATGTTCCGCAATATGTTTGATAGGGTCTATCTTTCGGACCGGGTTGTTTATATTTATCAGCATGTTCTGAATTAAACGGCTGTGATATTACTTGTAACAGTGCTTTCACGGTCGATAAATCGCCGTGTATCGCGTCATCTAAAGCTTCTTCCACGATATGATTTCGAGGGATCACAACTGGGTTAACTTTGCGCATCAATTGAATAGGATTTTTTTCGACTTTGAGTCTCTTTTTCCATTTCGTAATCCATGAAGAAAGAGGTTCAAGTGAAGATATATCTTCGCTTTGTAAATGTAAAAAGGTATTTGTATAGTCCATTTCGTATTGCTCCATAAGTGATAGTAGCTCATTAATCAGTATCATATCCTTTTCGCTTGGTGACTTGATGCCGATTTTTTGTCCCATCAACGTTCTGTAATATACCGTATAACTGTGCTGAAACTTATCAAGTGCAGACTCTGCTAGACGAATTGCTTCTTTGCCATCAGTGTGTATTAAAGGTAATAATGTTTCAGCAAATCGCGTTAAATTCCATAATGCAATTGCAGGTTGATTGATGTAGGCATAACGTCCTTGGATGTCGATAGAGCTGAATACAGTATGTGTATGATAATAGTCCATAAATGCACATGGTCCATAATCTATCGTTTCCCCACTGACCATCATATTGTCGGTATTCATTACTCCATGTATAAACCCTATGGATTGCCACTGTGCAATCAACCGTGTTTGTTTGTCGATAACGATATCTAATAAATTCAAATACTTATTTTTTGTGGACATTAAATTGGGAAAATGTCTTTCAACTGTATAGTCAGCAAGTTCTTTTAAATGTTCATATGCGGTACGGGCAGCATATTCAAATGTTCCTACTCGGATATTACTGTTAGCAGTTCTTGTAAGCACCGCACCAGGCAACATGCTTTCGCGTAAAACTTTTTCTCCTGTTGAACAAATTGCAAGACTTCTTGTTGTAGGTATGTTTAAGTGATGCATGGCTTCGCTGATGATATATTCCCGCAGCATCGGCCCAATCGTGGCTTTTCCATCTCCAGAACGAGAGAAATATGTGCGGCCGGATCCTTTAAGTTGAATGTCGTATCGTTTATTTTGAGGTGTAATGTGTTCACCTAATATATGTTGTCTGCCGTCTCCGAGCATCGTAAAGTTCCCAAACTGATGTCCTGCATAAGCTGTAGAAAATGGAGCTGTTCCTTCGATAACGGTGCGACCAGTTAATATTTCAGGATGTGCTTTTAATTGGAAAGATATATTTAATTCACGAGCTAATCCATCATTAAATAGTACATATTCAGGATGAGGAAAAGGGTGTGGGTTATTAACCACATAAAAAATCTCATTTAAATTCGTATAGGTTGTATCGAAGTTAAAAAAATTCATGAAGTACTCCTTTCATGGAACATTTAACAATATTTTCAATAAATTTTAACATTTTAATATTGTTGATAATTGATAAAGAGTGTATTATTAAGAATGTGTAACAAATATATTACAGAACTGTTAAAGGGATGGCTAGGCATATGAATCGAAAATATCTTCCTGGATTAGACGGGATTAGAGCGATTGCAGTTATTGCGATTATAATATTTCATTTAAATCCAAAATGGTTGCCCGGGGGGTTTCTTGGCGTTGACACTTTCTTTGTCATATCCGGTTATTTAATTGCAATGTTATTGATAAACGAATATGAAAAAACTGGAACAATCAATATTCTCCAATTCTGGATACGCCGAATGAAACGACTTTTTCCACCTGTATTATTTATGATACTTATCGTGATTCAATATATCATATTTTTTGATCAATCGTTATTATATCAACTTAAAAAAGATGTTATTGCTGCATTATTATATATTTCGAACTGGTGGTATATATTTGATGGACTTAGTTATTTTGAAAGTTTTGAAGCTAGACCGCTTGAACATTTATGGTCACTTGCTATTGAAGAGCAGTTCTATTTGCTATTTCCGTTAATATTGATATTAATGCTTAACAAATGGTCTAAAAAGAACATACTGCTATTATTTTTTGTTGTTTCTATATTGTCAGCGATATTGATGTCAACGCTCTATGATCCTGCTGCAAATGTGTCGCGTATATACTTTGGTACGGACACACGTCTTCAAACATTGCTGTTAGGAGTAATGTGTGCATTTATATGGCCAGCATTTAAATTGAAGCACGATGCACCGAGAATTTTAGTAGTCATCATTGATTTTCTAGGATTCATAGGTTTAATAGTCTTAATGTATAGCATCTATAAGTTAAGTGAGCACAGTGCATTTTTATTTAATGGTGGATTCTATGTCCTTGGAATCTTTACATTATTGATTATTATGGCTGCAGTGCATCCATCGTCTATAATGAGTAGGTTACTTGGTATAAAGCCGTTGACGGTGATTGGGAAATATTCATATAGCTTATATTTATGGCATTATCCTGTTATAGTACTGATGCAGAAACATTTTGTTCAAGGGCAAGTTCCTATCTATATCCATATTTCATCTGTGATACTCACGATTGTGCTGGCAATATTCAGCTATAAATTAATTGAACGTCCATATCGATTAAATGGTTTAAAAGTATTTACAATAATGTCTATTAAAAATTTTATTACAGTGATTGTAACTTTGTATTTATGTATATCGACACCTTACTTATTATCTGTTGTTAAAGCCGAACAACCACAAATGGATCACGAAATTACGAAGACGACATCTAATATTCCTGATATAAAACGTATTAGTCCGTTGACACCAGATGAAACGACTGAACAAATAGTGAAGAATTCTACACCGTTACTAATTGGTGATTCTGTACTTGTTGATATAAATAATCAATTGAAAGAAGTATTGCCGAATGCTAGCGTAGACGGTGAAGTAGGGCGAAATATATATAAAGCATTGAATGTTGCTGATAAATATCAGGCATTTAATCATAAGGATGGAATCATCATCCTATTTATCGGAACAAATGGAGATTTTCAAGATGTTCAGATGAATATCTTATTATCTAAATTTGATAAAGCACAAGTATTTCTTGTAACTTCTAGAGTTCCAAAAGATTACGAAGCACACGTTAATGAAGAGATGTATAAAGCTGCTCGTCTATATAAGAATGTCCATATTATGGATTGGTATGAAGCTTCACAGGGTCATACAGAATACTTTGCACCTGATGGTATACATCTTGAGTATCCAGGGAGTAAACGTATGGTATCGCTTATATATGAAACGCTTATTGCCTTCGAAGAAAATAGGGAATAATATTTCTTTTTCTGACAAGCACTAATTGTTCACGTTATAATGATAGTGGAGGTATGCTATGTTTAGTTTATTTATTCTATTGTTAGAACGTGTTGGATTGATTATTATTGTTGCATACTTATTGATGAATGTTCCTTACTTTAAGAAGATGATGTCTGAACGCTCAAATCTATCTTCTCAAATACAATTATTGATTGTGTTCGGTTTATTTGCAGCGGTATCCAACTTTACAGGTGTTGAAATACGTAATAATGAAATACTATCAAGCCAGATATTCAGTAAGATATCAGACGATGCAGTTATTGCCAACACACGAGTCCTTACAATAAGTGTCGCGGGCTTAATGGGTGGACCGGTTGTGGGCATTGGAGTCGGGATTGTATCAGGAATTACGCGCTATCTAATTGGCGGAGTAGACGCATATACATATGTGATCTCATCAGCGCTTATTGGTCTTACTTCGGGATATTTCGGTTATCGTGCGATGACAAACAACCGTTATCCGAATGTGCTTACGGGAGTGATACTCGGCGCAATTATGGAAGTTATTCAGATGATCTGCATCATTGTTTTTGCTACGAATACAGAATATGCCCTAGATATTGTGAAGCTCATTGCTTTACCGATGATAATGATTAATAGTCTAGGTGTGGCTATATTCTTATCCATTATTATCTCTACAATTCAGCAGGAACAGCGTATGCGTGCTGTACAGACACATGATGTGTTGAATCTGGCGAATCAAACATTACCTTATTTCAGAGCGGGACTAAATGAAGCATCTGCGACACAGGCAGCGCAAATTATAAAAGATTTAATGAAAGTATCGGCTGTATCAATCACTAATAAGACTGATATATTAGCACATGTCGGAGCAGCAAGTGATCATCATGTGCCGCGCAAGAAAATTATTACCGACCTTTCGAAACAAGTTATCAAATCCGGTGAAATTAAAGAAGCACATAATAGGCATGAAATTGGTTGTACGCATCCTGGATGCCCGCTTGAAGGTGCGATTGTTATCCCTTTATATGTACATAACGAAGTAACAGGCACATTAAAACTGTACTTTACAGATAGCAATAAATTGACTTATGTCGAACGTCGTCTTGCTGAAGGTTTAGCAAATATATTCTCAAGTCAGATTGAACTCGGTGAAATAGAAACGCAATCGAAATTATTGAAAGATGCGGAAATTAAATCATTACAAGCACAAGTAAATCCACATTTTTTCTTTAATGCAATGAATACAATATCAGCGCTTATTCGCGTGGATAGTGAGAGAGCAAGAGAACTTCTGCTTAATTTAAGTAACTTTTTCCGTTCAAATTTACAAGGTGCAAAAAGTACGAGCATCACAATTGAAAAAGAAATTCAACAAGTAGAAGCTTATTTAGCGCTGGAACAAGCACGATTTCCGGAACGTTTTAACATTCATTTTGATATAGATGAGGCATTGAAATATGCGAAAGTGCCGCCCTTTATCATTCAAATATTAGTTGAGAACGCGATAAAACATGCATTTCATAATAGAAAGTCTAACAATGATGTTTACGTAAAAGTGAAAGAGGGACAACAGACAATTGAAATATCTGTAGAAGATAATGGATTTGGTATTCCGAAAGAAAAGCGTGCACATATCGGACACAATGAAGTATCATCTACTTCTGGGACTGGAAGTGCACTTGAGAACTTAAATAAACGTCTCATCGGATTGTATAATAGTAATGCGCAACTAAATTTTACGACAAGTGATTCGGGCACTAAGTTTTATACATCTATACCTTTAGAGAGGGAGGAAGATGCATGAGAATATTAATTGTAGATGATGAACCATTAGCAAGAAATGAGCTGTGTTATTTACTCAATAACATCGATAATACATTAGTGGTTGATGAAGCGGATTCTGTAGAAGAAACATTGACATCGTTACTATCAGAAACATATGAATTATTGTTTTTGGATATCAACTTGATTGATGAAAGCGGGCTTGAACTTGCCGAAAAGATTAATAAGATGAAGCATCCGCCTAAGATTGTCTTTGCAACAGCACATGATAGTTTTGCTGTGAAGGCCTTTGAATTGAATGCATTAGATTATATATTAAAACCTTTCGAACAAAAGCGTATTGAAGCAGCATTGAATAAAGCCAAGGCATCATCTATCAATACAAATCAAGAATCGAAATTGCCAACCTTGTCGATACAAATTGATGACAAAATCTATGTCATTAATATACAGGATATTATCGCCTTGTATGTAGAAGAAGGGCAATTAAATATCATAACTGTAAACTCAGAATATGCGATTCACGAGCCATTAAGTGCATTTGAAAAGAAGCTTCCAGAGAATGTATTTATGCGCATACATCGATCAAGCATTATTAACAAACATCATATTAAATCAGCAGAACAATGGTTTAATCATACTTATCAAGTGCAGTTGACGAAAGATATAAAACTGCAAGTCTCAAGATCGTATATAAAGCAATTTAAACACGAAATAGGGCTCAAATAATTTGAGTCCTATTTTTTGCATTTCAACACTTGATTTTTGCATTTCATCGTGAAAACCCTCACAAAACGATATGTAAGCGGTATGATGTAATCAAGATAAAACACGGGAGGTCATTAAAAATGACAAAAGAAAAAACGTATAATTTCTTTCATCAAGTATCAGTAATCTCAATTGTGTTACTTATTTCAAAGATGATTGAAAGCTTCATGCCAATTCCAATGCCTGCATCAGTTATCGGACTTATACTGCTCTTCATCTGTTTATGTACTGGAATCATAAAACTAGGACAAGTAGAAACCGTTGGGACTGCACTTACAGATAATATCGGACTATTATTTGTGCCAGCAGGAATCTCAGTAGTAAAATCATTAGGACTAATAGCTGAAAATCCAGTATTGATATTAGGTCTAATCTTTATCTCAACCTTATTGTTGCTATTATGTACAGGGTTCTTCTCTCAGGTGATTGTGAAGTTGACAGACTCAAAGGTAAAAGAACAAAAAGCAAAAGAAACGAAACATTTAAAAGAAATAGAGGTGCGCTAATATGACATGGCTTGATCATTTAGGTATTAACTCTGTATACTTTGGAATATTATTAACGATATTACCATTTATGTTAGGTCAATATTTATTTAAAAAAACAAATGGATTTTTCTTATTTGCACCATTATTTGTTGGAATGGTATTTGGGATTGCATTCTTATCTATAACTGGTATTAGCTATGACACTTATAGTAAAGGTGGAAGTATTATTAGCTTCTTCTTAGAGCCTGCAACAATCTGCTTTGCGATTCCTCTTTATAAAAAGCGCGACGTATTACAAAAGTATTGGTTACATATCATCGGAGGTCTGTCACTTGGTACAGCAGCTGCGATGTTAGGTATATATGGAGTAGCAAAATTATTTGGATTTGGTACACAGATTATTGCATCAATGTTACCTCAAGCAGCAACAACTGCTATTGCTTTACCGGTATCTGCTGGTATTGGTGGCGTACCAGAACTGACATCACTGGCAGTTATTCTAAATGCAGTGATTATTTATGCCCTAGGAAATAAAATGCTGCGTTTCTTCAAAATCTCTAATCCAATTGCAAGAGGTCTTGCGCTGGGTACAAGTGGGCATGCACTAGGCGTTTCAGCAGCAACAGAACTAGGAGAAACGGAAACGTCTATGGCAAGTATCGCACTCGTTCTTGTAGGTGTTGTAGTGGTTGTTATCGTTCCGATATTAACAAGTATTCTCCTTTAACAATTAGATATAAAAATTAAAAATATATCATCAATTCACACACCGAGACAAATATGTCTCGGTTTTTTTAGGTGGAAATTCTTATGCAAAATTAAAATAAGTAGTATGATATGAATAGACATATATCAGGAGGTAGGCAATGTTTTTAGCGTGGAAAGAAGTGATACATAACAAATTGAAATTTAGTCTGATTATCGGTGTACTCGTGCTTGTGTCCTATTTGCTGTTTTTAATTTCTGGTCTTTCTAATGGACTTATGGGTATGAACCGTGAAGCTATTGACACATGGAATCCGGATGCAGTGATTGTAACAAAAGAATCAAATCAGAATGTTGCGCAGTCAATTATGGACGAAGATGCCGTAGAGGGTAAATTTGATAACGTCGCAGGTGTGAAAAATCTTCCTATCATTATTGCTAAAGGCAATAATAAACAGAATACATTGCTGTTTGGAATAAAGAAAAATGAGTTTTTAAAACCAAAAGTGACAGAGGGAAAGCTGTTTAATAAAAACTTTGAAGTCGTTGCAAACGATTCCCTTAAAACGAAAGGGTTTAAGCTAGGAGACACGCTAGACATTGCAGGGAGTGATGAAGACTTAAAAATCGTCGGCTTTACTCAAAACTCAAAATATAATGCTGCTGCAGTATTGTATGCAAATGATGCAACGTTAGATCAATTATCTATGAATAAATTAAAAGGTAAAGAAAATGCATTCTTCATTAAAGATAAGGCCTTTAAAGATAAAGCAATTGATAACGAGCTACAGATGATTGAGAAAGAAGAATTTATCAAAAAGCTTCCTGGATACACAGAACAAAAGTTGACACTTGATATTATGAGTTATTTCTTATTTGCGATATCAGCATTTATCATCGGTATTTTCTTATATGTCATTACAATTCAGAAAGAACCGATATTTGGTTTGCTTAAAGCACAAGGTATCAGCAACGGTTTTCTCGCAAAATCATTACTGATTCAAACGCTCATCCTATCTTTAATTGCAGTATTGATTGCTTTAGTGCTTACAATTGCTACAGCAATGGTTATTCCAGATATTGTCCCTATAAAGTTTGAATGGGATAAAATCGCAGTCTTTGGATTGACAATTATGATTACAGCAATCATCGGTGGACTCTTCTCGATTCGTTCAATTCGAAAAGTAGATCCTCTTAAGACAATAGAGTAGGAGGGATAATATGATTCTTGAAATGAAACAAGTGCGTAAAAGCTTTGGTAAAGAACAAACATATGTTGAGGCATTGAAACCAGTAGATTTTAGTATAGATAAAGGGAAGCTCGTTGCAATTATTGGACCATCAGGTTCTGGAAAGAGCACGTTATTGACGATTGCGGGTTTACTGCAAGGTCCTACAGAAGGTGAGATAATCATCAACGGAAAAGATGTTTCAAGATTTAGTGAAAAGCAACGCTCTAAAGTAAGATTGAACGAAATTGGATTTATTCTTCAAGCTTCTAACTTAGTGCCTTTTTTAAAAGTAAAAGATCAATTTAAATTGCTGGATAAAGTGAAGAAAGATCATATGTCTGAGGCAGAGTTAAAGCATGAGCTTGAACATCTTGGTTTAAGCAAAGTATTGGATCAATTTCCAAATGAACTCTCAGGCGGTCAGAGACAGCGTGTGGCAATCTTAAAAGCATTATATACAAACCCTTCAATTATATTAGCAGACGAACCGACAGCGAGTTTGGACGGAGAGAAAGCGATAGAAGTGATCAAGTTACTAAGAGAAGAAGTGAAAACAAAAGATAAAGCAGGCATCGTTGTAACACATGACCATCGTTTATTAGAATATTTCGATGAAATTTATGAAATGAATGATGGTAAACTGACAAAGAAATAACCATAAAAATAATCCATAAGCGATTTATGCTTATGGATTATTTTATTTAACTATTTCTCGCAAAATTACCATGAACTTCTGTCGTTTGGTATACATTAATAAAGCATTTAGGGTCATGCTCTTTTGCGATACGAATCACTTCAGGTAATTCATAACGCGTGAGGACCATCGTAATCATATGCTGCTTATTGTTAGAGTAACCCCCTATTACTTCAGTGATAGTGATGCCACGATAAATTTCGGCGATTAGTCCTTGTTTAACAGCATTGACGTTAGACGTTACAATTGTAGCAGTGAGCTTGATATGAGAAGTGAAAATCATATCAACTGTCTTACCCGTTATATAAATAGATAATAGGGTTAATAGCGCAATATTCCAGTTAAAGAAGAAACCAGAGCAAAGAATGATGATACCATTTAATATTGTCATGACTAGACCTATAGACATATTACTATGCTGGCTAATGATCATGGCAACAATATCCATGCCGCCAGTAGTACCAGAATGCTTTAATATAATACCAACCCCGATGCCGACTAAGACGCCGCCGAATATAACATTCACAAAAAGTTCATGAGAGACTTTAGTGATAGGTATAAATGTCATAAAGAGAGAGATGAATATTACGCTGAGTACAGTATTAGCAATAATAGAACGATTTAATTTCCATATCCCAAGAAATATCAGGGGTATGTTGAGCAGTAAATTTAAGACTCCTGCATCAAAATTTGTTAATATATGCAGCAACAATGCAATACCACTGACACCACTACTAAGTACCCCATGAGGTAATAAGAACAAATTGAATGCTACTGCAATTAGAAATGAACCTATTATTGTAATGATTAATTTAAATACAATGTGATTTTGATACTTCATTAAAAAATCCTTTCCTACATAATAATTACTATTATAACAAAGTGTACATAACTATTAAAAACTCGAACAGCAATTCACTGTCCGAGCTTTAGTATAATTTATTCAACAAGGTTACTTGCTTTACTTCTTGCGTAAAACCCTTTTTTAATTGGTTCAAATTTAGGTTTGAGTGCTAAGCCAAATGCAAACGTTAAGGCAGCAATTAAATAGAGCATACCGAGTTTAGAGAATGCAATTTCAGGAACAATTCCTCCGACCGCTTCACGTAGCAAATCTACAGCGTAGGTGAATGGTAAGAATGGATGGATTGTCTGGAAGAATTTAGGTGTGACTTGAATTGGAAATGTACCCCCACCTCCTGCAATTTGCAATACCATAATAATGATGGCTATCGCCTTACCAATATTTCCAAGTAAACTCACAAGAGTATAGACCATTATTGTAAATGCAAGTCCCACAAGTATTGCGAATAGAACATTGTATACCGGATGCTTAGCATAGGCATCCAGTATAAAGAGATTACCTAGAACTACGATTGTAGACTGAGCAACGCTCAGTAATAAGAATAAGATCATACGCCCTAAATATATTTCTCTAAGTGAGAATCGACCAATGAGCGATTTATCCTTAAGTTCGGTCGTCAATAAGTTACCGCTTAAGAGCGCACCTACCCATAAAGCGAGTGCTGTATAGAATGGGGCGCTGGCAGACCCGTAGTTTGGAATAGGGAATACTTGTGTTTCATCTAGTTGTATCGGTTCTGCAAAGTAATTGGATTGATCCTCAAGGTCATTACGTAATAATTTAATTAATTTGTTGAATGTATCATTTTTATCAAGCTCTCTAAACTTATCAGCAGCTTGTTTAATTTCTTTTTCGATACCTGGCAGTTTTTCATTGGAGAATACCGCAAGTTCATGAATCTTATCTTGTGCACCTGGTAAGTTGTTCTGTAATAACTTTGAAGCTTCATTATACTTAGCCATTACACTTGGCAAATCGTTTGCAGCAAAGTTACTTAGACGATTTAGATCTCCTAGTACAGACGGTAGTTCGCTTTGTACAAAGTTTGAAGCTTCCCCAACTTTAGATTTAAAGGTAGGGAAGTTAGCCTGAGCTGTCTGGTTAATACGACTGAATTTTTGTTCTAACGCTGGAAGTTCCGCATTAATCGTTAATAGTGTCTGGTGTGCATTGCTTGTTATTTGAACAGCATCAGCGAGTATTCGATCTACATCATTCGCAAATTGGCTGGCGTTGGATAGTTTCCCGGCTATCGTATCCAGATTGCTGTCAATAGTGGCTAATCCATCTGTAAGGATTTGCTTCATATCAGCACTTGCAAATGCTTCAAGTGACGAGAGTGCTTTCAAAGCACTTTGGATAGCACTATTGTCAAAGTTTACTTTACCATTACCTCGTGCACCACTTAAAGTTGTGTCTAGTGAAGTATTAAGTTTTGTCAAAGCATCGATAGATTGATTTAATTGTGCATTAATCTTTGATGTATCACCAAGTCCAAGCTTTTGAGCCTGGTTCATCAGTTTGATCACTTCGTTATAATAAGCGATAGATTGTTCTAAATTGTGTTTATACACTTCAATATTTTTAGCAAGAACTTCAGAGCTTCCTGGGTTTTGTTTGCTCAGCTCATCAAGTTGATTGATAGTATCTTGGGTTGCTGCAGCTTCTTCTTTCGTCAACTCGCTGATGGCAAGTAACCCATCATTTAATGCTTTTTTAGCAGGTAACAAATCTGGTTTCTTTAAAGCTTCAGTCTGATTTACTTTCTTTTTAGTGTTATTGTCGCTTGATGGTTGCTCGGTTGTTGCATTTTCTGAAGATGCTTGTTCAGAAGATGGATCTTCATCTGAAGGTAAAGATGTCTCCGTGCTATTTTTATTCTTAGTTTCGGTACCATTTTCTAATAATCGTTCGGCATTAGTTGTTGCATTTTGTGCACCTTCTGTTATGTTTTGAGCATTATTAATTTTTTCATGTACACCTGGCATTGCTCCTTGTGCACCAGTGATAGCACTTTGAGCTGTGCTTGTAGCCTGGATGCCTTTAGCGACAGCATCATTGATTTGCGGGAACTTCTGCTCAATGGTATTTGCTTTTTGTAGCGCATTTTCAATCTGGGGCATATTGTTATTAATATTGATAATCATTTGCCCAGCAGCGTTAATATCTGCGGCATGCTCATTTGCTTTAATTAATTTTCCTGCACCATCATTGATTTTTCCTTCAAACTGACTGAGTTGATAGAACTCATCAGCGTATTTTGTAATATCACCTTGATGGCTATCGATTTTATTAACCGTTTTTTTGAATTTCTCCATTTCAGGAATTGCTTTTTCTGCTTCATATACTGAATTTTCAATTTTATGGTAAAGTGGTAATTTATCTTCTATCTTAATTCCAACACGGTTACTTTCATCGAGTAGCGCTTTTGTTGCACTGTCTACAAATTTTTCGTTCAGTGATTGTGTGATAGCTGTTGCTCCTGCATTGGTCATTTTAGGTGCAATGGCATTAATTTTTTGATTCACTTTATAATCGATATGCGCACGTTTTGGTTTTTTGCGAAGGATACTTGTGACATCCTCTGAGAAATGCTTTGGGATATGAATAATAGCATAGTAGTTCCCATATTCTAGCTGTTTGTTGGCTTCTTTTAAATCATCTGTAAATACCCATCCGAACTTTTTATTATCTTTTAAGTTGGTGACGAGTTGATTACCGACATTTACTTTCTTGCCTTGAATCTCTGACCCAGTATCATGATTGATGACCGCAACCTTTAAATATTCTGTATTAGAGTATGGGTCCCAAGAAGACTTCAAATTAAACCACGCATAAAACGATGGTAAGATTGATAATCCCAGTAATAGTATGATAAATGAAGGTGTACGTTTAATGTTTTTTAAATCATGTAAAAAGAGTTGAAAGGCGTTTTTCATCTAATCTCCTTCTTTATATTAGTATAGTAAAAAAATCATTCATTTGGCATTGTCAAATTTTGAAATAGCATATACTAATATAACAAATGACACTGTAAAATACAATTGATTTGTAATTATGTGCACATTCTTACTATAAATTAAAAAAACATTGATTCTACTTAAGGAAGAAGAGTGGAATTTTGCCTATTAAATTATACTGATATAGTGAAAAGACTAGAAATGATTGATTTTGCTTCTGCTTTACTATATACATCATAAATGATAATACGTCCATCTTTCAACAAATGTATAGTTACATGATCTGCTTTAATTATTTTAAATAAAGATGTTGATTTTACAGTGTTTGGTATTTCTTTATAGAAGATATTACTAGGCAACTTGATAGAGTATTTACCGTAACACATCTTAGTCACATTGTGAGTATCACTCATAGTAGCTGGATAGTCATGCGTTCCACATGTTTTACAGTTGTTATTGTGAAAAAATGTTGCCTCTGTTGATTTAAATTTCATATTAAAACTGTCGAATGTAATGAAGTGATTAGAGAAGCGACCTTGTGCAATATATTTCATTACTTCTGAAACTTGTAAGCTAGCAGTAAGATGTGCTGTTTGAGGGAGTATTCCCTCTAATGAACAGTTCTCACCAGTATCCGGTGGGTCGGGCAGTAGGCAACGTAGACATGCAACTGAATAATCTATAGCATATACTGTTCCTTTCGACCCCAGACAAGCACCGTAGATCCAAGGTATTCTAAACTGATGACAAATATCATTGATGACATAACGTGTATTAAAATTATCTGTACCATCAATCACAATCTTTGGTTGAAACTTTTCAAGCAGTTGCTTCAAGTTATCACTTGTAATCTCTTCGGGTATAGGAGTAACTTTTACTTCTTTATTGATACGAGAAAGGTGACGTTTTACAGCATCTACCTTTAATTCATATTGGTGAACGTCTGTTTCATCATATAAACTTTGTCGATGAAGATTAGACAAACTTACAATATCCATATCACATATAATGATTTCTCCGGCGCCGCTTCGTGCAAGTATTTCACTGATTGTACTTCCGAGCGCACCTGCACCAATGATAAGAAATTTAGATTTTGAAAGATTGTCCTGACCTTGTTCACCAAACTGTGATGCTTTTATTTGTCTATCATAGCGACTCATAGAAATTCCAGACCTTCCGTAGGGCTCGATGCTTGTGCTGTATATTTCTTAGGGATTCTTCCGGCAGTAGCGCCGATAAATCCGGCATGTACTGCGAGCTTCATCGCTTCTGCCATCTTTACAGGATCTTTCGCATGACTTACAGCAGTATTTAATAGAACGGCATCTGCACCAAGCTCCATCGCATATGCAGCATCACTTGGTGAACCGATACCTGCGTCTACAATAACAGGTACACTGATAGCATCAATAATATAGCTTAAGTTTAAGGCATCGTTAATACCTAGACCTGTCCCAATAGGTGAACCGAGTGGCATTATTGCATGTACACCAAGTGTTTCAAGTTTCTTTGCAAGTACAACATCGCATTGAATGTAAGGACAGACAATAAATCCGCTCTCTAGTAGAATTTCACACGCTTTATACGTCTCAATCGCATCGGGTAATAATGTTTTATCGTCCCCGATAATTTCTACTTTAATCATATCGCACATCCCTGCAGCTCGGGCAATCTCAGCAATTTTTACAGCCTCTTCTGCAGTCTTGGCTCCCGCTGTATTAGGGAATGTAATATACTTATCTAAGTCAACAGATTCTAATGGATTCGGTAAATCTTTATCATAGAGGTTCATGCGACGTACAGCAAACGTTAATGCATTCGTTTCGCTTGCATCCACGGCTTCCCGCTGTATATCACCATTTTCAAATTTTCCTGTACCAAGGATGAGTCTCGATTCAAGTTCTATTGGTCCAATCTTTAGCATATTAACCGCCTCCTACAAATTCTAATAATTCTAATCGTTGTTCTGATCTAATTTCAGTGTCATCCCACTTGTCTTTTTGTACGGGCATATCATCGATTACAATAACAGCACGCTTTAAATCGATATTCAAAGTTTCTAGAAATGGAACAAGCATTGTTTCTTGTGTTTCGTACAATTCGTCATTTAAGTATAGTTTCATGTATATCCTCCAGTTTAAAATGATCTTTATATTTCATTGCAAGTGGATGCTGTTTATTGAACATAAGTTTATGCATCAGTGCTCCAGTAATCTTTGATAAGAGGATGCCATTACGATAATGGCCCGTTGCGACAAATAGATTATCACGGATCTCATCGATTATTGGTCGATGTAGTGGGTTATCGGGACGAAAGCCGCATCTTCTATCGACAATTTCACCATTCATCAGTTCTGGCAACAGATCCAGCGTCATTTCTGTCAGCCAGTCGATACCTTCTTCACTTACTTTATTGTCCCTATTCTTTGATGTCGTGGCACCTATAACATATAAATCATCTGACTTCGGTACGATATAATGACCGTTTGTCTGGAACAATGTCTCTTTCATATCTAATGCAGAGTGATGTATCGTCATCACTTCACCCTTTACGCCATAAGCTTCAAGATGGATACCAAGAGATTTAAGGATGTCACCTGAATACATACCTGCAGCAACAACGATTTGCTGTGCTTCGTATGTTTGCAATCTGGTACTCACGCTAAATCCATCATCTGCTTTCACGTCTACTACACAATCGTGAATAAGCGTAACCTTTTCATTTAATGACATAAGTGCTTGATGATATTTAACAGCGTTGACTTGTCCATCTGTCGGAATCCACATCGCAAGGTCATGATTGCGGATATATCCATGTGCAAACTCATCCAAACGATCTTTAACTAACTCTGTGGTCTTAAACTGTGCATTAAGAAAGTCAAACTGTTGAAGTAAAGATTCATGCTCACCATGTGAAGCAATCTTTAATAATCCGTGCTGCTGATAATCAATTACATGCCCTAAATGTGCCAATTCATCAGCGAACTCCTTCATCATATATTGCCCCTCCATAGAAAACTGGAAGAGGGGGGACTCTGAATAAAATTCATTCTGTGCACCAAGCATACCGCCAGCAGCATGCGTTGCTCTGCGCCTACTAAAATCATCAATAATACCGATCGAAATATCTTCTTGTTTTAAGTGATAGCATATACTCTGGCCTATAATGCCGCCACCGATAATTAAGACATCGAATTTCGTAATAACCACTCCTTTTGAATGCACTCGAGATGTGCCTTATGCTGAAATAGACGAATACCACTGAATCCACTAAATCGAGTATCAAGTTGATGTATCGTATGTTCATCGATACCACCGATTGCAACAATCGGGATATCATATGAAAGAACTGTGTCAATTACAGGTGCACTTTGAGGTGTGAGACCTGGCTTTGAAGGCGTAGGGAAGACGTGACCGAATATACAATAATCAAGCACGCCATCAATGCGATGCACACTCTCTTTGCTATGTACGCTCATACCTACACGAAATTCAGGATGTTGTTGCTTGAATGCTATCGCATCACTAGCACGCTCCTTAAAATGGATACGTGTCAAACCATGTTTCATCATCAAGTAAGGCGCATCATGAACAATGATTTTAGAAGGATCTATACGTCGCTTCAACTGTATAATAAATACATCCAGTGCGTCATTACATGCATCTAGACGTAGAATCACACCATCAACTAAAGCTTCTACATCCACGATTGATTGCAAGACAGTATCGCTCGGCTCCACGAATGGAGTAATCATATAAAACATAAGCAACCTCCAAAAAAAGACCACCCGCAAACAAACTACGGGTGGTCAAAATATATAAATATTTATAATTATATAAATGATAACTGCTTCCCTACGTTGGAATTATCCAAATCAGGTTATGAGAGTCGGACAAAGTCTTCTCAGCTCTAAGAGCACCCCTAGCACATATTCGATTATGTAATTAAGAATAGCACTCAATGGCTGAGAATTCAAACTTCTAAATTTAAGTGATAAAATAAAGAAAGGAAGGGGATTTAAAGATGAATGAAATAAATGAACAAGAATTAGCGACATTGCTCGATGAACATGCTGAATTGCATGAAAATATGAATAACAGTGAAAAAGAAAATGATAATATAGGTAAAACAGAAATAAAAAAAGAAATGATGAATATAGCACAAGAAGAACGCATGACGTCTGAAGAAATATTAAGAGAAATCGATGAACAGGAATCTCTTGATATGGAGAACGAAATTGCACAGAAAGAAGTGCATATCTTCAAATATGTGATGTATACGATTGAAATCTATAAAGACGTCGAACTTACACTAGACAGACTGAAAAATTTAATGGCACATGAATATGCAGAGATGACAGAAGAAAGTCTGATGCATTATCTTAAAGATTATGAATCAGCAGGATATATCCGAATGAACGAAACTGAAGCGGGTGTGACAGTATCTAGAACATTTCTCGGGGAATGTGCGTTAGCGTTAGTGAAATAAAGATAATTTCAATCATAACCAATGAAACCCCAGCACATATATGCTGGGGTTTTGTTTATTGCAATAACAATCTTTCTTCGTCACGTGAATGGATTTCATTCACGATAATGATACTTCTAAAGTAATCAAAGATATTCGTAGAGAATCCTTGTTCGATTTGATGTTTTACTTGTGTGATAATTTGACGCATAATGTCATGATCACGTTTAAGTTGTATCACAGATTCAGCCTTTTCAGGGTTCTCTGCAACGACTTCACTATAAAATCCTTGCGCTTCTTCTTCAGCGTCTGCATGACTGATGATGCGTGATTCAAAGAAGTCGACGATAGCTAATATTTCCTGCTTTAACGTTGCTTCATCATAATCTTTATAGTTCATGATCAAATCATCCGTCATCTGAACGGCAAGTGCCAGTCCTGTGTCGTGAATTTGTTTATGTGCATGTAACTGTTTTAACGATGGTCCTGTCATAGTATCATCTCCATATCATTTGTTGCCTATAGAATATCAGGTTTCATTATGAATGACTTCTTTTGTTCTGTCTTGCGCTCGTAATAAAACCGATTGCTAATATTGAAAGTAGTACACCCCAGAAAATTAACTGCCATACTGGTGAATGTGGGAATTCATGTGGTAATACGTGTATTGCATCATGTGCAAGTACGAGTACGACAAGTTTCACACCAATCCATCCAACAATTGCGAATGCTGCTGCTTCAAGTCCTGGATATTTCTCAAGTAACTTGATGAAGTATGTTGCAGCGAATCGCATCAAGACAACGCCTAACATTCCTCCCGTAAACATTACTGCAAATTGCCCTGCATTAAGTCCCATAAAATCCGGACCAACATGTGGCAATGTAACAGCAATTGCGATTGCTGCAAGCATTGAATCGATTGCAAAAGCTATATCTGCAAACTCAACTTTCAGTACAGTCATCCAGAAACTGCTACCTTTCGTTTCGTTACCTTCTTCTTCGGCAATATTCGGTACGGATGGATCATCTGTGTGATCTTTCTTTTTAAAGTATGTGTATAAACTTTTAGCGGACATAAACAGTAAATATGCTGCACCAGCTGCTTGTATCCACCAGTACTTTGCAAGTACTGTAATAAAGAAGAGGGCGATCAATCTAAACGCAAATGCACCGACTAAACCATAGAATAAAGCTTTCTTTCTTTGTTCTTCAGGTAAGTGCTTTACCATTACTGCCATTACGATGGCATTATCTGCTGCAAGCAACCCCTCTAATAATACTAATACGACAATTACCCATGCATATGCTAATAAAATACTTGGATCCATATGTTCACTCCTTAAATTTTGAATATAAAAAGACCCATGCCAAAAAGTATTGGCAAAGGTCTCGCTGGATATAGATCCTTATAGTGCCGGAAGCGTGAACTTCGTAATGACGACACAATAATCGGGTTGCCCCTTAGCTACTCCCCTTCGACATAAGTCTTAGGATATTCGATTGATTTGATATAACTATAACACATCTTTTTTTAATTTGCTATGGTAAAGAAATGGTAATTACTTTTTGCGTTTATATAGATAGATGATGCCTGCAATTATTAATATTGCCATTACGATATAAAGTACATTAGAATACATATCAAAATATTGCAGTACTTTCTCCCAGTTCTGTCCAAGCGCCATACCTAAGTAAATGAGAACGGCGTTCCAGATAATTGTTCCGACCGTAGTATAGAGTATGAAAGGAATGATAGACATCTGACTGAGGCCTGCCGGGATAGAGATTAAGCTTCTGATAAGGGGAACAAAACGACATAAGAATACTGCTGTATAACCATATTTATTAAACCATTTGTTTGCTTTATGAATATCTTCGATGTCGAGTCTTAAGATGAAACCATATTTATTGATAATCTTTTCTATTCGTCTAAGACCTAGAATATGACCTAAATAATAGAGGATGACTGCACCTCCAACTGCGCCAAGCGTAGAAGCGGTGAGCATTCCAACAAATGATAGTTTTGGGGACTGATCAACCATAAATCCGCCAAACGTTAATATAACTTCAGATGGAATCGGGGGGAACACATTTTCAAGTAGAATGAGTAAGAACACACCAAAATAACCGAACTGTTCCATGACATTCATAATCCATTGCTGCATAATATCCTCCATATAATTCTGTATAAAAGTAATATACCCCAATTGATTAAGTTTATAAAACGAAAACAAATGAGGTATGGCAGCTTATATTGAATTATTTTGTTGTCTGTAATGACTGAATAAGTAGATTGAGACGCCTATGATAAGAATCAGTTGAGGAATAACTGTTTCAAATGTTGGATAAAACCCGATAGAAGGTATATCCGGTAAATAATTAATCGTCGTATTCTTTATTTTATTCAGCACTTGAAAAGTATGGACACTTACGCCGAGAATTTTAAAGGCAAGCAAGAAAATAAGAATTGACATGATCAAGAATGATTTATGAATTGGAATATATTTTGTAATCGTATTAAATGATAGCGCAAATACAATTAATATAATGATAGCGATAATAATCCCTGCAACAAGTTGCACCGTGCTGATCTTTCCAGCAATTCCAGCATAAAATATAATCGTCTCAGCACCTTCACGAAATACAGATAAAAAGCTGAGTAGTGCGAATGTAAAGATACTACCACTAGATATTGCTTCGGAAATATTTTTGTTGATAAAATTATTCCAATTTTGTACGGATGATTTTGAATGAAGCCATACACCAATTATCGCCATAAAGATTACTGCAAAAATACCGATGTATGCCTCTAGCAGCTCTCTACCTTCTCCTACGTTTTTAAAGAAGAAGTTAAAGCTAAGAGCAAGGAAGACGCTTAATAATAATCCGATAATACCGCCCACAATAATCCAGCGTGTAGCTTTTTTCTGTCTTGCTTTTTTCGTTACAGAAATCAACGCCATGATAATAAGTAAAGCTTCAACACCTTCTCTTAACATTATCAGTGCTGCATCAATAAAAGTATAGTTTGTTTTAGAAATCGCTTGTTTTATATCTTTGTTTAAATCAAGTAACTGTTTTTTTATGTGTGCTTTATTATCTTGAATCAAGCTGCCTGCAAATTTAGGAATATCAGTTTCTATTTGAGTATACAAGCTAGCATTACTATTTCTGATTTCACCTTCTACATTTGGCCATACACTGATAAATGACGTTAATGATGATTTCGCCTGTTCTAGATCATCGTTGTCAATGGCTTCGACTGCTTTTTCGATGTGCGTGTTGAGAATTGAAGCATCCTGTTTCTTAGTAGCTTTAGCTTGTTTTCCTTGAATATATTGATTCAGTTCGGCTTGTAGCTTATCGAGATGGAGCGATGCGTTTGTTGCATCTACTTTCTCTTTGCTTAGTGCGATACGAATCATCATCAGCTCAGTCTCTATTTGTCCATATCTGCCGATATCATCTTCTCTTACGACTTTTTCATTAGCTGTCCAGGCAGCATTTAATGTTTTATTTGTATTGAGTGCTGCATCATAATCCCGCGCTTTGATTTGAGATTGCATCTGTTCGATGAGTGGTGTTATCGCATTTGTTAATTTCTTGCGTTTTGCATTTTTATCTACTGGATTCAATATTTTTTCTAGATGAATTAACTCGTGAGATAAATGATCTAATGTTTTAATGCGTGTATCCTTTTTGCTATTTGTCTTTAAAGTATGGATATCCGCTATAATACGCTTATTCGTCTTATTGTCTTGATTATTTAAAGCTTTATAATCTTGTTCAAATGTTTGTAAATATTGTTTGTACTTTGATTCATCATTATCGTTAATACTAGATTTCATATCTGTGATGCCGATAAATAAATTACTTAAACTTGTTTCAGCAAATACAGTTGTACTTGTGAAAAAGAGTAGGCTAAATATGATTAAAAAGCGTTTCACCGATATATCCTCCTTCTTTAATACCAGGGAAGGCCAGGAAGATTCCAGTACCTCTATGTGTAATGTATTCGTTTAGACGGTCAACACGACCCATCATATTTTGAATCTTAATAAATTGATCCGGAGATTTCTGGAAACTTACGAATAGCAATCCAGCATCAAAAGCACCTGTATTTTCATTAATTCCATTCGTATAGCTGAATGAACGTCTTAATAAGTTTGTACCTGACTTTTTCGCTAAATGAACATGTGAATCTTCTGGGATATGCAGGTTTCCTTGTTTATCTTTACGCTTTATATCAACAGTATCGAACTCATTTTTCATGCCAAGCGGGGCACCAGTGTCGCGATGACGACCAAATGTACGCTCCTGATCCTCTAAAGAAGTGCGATCCCATGTTTCTAGATGCATTTGAATTTTCCTTGCGATTAAGTATGTTCCATTTTTGTACCAATCTGAATCACACCATACGATCTCATTAAGTTTCTCTTTATTGTTTCCCCCTGGATTACCCGTACCATCTTTAAAAGAGAATAAGTTTCTCGGTGTCTGTATTTTATTGTCCTGTATTTCAAATGAATTAAAGCCGGTTTGACTCCATTTCATCGTTACTAGTCCTCGGGAAGCACGAACTAGATTTCTTATCGCATGAAAATTTACTTGGGGGTCATCGCTGCATGCCTGTATACATATATCTCCACCTGAGAACTTGTCATCTAGCTGATCTTTAGGGAAATGAGGAAGTGGTTTTAAGTCATCTGGCGCTAACGCGTCGATCTTTAGTTTTTTAAAGAAATCAGGACCTACTCCATAGGTCAAAGTTAATCGTGAAGCATCAAGACCGATTGCTTCACCAGTGTCAACGGTCGGTAATAACATGTTTTCTGTAAGAGGAGCCACAAGATCTCCATTCATTAGTTTAACACTATATTTTGTCCATAATTTAAACATGTCTTTAACTTCAGCGAGGTCTTTTGTTTGTAATTCAAGAACGACAAAATAGACATGCGTCTGCACGTCTGAAATGATTCCTGATTGATATTTTCCGTAGAAGTTTACTTTATTTTTTGAGTTTGAGTTGTCTTTTCCAAAATGATTGATAGCATAAAGAGAGGTGCCGAGACCGGTTGAACCAATCACTACACCCGCACCTCCAATACCAGCTACTTTCAGAAAATCACGACGAGACATAGGATCCACGTTACATCACTCCAAAATGATGGCCATTTGACTTAGTGGTTCACCAAGCTGGTCAACAGCCTCTGATAATTTTTTAGTATCTTCTTTTGATAATTGTTCATAACTTACATATCCACCGTCTGGTGTTTCGTGTTGTTTCAGTAGAGTATTAACATTGTCAAAGCGTTTCTGGATATCTTGTGCAAGCTTATCATCTTTTTTGCTAATTTTTTCTTTGAATAATTCGAAGATTTTTTCTGCACCTTCAATATTGGCTTTGAAATCATAAAGGTCTGTATGAGAATAAATTTCTTCTTCTCCAGAAATTTTAGAGGTAGATACTTCATTTAATAAATCAATTGATCCTTGTAGCATTAGTTTAGGCGTGACTTCTGCAGTGTCTACTTTCGCACGAAGCTCTTTTGCATCCTTGAGCAATTGATCTGCCGTTGCCTCATAACCTTTAGTTGTATTCTCTTCCCATAATGCTTTTTCTAATTTATGATAACCTGACCATTCTTCTGTCTTACCTTCAGCTTTCATATCAGCTAAACGTGCATCGATTCTTGGATCCAGATCACCGAAGCTTTCAGCAACAGGTTCTGAACGTTCGAAATACATACGCGCTTTCGGATAAACTTCTTTAGCTTTTGCAATATCACCAGCTTTAAAAGCATTGACGAATTGTTCAGTATCTTTAACGAAGTGATCAATCTGATCTACCGTAAAAGCTTTGTATGCTTCAGTCTCTTTAGATAAATCAACTGTTTGTTTCGTTTGTTCAGTTTTATTTTCTTTTTTATCAGAAGATGATTCATTACCACATGCAGTTAGTAGTAATGAACCGGCGATGAATGACGTTAGTAACGCGCTCTGTTTCATATATTGTTCCTCCTTTTCAAGCGACAATGATAATCATTATCAATTAATAATAAACAAAATTACTTAAGATAGTCAATATAAAATTTTTTAGGACAAAACAATTTCATAAATAGAATGGAAAAGGGTATATTAAAAATAAATAATAATATTTTAGGAGGATATTATGGGACAATTTAGAAAGATATCAAGCGAGGAGTTATTTCCAACGGAACAATTAGGACCAGAAATCGAAGGGACGGTATTATTCCCGACACCTAATGGTATGAGTGAATTGCAAGGAGCTTACATTGCAACAAGCGAACGGTTATTTATGAACGTCGATATGGGAGAGCGTGTTTATGAACGCGTAGTTGGCATGCATGAAATTCACGGAGCTGCAAGTAAAGAGGATACATTGACGATAACGTTCGATATTGGACCGATTAAAATGGTGAATTTAAATATTGAAGAATTGAGAGTTTTTACTGATTTTCTACAAAGGTATATTAAATAAAAGATTTAACAACAGAGTATATGGTATCTCTGTTGTTTTCATGTGGTGAATGTTATATTAATAACAAACAGTGAAATAGAGAGGAAGTACAAGATGAAGTTTTGCGAGTTACAACCAGATGAATTTGAATCCTTTGTGAATGAGCATTTCAGTCATTACACACAATCAAGAATTCATTACGATTATAAAGTTGAGCATAATGAACCTGTACATATTGTTGGAGTTAAAGAGGGGGATGAAGTACTTGCTGCATGTCTATTAACGAGTGCACGCGCTTTTAAGTACTTTAACTATTTCTACTCGCATCGTGGTCCTGTGATGGATTATTCAAATAAGACGCTTGTTGATTTATTCTATACAGAGCTAAGAGGATATTTAAAGTCACATAATGGTTTATTTGCATTGATAGATCCACATATTATTATGAATTATAGAGATCACGACGGTAATATTACGGAGTCAAATGATGTGGAAGGCTTTATTGAACAGATGGAAGGTTTAGGGTACCATCACCGTGGATTCCCAGTCGGGTATTCCGATGATTCACAAGCCAGGTTCTTATCAGTACTTAATCTTGAAGGTAAATCTGAAGATGAATTATTAAAAGAGATGGAATATAAAACGAGACGTAATATTAAGAAAACCTATGAGATGGGTGTTCGTTTAAGAGATTTATCGATTGAAGAAACAGATAAATTCTTTGAATTATTCCAGATGGCTGAAGATAAGCATGGTTTCTCGTTCAGAGACTTTGATTACTTTGTCAAGATGCAAAAGATATACAAAGATCAATGTAGACTTGTATTAAGTTATATTGATTTAGATGAACATCTTGATATTCTGCGTAAAGATTTAAAACAAAAAGAAGACGAATATAATAAAGAGAAACTTAAGCTGGATGAAAATCCTGGTTTCAGAAAATTACGTAATAAAGTTGAACAGCTTGCCAAAGCAGTTGATAAAGAGAAGAAGAAAGTTACAGAAATTGAAGCTTTGAAGCAGACAGACGGCAGAATTCTTCATTTAGCAAGTGCATTGTATATTCATAATGAACATGAATTATATTATTTATCAAGTGGTTCTAATCCTAAGTACAATCAATTTATGGGGCCATATAATATGATGTTCGAAATGATTAAGTATGCTAAGATCCTGAATTTGAAAACTTATAATTTTTATGGTGTAACGGGTGTATTCACTGAAGATGCTGAAGATTATGGTGTACTTAAATTTAAGAAAGGCTTCAATGCACATATTGAAGAATATATTGGAGACTTTATTTTACCACTTAGCCCGTTTTATAAATTATATGAACTGAGACAGAAACTCTAATTAATAAGCCGATACTTCTTGGAAGTATCGGCTTATTAATCTATTATATTATTCTACGATTTCTAATGCGATTTCCATCATATTAGTGAATGATGTTTGACGCTCTTCAGGTGTCGTTTCTTCGTGTGTTAGTAAGTGGTCGCTTACTGTGAAGATTCCAAGTGCACGAACATCCCCACCAGCATAAGCAGCATTCATGTATAATCCTGCAGATTCCATTTCAACAGCTAAGATGCCCATTGAACGCCATTTATCAGTTGCATCTTTATTTGCATTGTAGAAGATATCTGATGATAATACGTTACCCACATGACTGACAGCACCTTTTTCATCAGCTAACTGTTTCGCACGTGCAAGTAAATCGAAGTTTGCGATAGGTGCGAAGTGACCAGGCAAACCATATTGTGCAACATAGTTAGAGTCCGTTGAGGCACCTTGAGCGATGATAATATCGTATACGTTAATATCTTCCTGCATTGCGCCACAAGAACCAACACGAATTAAGTTTTTCACACCGAATGTATGAATTAATTCGTATGAGTAAATACCGATTGATGGGATACCCATTCCAGTACCCATAACTGAAATACGCTTACCTTTATAAGTACCAGTATAGCCGAACATGTTACGTACTTCGTTGAATTGAACAACATCTTCTAAATATGTGTCTGCAATAAACTTAGCACGAAGTGGATCTCCAGGTAAGAGAATTGTTTCTGCGATTGGATTGTTTTCTGGTTTAATGTGTGGTGTTGATTTAGACATTATGTTTTCTCCTTTAATAAATATATTTGAACACTTTCAGTCTACCTTACAATGCTATCTTCTTTCAAGCAAAGGTATTATAAAGTGTAGGTTTATAGAGATTTATTATTTTCTTAATAGTTGTGTGGCGATCATCATGAAGAATGACATCACAATCATTATGAAAACCCAGGCGTATGCAAGATGCAAATCATTATTTTCAATTGCTACATATATTGCTGTCGGCATCGTCTCAGTAACACCAGGTATATTGCCGGCGAATATAAGTGTTGCACCGAACTCTCCGATTGCGCGTGCAAAGGCTAACAAAGTTCCGGTTAGCAAGGCTGCTTTCGATAAAGGTAAAGTAATATGTGTAAACATGCGAAACTTTGAAGCGCCATCAAGCTGGGCAACATGATATAAATTTTCCGGAATCTGTTCTATACCTATTTTTATTGATTGATACATTAATGGTAAAGCGACAAGTGTCGACGCAGCAATCGCTGCATAGATTGTAAAGATGATTGGCTGATGGAATAGAAGCTCTATAAATTTACCCATGAAACTTTGCTTACCAAACAAGATGAGCAGCAAAAATCCTACAACGGTCGGAGGGAGCACCATCGGCAGCATAATTATCGCTTCTAAAATTGTCTTTCCTTTAAAATATTTCCTAGATAATAAATAATGTATTAAAATTGCCGATATCAAGCTTAATATCGTTGCACTCACTGCGACTTTGAGCGAGATGATTATGGGTGATATAAAGTTTTCGTCATTTAATAAACTGGATAAAGTCATATTTTTCATCCTAATTGTTAATTTATTAATATCATTATATATGATTATATGAATACACGCTTATCGAAAATGATAGTTGCAAATAAAAGTGTTACAATTTCAATGAGAGGAGAATGACAGCAATGGAAAATGAATTATTTCTTGAAAGCAGTATTGAATTAAAGTGGCAAGAACGATTTATATCTAACAAAGAGTGGATTGAAAAAACGGCGGCAGAGGCGGATAACAATGGAGTTCTTAATGATCAATTGATAGATTGGTTGATTCAGCATGGTTATCATATGCTGACTTTACCTGTTGAACATGGTGGTTCAGGCTGTAATATTAAAGAACTTATTATGATTCAGTCTTTACTTGCGTTTTATGATGAATCGACAGCCTTATCCATTGGTTGGCATCTTGGTGTTGTGGGAGAAGTATTTGAGCTGAAGCTTTGGCCAGAAGAAATGATGCTGCAATTTGCACATGACATAAGAAATGGTGCGATTACAAATCGTATCGTATCTGAGAGCGAGATGGGAAGCCCGACGCGAGGCGGTCGTCCTTCTACTCAAGTAGTACGTGCTGGAGATAAGTATGTAATTAATGGCACTAAGACCTTTGCATCTATGAGTCATCGTCTGACACATATGCTTGTAGGGGCTTACGATACTGAAGCATCTGCAATGGGGTTCTATTATGTTCCAGCTGATAGTGCAGGTATTGAAATCGTTGACACATGGGATACGTTAGGTATGCGTGCAACGGCTAGCCATGATGTCATTTTTAATGATGTGAAAATCAATGAATGTAACAGAGTGGAAATTAATAAGGAAAAGTATGCGAATCCATGGTTGATGCATATTCCGGCAGTCTATCTCGGTCTTGCGCAACGTGCGTTAGATGAGGCAGTAAAGTTCAGTAAAACGTATCAGCCGAACTCCTTGCAGACGACCATCAGTGAACTTCCTCATATTCAGGATAAACTCGCTAAAATGGAGATGCTGATGATGCAGTCTCGTCATTTCATTTATCATGCATGTGATATGCACTTGGAAGGTAAGACAGAACATCTCGGACTTACATTCCAGCTGTCAAAACATATCATTGTCAATAATGGACTTGAAATTATTGATTTAGCAATGCGCGTATTAGGGGCAAAGAGCCTGGAACGTACAAGAATATTAGAAAGAATATTAAGGTCGATGAGAGCAGGCCTGCATAATCCACCGATGGATGATGCTGTTGAACGCAATATTGTGACTCAATTATTAAAAACACATGAAATCAATGCGCATTAATGTATTGATTTCATGTGTTTTTTTGTACTTTT
The DNA here is from genome assembly GCF_002902665.1 of Macrococcoides caseolyticum. GTDB lineage: Bacteria > Bacillota > Bacilli > Staphylococcales > Staphylococcaceae > Macrococcoides > Macrococcoides caseolyticum. The sequence goes on from NZ_PPRM01000056.1 coordinate 38,544, forward strand.
TTTTCTTTAGAATTAATGATGGATATAAAAAGTACGACACCTAATATGATAACCATTCCAATGATCTGAATAAAATTAAATGGCTGTTTCAGCCAAAGGATACTCACGATAATAGCAGTAAGTGGCTCTATACATCCAAGTAATGTAGTAAGTTGTGGATCGATATACTTTACGCTTAATAAATATAAGAAGAATGCAAGTGCAGTTCCGACGATGATCACAAAGATTAAATATCCGATGGCAACACTTCCCATCGCAAAAGGGTTAATGTACCAATGCCTGTTGAAAAGGCTAATAAATATCCCTGCAAAGAGCATCGCCCATCCAATAATTACTAAAGGTTTATTATGAACAAATAGTCGCCCAGCATACATTGTATAAAATGCAGCTGCCACTGCGCTGAGCAATCCCCAGATGATGGCTTTGGGAGGGACGACAACATTATTAATATTACCACTTGTAAGAAGTAAAAAAGTCCCGAATGTAGATACAGCAATGATGATAAAATCGATCAATCTAAAATTAATTTTACGTGCGCTAAGCATATAAATTAAAATGACGATAGGTGCTAAATACTGTAGTAAAGTAGCGACAGCAGCATTTCCGGCTTCTATTGAGGCAAGAAAAGTATATTGAACTGCGAGCATTCCGAATATTGAATATATAATGAGATGTATCATGGTATAGCGATCTTTAAAGAGGTGGAATATATTTTGTTTTCTAATAACAGCAAGTAGCAATAAGAATAATCCACTGAATATTAATCTTACAGTAATAAACCAATCAAGAGGAAGTTTAAAAGTCTGGAACATTTGTTGTGATACTGTCCCGCCTACACCCCAGAATATTGCCCCTAATGTAACAAGCATGATGCCTTTTGTCGTATTATTCATGATAGCCCTCCTTAAATTGCATATTACCTCGATTATAGAGATAGAATATATGAAATTCAATGTAATAAAAGATATAAAAAAGATATTGCTTTTGTCAATGATTGTTCATATAATTAATTGGTAATGATAATCAATATCAATTGGAGGGAAAGTAATGAAAAAAATATTAGTATTATTCATCGTATGTATTATCATGCTCGCAGCATGCGGGAATAAAGATAGCAAGAAAGAGCAAAAAGAAACAACAGTAGAATTTAAAACAGATAGCGGCAAAACAATAAAAATTCCAAAAGAACCAAAACGTATCGTTGTTATGGGTGCAAGCTATGTTGGGAATTTAATTGATTTAGGTGTCACTCCGGTTGGAGCAGATCAATATGCATTCCAATCTGATATATTAAAACCGAAGCTTAAGGGTGTAGAACAGTTAAATCCAGGCGATGTTGAGAAAGTCGCTAAACTAAAACCAGATTTAATTATTTCATTTGATACGGATAAAGATAATAAGAAGTATGAAAAAATTGCACCAACAATTCCTTTTACATATACAAAGCATGGTTATTTAGAAGTACATGAATTATTAGGAAAAATTGTTGGTAAAGAAAAAGAAGCAAAAGCATTTGTGGATAAATGGAATAAAGAGACGAAAAAAGATGGTAAAGAAATTAAAAAACACCTTGGTGAAGATAAAACTTATTCTATATTCCAGTTCTTCCAGAAAGAAATCTATGTGTATGGCGATAACTGGGGACGTGGATCAGAAATTATTTATCAAGCATTTGACTTGAAGATGCAAGATAAAATCGTTAAAGATGTTAAACCGACAGGATGGAAGAAAGTTTCTTCTGAAAGTTTGAGTAGTTATGCAGGAGACATTGTACTCGTGTCAAGTGATGCAGGATCTGCTACAAATACTGTAACTGAATCTAATTTGTGGAAGAACATGGATGCAGTTAAAAATAACCGCCTCGTTGAATATGATGCTGAAGATTTTTGGTTTAATGATCCAATTTCTTTAGAACATCAAAGAAAAGTTCTGAAAGACAAGTTGATGAAATTGAAATAATAAATAGCTGGATATTCCAGCTATTTTCAGACTGTAGACAAAGTCTCCTTCGGAGATGAAGTTTACAGTCTTTTTTTGATAAAATATAGGTATATCATTGAACGGTGGTGTTTTAC
>NZ_PPRM01000056.1:40628-56219 GCF_002902665.1 Macrococcoides caseolyticum
TATTATTTTGCTATCATATTAATGAATCTTGTAATAATTTTGCAATATTATATACGAGGTTCATTATTTTATCATTTGCTGGCTAATTTTCGTATCTATCCATTAATAATGATATAATTATCTCATTATTTAATAAAAAGGATGAATTGTATGAAGCCTACTGCACCAAAATATAATTTCCATGATATAAAAGAACTAAAATTCGGAGAAGAAATTGGTAACTCTGTATCTCACGGTGTTCCCGCTCTACTCATCTTATTTGCGCTTCCTTATTTTGCGGTACAGTCATATATCCAGCACGGTAGCCTTTTTTCTTTCGGTATCAGCGTATTTTTAATCAGCATATTTCTAATGTTTATCTCATCATCTATCTATCACTTAATGCCACCGAAATCTATTCATAAATTAGTGATGAGAATTATAGATCATGCGATGATCTATATCGCTATCGCGGGTACATATACACCTGTTGCATTAAGTCTGGTTGGTGGAAAGCTCGGCATCACGATTATGATTACCCAGTGGGTTATTACTATTGCTGGTATCGTCTATAAAGCAACAGCGAAACATGTGAATCCAAAAGTAAGTCTTGCCATGTATTTAGTCATGGGCTGGCTTGGTGTTGTATTATTTCCATCGTTAATTAATAAAGCAAGTTTGACTTTTATACTGCTTATTATCGCTGGTGGGTTAATGTATACGATAGGTGCATAGTTCTACGCACAGAAAAACCGCCACTACTTTCATATGATCTGGCATTTCTTTATAATACTTGGGGCTTTATGTCATTTCATTGCTTTACTTTACTTTATTCAATAAACAAGCGTGGCACGAGCAAACACTCGTGTCACGCTTGTTATTCTCCAACCAGTAATCCATTATGTTTATATATTTTAAACGTCTGGATTAAAAAATTACTATTTTTATCAATTGCTTTTACTTTGAAATAACTGCCACCTGCATCTTCTTCATCATCTCCGGCAATTAAGACGACTTGTTTATCTGGATTCTCTTTTGATAAACGTGCCATATGTTCTGTTCTGACTTTTTCTATTGCATCATCAATATCTGTAACTTGCTGTATGCGCTGTTTTACTACAGGCGTTACGCTATAATCATTAAAGTCGTAAACTTCCATTCTTTTATGTTTTTTATTGTAAGAGAGGTCATATACAGTGACGACTTTACTTTCAATATTATTTGTTCCATTAGATTTCATTATTCTTGATAGCTTTATATGAACGTGATGCTTATTATCTTCTTCTATAGATTCAATGCTATATGATTGAATCTTATAATTATCAAACATACCTGTATTCAGTTTATTTTTAATATACTTATCCGCTTCTGAACCCGCTTTAATATAAGGCTGAATTAATTGATATTGATGTGAATTATATGCTTCCGGCATTTTTTTCATCAATTGTTTCATTGCTGACTCAGCAAGACCCTTATATGCTACTTTGTAAGTTTGTTTAACAGGTAAACTTTCTTGTGCATTTGTCGTACTTTTTTTCACCATCTCACTTGTGTGAGTATCATCTTGACTGCATGCTGTAAGTAATAATATTATTAACGGCCATTGATACTTTATTAATTTCATAAGCACCCCCTTTATTAGTTTTATCATATCACAATCTTCTCAATTTCTGTTCTGTGACATTTATCACGCAAATATATTGTGTAACATTATATTTTTATATTAATGTATTATTTTTTCATTTTACATGTTATATTCTAATAAAATAAAAGGAGGTGCCTACGATAGAAGCAATAAAAGACTATGAAATCTTCGATCGTTTTAATAATAAATGGAGCTGTTCTATATACAAGAATTTACAGTACCAGGAGGCCCCTTCTTTTATGCGATTGCGTTGTAGTGCGCTCAACTACAATCGTATCATGGAAACAAATAATGACGAACAAACTTTACTTCGATTATTACGTTATATTACAATTTATCTCGACGAACTCCAGTTTGTGAGTCATGATACTGTGCGGCTAGCAGATGTCTCGCCTTTACCTGAACAATAAAAAATTGTGAAGAATATCCAACATTCTTCACAATTTTTTATTTCATAATGCGATTAACCTCCAAAATACAGTGAACTAAATAATATAAGCAGTATAAGATCGAACACGTGTCTGAACATATTTTCTTTAAATGCATTTCTATCGAGACTATCTAGTAATCCTAATATCAATAGTGCTGCGAAAGATAATACGATTAATAAATTCAGGTTTACTTGTGTTACTAATCTTATGATAATCATAAAAATAACAGCAATATTTAATATATTATATGCTCTATTCCAAATTGTTGTAGTTGTTTTATTCAAAGGTACTTTTCCTCCTCAGTGTATATTATTTCTTCTTTCTTTTTTTCTTTTTCTGTTTAACCTGTACGACTTTACGTTCCTTTTTCTGCTGTGGCTTGTGCCCATTTAAAGACCAAAGACGTGTATCAATGATTGCACGAGCGATATACTCAGGTAATGTACGGTTCTCTACTTTTAAAAATCCACTATTTTCAATCTGCTGTATATGCTTCAATATGAATTCCGGTGTATCATTTGCACGTAGACCAAATATAATTGTGTCTGTGATTAATTGTGCTGTATATGTTCCTCTATATTCTTCTGTTACCATGTCATCTAACAATGTTCTCAGTGCCTCTATCGCTTCTGATGGTTCAGTAAAGTAAGGATCTTTGTAGTTCAGAAACTCCGATTCAGTAGCTGGCTCATAGTACTTCTTACCATGCGTTAAAGCTTTCATATTCAAGTTAACTTGTGCTAAATCGCGATGTTTAACACTTCTATGTTGAATTAAATCTTTATATTCAGGTAATAGGCGTGTTATTTCTTCTTTGATTGTCTGTTCATCTTTTTGAAGTCCTTTATATTTATATTGAAGTTTTGCGAGCTGCTTTAAACTTACAAATCCATATAAATTGAACGCACTATGATAGAACTCTATCAGCTGGATATCACTGTTAATATCCGGATGAGTTTCGATAAATTGCTTGAAATGTTGTTTCACATCTTTTGGAATTACGAGATGTTCATCTGCTTCAGGATAGAATAGAAATAATGTATCCGGAATATCTCGATTAAACCTTACAGTTTCATTATCACTTACTGCAAGCTCATAAAAGATGAGCTTATAATCGCTCGATAATTCTTGTAATAATCGTGTCAGTAGTTGGTCATCTTCAAAGTACGTACTTTGAATCAACTCAATAAGTTCATCTTTATTCTTTGAAGAAAATCCTTTAATATCAAAATTTCTGCAAATATCTTTAAGTTCTTCTTTAGATAATGACTCTAAATACCATGTTAAATTCTGAACATTATGTGTCATATATGCCTCCGTATAATAATCGTCTTCATTCAGACATGCAAACTTACTTAATTGTACCAAAAATAAATTCTATATAAAACTTTCTGAATCATAAGAGCAATGAGATAAAGCAATTTTATCTTCACCTCATTGCTTTCTTCTAATATATAAATTGAATGACATGTATCAAAAATCACGCAATCCAACAGAATTATGACGAATTATTGTAGTAATTGTGAATATTGAAACACACACTTTATATAGTGTTAACATATTAATCAAATACTATATATAGTGATAAGGAGTACGAATATGAATGAGTAAAGTCATAGAACGTTTACAAGAAGATCTTTCACGTTTAACAGATGAAGAGAGTGACGTAATCCATGAGAATGCAAATAAAGACCCAAAGCGTTTTACTACGATGCGAGATTTAACTGCCGGGACTGTCGCACGTCATATTGGATTAAGCATGTTACCTGAGCATGTCAAGGAGGCTCACGTTAAAGGAGAAATCCACTTTCATGATCTAGATTACCATCCTTACCAACCTATGACAAATTGTTGTTTAATAGATATCGACCACATGTTACAGAACGGCTTCGTTATAGGAAATGCACATGTTAATCCACCACAATCTATTCAAACCGCTGCAGCACAGATCAGTCAGATCATTGCAAATGTCAGTAGTAGCCAGTATGGTGGCTGTTCTATAGATCGTATCGATGAAGTATTGAGAAAATTCGCTCAGCTTAACGCATTAAATCACAAACGTAACGCTGAGCAATTCGTTACGCTGCATTTGCAGGATGACTACGTTAAGAGAATGACAGAAAAAGATATATATGATGCAATGCAGTCATTAGAATATGAAATCAACACTTTATATACGAGCAATGGGCAGACTCCATTTGTAACATTTGGTTTTGGACTTGGTACAGATGTTTATGCGAGAATGATTCAGCACGCAATTCTAAGTAATAGACTAGCAGGTTTAGGTAAAGAAAAGGTTACTGCAATATTCCCTAAACTTGTCTTCAGTATTAAAGACGGAGTTAATTTCAAAGCAGAGGATCCAAATTACGATATTAAACAGCTTGCATTACAATGTTCTTCTAAAAGAATGTATCCAGACATATTGAATTACAAAGCTCTTACCGATCTCATCGGTGACTTCAAAGTACCAATGGGCTGCCGCAGTTTCTTAAATCTATACGAAGAAGATGGGAAGGCTGTTAATAGCGGTCGTTGCAATTTGGGTGTTGTAACGTTGAATCTTCCTAGAATCGCCCTCGAATCAAAAGATACAGAGCAGTTCTTATCAATATTAAGAACCCGATTAGATATCGTAAAAGAAGCTTGTTTATATCGTATCCATCGCCTTAAAGATGCTACCACTGAAAATGCACCGATACTTTATCTACACGGTGCATTCGGTAAATCACTGCGTCCAGACGATGATGTTATACAACTGTTCACCCACAGACGAGCAACTATAAGTATCGGCTATATCGGACTGTATGAAGTCGGTGCAGCTTTATTCCACCCGAACTGGGAAACTGATGAGAAAGCTAAATCCTTCGTGGAGCAAGTATTAATCACGATGAAACAGTATGCAGAACAATTAACGGAACAGTATGATGTACAATTCAGTATATATGGTACACCAAGTGAATCACTCACACACCGCTTCTGCACTTTAGATTACGAGAAGTTTGGTACGATAGAGCATATTACGGATAAAGGCTATTATACGAACTCCTTTCACTACGACACGAGAAAGACAGTTACTCCATTTGAGAAACTGTCATTTGAACAACGCTTTGCAAAACATTCGTTAGGTGGCTTTATACATTACTGTGAATACCCTGATTTGAAGCATAACTTAAAAGCGCTTGAAGCAGTATGGGATTATTCCTATGATAAGGTCGGTTACTTAGGAACGAATTTACCGATTGATAAATGTTTTGAGTGTGGATTTGAAGGAGAATTCGAAGCGACTGCAGATGGCTTTATGTGTCCGCACTGCCATAATACTGATCCCGAAACGACCGATGTGATTAAGCGCACTTGCGGTTATTTAGGTCAACCGCTGAAACGACCGATGATTAAAGGGCGCCATAAGGAAATACAATCTCGAGTTAAACATATGCGTTCAGTATGAGTAATATCGCAAAGATTATGCCAGCATCAATGGTTGACGGTGAAGGCGTTCGTGTCAGCGTATATATTTCAGGGTGCAGCTTTCACTGTTCAGGTTGTTACAATGCAAGTATATGGGACTTCCATAAAGGAACGCCCTGGTCAGAAGCACTTAAACTTGAGGTTATAGCATTATTAGATCACAACTATATCCAAGGGCTTTCTATTCTCGGTGGAGAACCGTTGCAGAATGCTGAACTTACAAGCGAACTCATACATTCAGTAAGAGAGCATTTCGGACATTCTAAAGACATATGGCTCTGGTCCGGTTATATGATTGAATGGATATCACGTTCGTCTTTTGCATATATATTAGATGATATTGATGTCCTCATTGATGGACCCTTTGTAAAGTCACTTTATAGACATAATTTAAAGTTTAGAGGTTCTCTTAATCAGAGAATACACGACTTAAGTAAAAAACGCACACCTTTCAAATGAATTGGAGGGTGTGCATTGTATTTATTACTATTTTCTTCTAGCAGATATAATTAGCATCATCGGTCTTCTGAGTTCATCTTTCATTTCAGGATTGGACTCAAGCATATCTTTACTAGGTTCAGGTTCATCAATGCCCTTAATAACAAAGTTGTTATCAATCAGCACACTCAAATAATGTGATAATGTACGATGGTATTTACGAACTTCTTCTCCAAGAAAATTCGTCTCACGTTCTCCTTCTTTATAGTAATTGTCTACCGGCCAATATAATTTATTCCCTTCCTCATCATATATCCACTGTTGAGAGCCTTCAGCTGTATAAACAGGATGTTCTATACTAAAAATAAATGTGCCATTAATCGTAAGCACTTCTTTTACTTGTTCGACGACATCTTTGAATGAAGGCATATAATGAATCGCAAGTGAACTCATCACTACTTCAAACTCGTGGGGCTCAAAATTCATCTCGTCCATAGACTGCTCAAGAAATGTAATTTTATCGGCGTCAGGTTGCTGCTTAGCCTGTTTTAACATCTTTTCAGAAACATCTATTCCTACCACTTTTGAAGCACCAGCCTTAACCGCATATTGACAATGCCATCCATAACCACAACCTAAATCTAATACCGCTGCATCTTCTAGATTGGGCAACAAAGATTTAAAGGCTTCCCATTCACCGGTGGCTTCTAAACCATTTTTCGAACGTTCCATCTCACTATATTTTTGGAATAAGGTGTCATCATCATATTGTTTGTCCATATTTTTCCCCTTTTATTCTTGTTTCAAGAAATCCAAAACTTCTTTTTCAAAGTGTTCTTTTTCTTCAAACAGCATCGCATGCCCGCTCTTTTCAAATGTAATAAGCTTACTGTCCGAGATATATTGATGTATCGTTTCAGCTTCATCCTGAGGAATAAGCTCATCATACTTCCCATTTAAAATCAGCGTTGGTGCTGTAATGAACTTAAAGTCTTCTACATTAAAATCAATTGTAGATAATATTACTGCATCTTCTTCCTTGTCTGTCAGTCCATTAGATGGTTCAATCATTTTCTTATAGTATTTCTTAACAGCCTTGATATCATGATACATATAATCCATCAACACTTCGTTACGTTTAGAGCGTGAGAATGTTCTAATTATGCTTGCATACTTAGAATGAAATTTTTGTTCTGCTTCATAATAACTCTGTTGACCGACGCTCATAACTATAAGGCGATTCACATACTCTGGATACTTTGCAGCAATACTACCTGCAACCATCCCGCCAAGGCCAAAGCCCATAAAATGTGCATTTTTAATAAACAGCTTATCCAGCACTGTTAGCACATCCTCAATATAACCATCCATTGTAATAGACGTCAGTTTATCAGACAAGCCGTGCCCTCTTAGATCGATCTTTATTAATTGGAAATCTTTAAAAGCATCGTTGAATGAATCAAACATTGACGTATTCATAAATTGGCCATGAATCATGACAAGTGGATAACCTTTCCCTCTAATTGTATAGTGTATTGCGACATCGTTATTTGTTAATGCAAGCTCCATAAAACACCTCGTTATCTTTTAATCTTCGCAAATTCATGCACATCTGACGATTCATCATAATTATAACTTTCAGTATACTCCACTGTCTTAATTGTACAGTTATTTTTAATTGTAACATTATCTCCACGTACAAGTTCTGCAATAACATTTTCTAGTGTCAAGACTGAGCCATCGATTTCTCGTACAGATAATCTAGAATCCTCGTCTTTAAATAGTAACATTTCACGCTCCGCTTTAACTTGTACTTCCCCGCCATTTAAATAACGGATATTACTGACTTCACTAACAATAATCTCCGCCGCCTGTACAGTCAGATCATTATCGAGTTGTAATGAGCCTGTTGACTTAAAGCGTTCTGCGTTTATTGGTCCACGCGCAACAACTACCCCTGTTGAATCAAATTTATCACTTCGCATTCCACCTTCTGTTTGTAGACGCCCTTTGTTAAGGATAGATGCGGATATTGTATCACCATTTACTCCAAGCTCTGCATCTTTATCGATTGTCAGCTGTTCTGTTTCAAGGGTATCTTCTATATTCAATGTACCAAAAATACGAATAAATGGTGCATTGACTTTTCCTTGTACAGTAAGTGTTCCTGTCTTATGTATCGTTATTTCATTTGCTTCAATACTTGAACTTACAGTTACAGGGGCGCTTACTTCTATCTTCTCAAATATTCCACCTTCTACACTTGCTGGTTCGTCCCAATTCATCATCGTCATGTATTCGTCTCCTCGTCTAAAACATTTAATAATTCTATCATCGTATGTATTTTTATTTCTTTAGTATTTATCAGTTGTATCTCTATACCGACTGTATCCACAATTTCATCACCTGTTACAAATAATGTATCTTGAGGTCTTGTGTCTAATGCACGACACATCTCGATTAACTGTGTTTTACCAATCGTATTTTCTTCTGTAATGATTGTATGGGTAATATAATTTTCTATACCCAGAACATCGATAATATAACGTTCATGCTCATATTCACCCGTGGCAATCACTCCAATTTTATAACCTCTATTTTGCAGTCTAGTCACAGTCTCCTTCATAGCATCCGTTTCTGAAGCGAATTTGGGGAAATTTACCGTATAATCCTGCATAAGTTCACGTGTTTCAATGTAAGTAATACCGAGTTTATCAATAACAGCCTGATACACACGTTTAACAGGAACTGCACCTTCTTTATCGTATGTTATAAAGTAGTTTATAAAATCCTGCTTTTGCACTTCAGTAAAATAAGTTCTGTAATATTCATACTGTGCATCTAAAAAACGCTCAAGTGATAACTTCCTATCTAACAATACAGATTCCATATCAAATATTATCGCTTTAACCATATTACCCCTCCATTAGCAGTATTATACCCTATCTGATACACTGTTATCATATACAAAGGGGGCGAAAACGATGTGGGTAAAAAGAAAATTAATAGGAAAACAAGATTATAAGATTTTTAAAGTCATGACCACTCAATTTAGCTATAACTCAAATACTGCTGAATTCTATCAGATCGAGGCACCACATTGGATTAATATTATCGCACGATGTAAAGATGATATCATTATTATTCATCAGTATAGAATCGGTATCGAAGATTACAGTTTAGAGTTACCTGGAGGAATTATAGAAGAACAAGATATTATCGCAGCTGGAATGCGAGAGCTTGAAGAAGAAACAGGGTATACAGGTACGCCTGAAATCATTGGTACGATGCACCCTAACCCAGCACTTTTTACAAACCAACTCTATACGTTATATGTAAAGGATGCGTATTATATAGCCGCAAATCAACTAGAAACATTTGAAGATATCAATGTATATCATATACCCTTATCAGAAATATACAGAAAAATAGCGCACGGTAAAATTACCAATGCGCTGACACTTGCGAGTTTGATGCAATTAATCTCGAGATACCCTCATTTGTTTGACTGTAGTAATGAATAATAAAGGTAATCCAATGAGACACATCATAATACTCACTGGGATTTGTACAGGAGGCACGATAACTTTTCCCAGGAAATCTCCAAGCAATATAAGTATAGTGCCAAGTAAGGCTGTCGTATGCATCTTACTCAAAAAATTTCCACGCATAAAGAAACGCACAAATGGCGGAATAACCATTCCAACAAATCCAATAATACCTGTGAAACTAATCAATATTGCTGTTGTAACACTTGCAATCGTCAATAACAAATACATAAACCGCGCGGCTTCTAATCCTAATACATGTGCATGCTCCTGCCCTAGCGACAGTAATTCTAACGGTTTATGGTAATAATAAAGTAATAATATCCCTATGATACTGATAGGGAGTACAATGACCACTTCATTCAGAGATACATTATCAAGAGTGCCAAAGAGATAATTCATAATATCCCTAGTTTTATCAGGCACAAAAAGTATAAGCATATACAGTACGCTAGAACAGAACAAATTAATGAACATTCCGGTTAGTACAACCCATACCGACTGATGACTTACTTTAATCATCATGCTAAGCAGTATTACAACGAGCAATGTGACTAAACTCATCACGATCCCACTGACCGCAATCATCACAAGCGATAGTCCTGTAATTACACCAAATGCACTACCGAGGCTTGCACCACTTGCAATACCAAGGGAAAAGCTATCCGCAAGATTATTCCTTAATATAATTTGAAAAGTTAAACCACTTAACGACAAAACAACACCCGCAATAATTCCCATAATGACACGCGGGATACGTACTTCTAACAATATAGACCTGTTAAGTGGATCCGTTAAATCTAGCCAACCATTATCAAAAAATAAATGACCACAAATGATACATAATATGATACAAAACAAGCGTTTATTGTGCATCGTGTATCGTTTCAGCAAGTTCTTTTAACCCTTTTGCGATACGGGGACCCGGCCTTGAAATTTCATCTGCATCAATGGTGTATACGGCATCACGCTTCACTGCGTTAACATTGCTGAATCCCCCACGTTTTTCTACTGAAGCTTTATATGCTTCATCCGATAAGTCACTTGTTGCAATGATAACATCAGGATTCCGTTTAATAATGGCTTCTGAATTTACTGGCTGCCATCCATTGATATCATGAAAGATATTGACACTACCGAGCTGGTGAATCATGTCATCGAACAACGTCCCTTTACCACCTGTATAAATCTCAGGGGCTGGCGACACTTCTACTAACACTTTTTTATCAGCCAGTTTGTTGTGATATTCACCAATCACTTGTTTTATATCTTCTTTAATTTTCTTTTCAAGTTGATTCGCTTCTTTTTCTTTATGTATAGCTTTACCTATCTGATCGATACTCGCATACATTTCATCGAAGTTTTGAGCATCTTTTACCATCACCACTTTAATTCCTTTATTATTTAGGCGCTTTAAGACCTTTTCTTGAGAGGTCATCGATTCATGGGCAAAGACTATCGTCGGTTTTGCTTTTAACAACGCTTCGTAGTTCAACTGCATTGCATCAAATTTTTCAAGATTTTTAACTTCCTTCGGATAGTCGTCAACGGTTGACACACCAACCATTTCCTCTTTCATACCAAGTGCATAAAGAATCTCAGTATTACTCGGCATCAATGAAATAATACGTTCTTCCTTTACGTTGTTTGTTTGTCCGTTGCATCCCGTTAATACGCATAAAGTTATCAATAGAGTGATTATTCTTTTCATTTTAGGCTCCCCGTAATAAAAGGATGGGACAACTAAATGTTCCACCCTTCATATTTAATAGTAACTACATCTTCTCCGGACTAGATACACCCACTAGTGTCAATGCATTCTGTAACGTGATTCTAACTGCTTCAATCATTGCTACATACGCACGTGACTTTTCAATATCGTCCGTTAATACTTTCTCAGCATTATAGAACTTATGGAAATGCGCTGCAAGGTCCTGTATATAATTTGTAATGCGGTGTGGTGCACGGTGCTCTGCAGCTTGCTCGATAACACTTTCAAAGTCTGCGACACGCTTTAATAATTCAAATGCTTTTTCATTTGTAATTAAAGCATAGTTCGCGTCTCGACTTGGTGTGATACCTGCTTCTTTCGCCTGACGTAACATCGAGCAGATTCTCGCATGTGCATATTGTGCATAGTAAACTGGATTGTCACTAGATTCACTTTTCGCAAGTTCCATGTCGAAATCAAAGTGCGAGTCCGGACTTCTCATCGTTAAGAAATAACGCGCTGCATCAATTCCCACTTCATCCATAATGTCACGTAAAGTAATTGCATTCCCTGTACGTTTACTCATCTTCACTTCCTGGCCATCTTGTAATAGACGTACCATCTGCATAACTTGAATTTCAAGACGTTTTGAATCAACACCGAATGTTTCAAGAGATGCCTTTAGACGATTAATATAACCATGGTGATCCGCACCGAATAAATTAATTAACGTATCATAACCACGTTCAATCTTGTCATAGTGATACGCGATGTCCGGTAAGAAGTACGTATAAGAACCATCTTTCTTAATCAGTACACGATCTTTGTCATCACCAAATTCCGTCGTACGTAACCATGTTGCACCGTCTTCTTCAAAGATATAACCACGTTGTCTCATCTGTTCTAATGCTTTATCGATTTCTTTATTTTCATAAAGTGACGTTTCACTGAACCAGTTATCAAAATGTACATTAAATTCTGTTAAGTCTTTCTTTAACTTCTCCATCTGGTAATCTAAGCCGAGCTTACGGAATGCTTTAATACGTTCAGCTTCCTCAACATCTTTATATTCAGGATGTTTCTCTGCTAGATCTTTACCGATTTCGATAATATCTTTACCATGATAACCGTCAGCCGGTAACGCTTTGTCTTCACCTAGCGCTTGTAAAAACCTAGCTTCAATTGAGTATGCTAAGTTTTCAATTTGTTTTCCAGCATCGTTAATGTAGTATTCACGTAACACGTCATATCCTGCAGCAGATAACACATTACTTAACGTATCTCCTACAGCTGCGTTACGTGCATGTCCTATGTGGAGGCTACCTGTCGGATTCGCAGATACATATTCCACTAAGATGCGTTCATCCTTCGGCTCACCTTTTCCAAAATCTACTTTTTTCGTTAATGCTTCTGTAATAATTCCTGTTAAATACGCATTATCCATGTAGAAGTTAATAAATCCAGGCCCTGCAATATCGACTTTTGATACGTCTGCTTTTTGAACATCTAAGTTGTCGACAATGGCTTGTGCAATCTCTCTTGGATTACGCTTTGCGAGTTTTGTTAATACCATTGCAATATTTGTTGCGTAGTCTCCGTTTTTTGTATCTTTTGGATTTTCAATTTTTATTTCGGGCACTTCTGTTACAAGTTCCGCTTTTAATATGGCTTGCTTAATTTCTTCAATTAACGTTTCTTTCTGCTTTTGTACGATATTCATCATGCTCTCTCCTTATATGTCAGTTCATAAGAATATGTTCCTATGACCGTGTTATTTGTTGTGATTGAATATTGTATATAAATATGGCCAGATGTGCCTTCTCTTTTTATAATGAGCTGATTTGTCATTATATCCATAACAGCTTTCTGATTTGCCATATGATAAATATTCTGTGTTGTTTCTGTAGGTACAAATAAGAAATCCATCGATAATTCGCCTATACGCCGAATCCGGATACGATTCTCCTCTAATTTTACACGAACGCTTGTTTCGATATTATCAAGCTTCTCTGTATACGTAATATATGAATGCTGCTTATCGATCAGTTGTCCAACTGTGTTAACTTCAAACATTTCAGTCTCTTCTTCAGTCTTAATACTTTGCAATACATGAATATCAATGTCCATACTGTTCACCACTCTTTTAGTATAGCTTATATTATATAAAAAATTAAAGAAAGCAGGTATAAAAATACCTGCTTTCTTTAGTGTCCTAGCTATTTTTATAGCTATTCATATCTTACTTCTCTTAAGCAAAAAAAACAACCGTTAAATCAGAAGTTCATAATTGTCATAATTTTGACAATTTTTATTCTGAAAGCATCGCTTTTAATGCATCATCAGACAATTCCCACATACGTGCATCATGTTGTATTAAAAAGTCTTTTAATACACGACGGCTGTCTGCATCAATATGTTCAAGAATGTAGTGGTGTTTCATCGATTTATCCATCATATTCACATGTTCTGCCATCACTTTATAGCCACGCTTACGCACTTTGTTCACCGCCATATAGCATGCTGTGACGCCTGCATAATACGGTCCTTGCTCCCCGCGCTCTGTGGTCACCCATACAAGCCAGTATTCCTGTTCATCGGGGCCTTCTGTTTCAGATTTATCACTAACCCATTTCACACGTTTTTCAACTTCACTTCTTGCATGCATCGCTCCGATATCTATAAATGCATGCTGCTCTTTAATATCAATAAATACAGGTGCCACGTTATCAAGACTTATTGCACCGATATTAGTGCCTTTATGCCCATCTAATGGATCATTCTTTATAATGTTAAACTGAAAATCTGCCATATTTTTCACCTCTAATTTAGTTCATTGAGTAAATTAATAATCGATCCTTTTAATTCTGGATCACGAATATTGAGTATAAGCTCTTTTGGATAATATAGCTTATAATCCTTTCTATCTAACCCGGTAATACTATTAATAATAACAGATTGGGTACTGATTTCCTTAATTTTGTTGTTGCGTGTTAACAGATGGATTGGCTTTCGTTTATTAATGCCTGGTCGGTTGTAGTCATAAGGTAGGTCACTAAAAGCGTCAAATACTAAATAATATTCAGAGTCAATTCCTGCTTTTTCAAACAGATCAGTCAGCTCTGCAATGGTAATCTGGCTACCGTCGAATGGTAAGTACTTAAAGAGATCACGATTAACAAAACGGCGAGATAAATCACTCAGTATCGCATCTTCTTCGTCAATCCACTCTTGAAGATAATAGTTAATCACCATCTCATCTAACTTTAAATACTGTGTAACATCAACGTCATTTGAGTTAAAGAAAGGTACTAAATATTTTGGTGGCTCTTTAAACTCGTATCCTCGGTCATATAGTAACTTGGCACGCTTAAAGACGCGATTAAGCAGCACTTCTCCACCTCGACTTACCGGATGAAAGTATACCTGCCAGTACATTTGATAACGGCTCATCAAATAATCTTCTACAGCGTGCATACCACTTTCTTTAATCACAACTTCATCTTCGGTCGGACGCATCAGCCTTAACACACGTTCCATATCGAAACTACCATAGCTTACTCCTGTATAATATGCATCGCGCTGAAGGTAATCCATTCTATCTGCATCAATTTGAGATGAAATCATAGATATGACAAGCTTATTTGCATGTGTCTTATTAATTACATCCGCCACTTCTTTAGGAAAGTTAGGGTGCACTCTAGATAACACTTCATTGACCTCGGTAGGTCCAAGAATGATTTTTTGTGTATACGCTTCATGATCAGTGTCGAATATCTTCTCAAAGCAATGTGAGAATGGTCCGTGTCCCAAATCATGTAGTAATGCAGCACACAGTGCCAACGGACGATCTTTCTCATTCCATGCAGAGCGTCCCATAAAGATTTCATCAATCATGCGACGCACAATTTCATAGACGCCTAATGAATGGTTAAAGCGCGAATGCTCTGCAGAATGAAATGCCAGATAGAGCGTTCCAAGCTGCTTTATGCGACGCAATCTCTGAAATTCTTTTGTTTTAATTAAATCCCAGATAATCTGATCGCGGACATGAACATAGCGATGTACAGGATCCTTAAAAACTTTTTCTTCAGGCATTTTGTTAAACTGGTAGTTCATATTGCCCTCCTAAAATTTCTTATTAATTTCATCTTATCACAGAACGCAGATATCCCTAACCTTTAAGAATTATTATAATATTTTAGAAATATTCGTTGACTCACAATGGGTACCCATCTACGAACAAACAATCCAATAAAAAAACTCTGCATGTGCAGAGTTTCAGACTGTAGACAAAGTCTCCTTCGGAGATGAAGTTTACAGTCTTTTTTTGATAAAATATAGGTATATCATTGAACGGTGGTGTTTTAC
>NZ_PPRM01000057.1 GCF_002902665.1 Macrococcoides caseolyticum
ATCAACTGTGATCCGAGTAACGCTGAATATGAATTTCGTGTCGTGAGGAAAGCGTTCAACAAGGCGAAGGACGAAGGCAAGGACATTCAAGCGCACCTCATTGAACAGTCCTTTAAAGGACGTGACATTGATCCTTTTGAAGTCAATCAGATGGGATATGAACTGGCCGAACGGCTGAATGAAGCACTCGGAGGGGGCTTTCAGGCCGTCGTCTATACACATGGCAATACAGACAACTATCATAATCACATCGTGTTTAATGCGGTAAATCTAGAGGATGGCCACAAATATCACTGTTATCAGGAAAAGAAGATCATCGAACGCATCAATGATGCGGTTGTACAGGAACATGGTTATCCCGTCATTGAAAAGCATAAGGAACGTGGCACATCGGTCACGATTAAAGAACAGAAGCTCAAGGATAAAGGCGAATATATATGGAAAGATGATCTAAGAGCACGAATCGATCAGGCATTCGAAAAAACAAAGGATAGCCTTCATTTCGATTTAGAGCGCTTTAAGGCGCATCTAACCGATCTAGGTGTCAACATAAG
>NZ_PPRM01000058.1 GCF_002902665.1 Macrococcoides caseolyticum
AAACTAGGCTACTTATCCCCTATAGAATATAGGAAATTAGCAGCCTAGAAAATAGTGTTTTTATTGAGCTCCCTTAGTAAGGGTGCAGTGCCCTCAATGTGCATCCAGTTTTTTATAATTCTGCAGATTGTACTTGTTGTCGTAAAAATCCCTGCTGTTCTTCTTTATTGATCTTAACAATCTTGAACCCAGTATAACCATAAACAAGTGAAATGAATGGTACTACAAAATTTAAAATTGCATATGGCGCATAGTCAAATACATGTACACCTAGTGTTGCAAAAATGAATACACCACATGTATTCCACGGTACGAATACACTTGTCAGTGTACCACTATCTTCTAGACAACGTGATAAGTTTTTCGGGTGCAGACCTTTATCAATAAATGCCTTTAAGTACATACGACTTGGTACTACAATACTAATATATTGCTCTGAACATGTAGCATTCACTGTAAAGCAGCTTAACAATGTTGCTGCAATCAAACTACCCGTAGATTTCGCCACAAGTAAAATCTTTGAAATCAATGCTTGTAACATACCACTGAACTCTAGAATTCCACCAAACGTCATGGCAACAATCGTCATCGAAATCGTAAAGAACATAGATTCCAGACCACCTTTGTTGAATAACTCCATTACAAGTTTATTATCCGATTTCATCACATAACCTTCCTGTAACGTCTTCGCGATAATTTGTAAACTATCTCCTTGAATAAAGAATTGACACCCAGCCCCTAATATTATACCGACGACAAGTGCTGGGACTGCTGGGACTTTAAGCGCCACAAGTACAATGACAACGACAGGCACTAACAATAACCAGGGTGATAATGTAAACTGCGCTTCCATTGCTTTCGTGATTGAATCAATCTTCGTCGTATCTAGATGACCACCGCTAAACTGACGACCAATAAAAAAGTATGCAATCAATGCAATAATAATACCCGGAATTGTTGTGAAAAACATATGCTTAATATGATCAAATAAATCTGTACCTGTTAAACCTGAAGCTAAATTCGTCGTATCAGATAACGGGCTCATCTTATCACCAAAGTAACTCCCTGAAATAACTGCACCTGCAATCATACCCGCTGGAATATCCATACTCAAACCGATTCCCATACCTGCAACACCTACTGTCGCCATTGTGGACCAGCTAGAGCCAATGGCAAGTGCAACAATACCACAAATAATACAAATTGTTACAAGGAACATTGAAGGAGAAATCATCTTCAAACCATAATAGATCATTGTTGCAACGATGCCCCCACCAATCCATGCTCCAATGACTAAACCAACAAGGATGATAATGACAATCGCAGGTAGCGCCATCTTAATCCCTCTATACATCATTTCTTCAATTTGTTCCCAAGTAAAACCATGTCTATGTGCCACAATTGCTGCGACAGCAGTACCGATCATCAATGGAATATGTGGTGCTTGCTTAAGTTTTACAACCCAGAACAGCATACAGACAATCATAACAAATAGAGGCACTAATGCCCAAAAAACATTAATCGCTTTTCTTTCAAATGCTTTCTTTTCTTTCCCCATCCTTCATTCTCCCTTTTGATGAAAACGCTTTCTTATTACATTTTAAAGTAACAACGGAAGAAAATCTATAATAATTTTTCAAATCACTCCAAAAAAATAAATCTTCCTTTAAAACATCTATTTAATAGGAAGATTCTCAAAATATTTGTCATTTTTCATCTGAACTAAGCTTGTCTACAACAAATGTAATCGCCATTCCAGTCATAGTGATAAATGAGGCAGCAATTGCATTATTAGGGCCCACGAACATCTGGAGGAATAAATCATGATATATATCTAATTGCATTAAAACATCCATAAACACCCTCCTATTTTTCACACTATAATAAGTATACCTATTTTATCAGAAAATTCAAATTACATTTATATTACAAAATATAACCAAATGTATAAGGAATGGGAAGCTAAAAAGGGGTAAAGTAATATTCAGTGGTATCGCTATTATCATGTCACTTATTCTCATTTGATTTATTTATCATCGTATTCATTATTTTTCTACTTAAATTTAAAAGCACTAAAAATCAGGAGATTCACATCCTACATTTTAGTGCTTTTAAATATTTTATATCTCAGTGTTGATTCGGACGTTCGTTAGCGACTTCAGGAGATTTTATATTTTTAGCGGATGATTTCAGCAATAGTAAAGTGTCGCCACTAAGTTGCACTAGCGTTTGAAGTACTTGCATTTTATCTTCATATCATTCCACATTATGATGGTTCATCTCTTGAATAATGTACTAATAAACAGACACTCCTATAAAAAATATTAATTAAGAATTTTTTAATATTTATAGAATTTCATCGTTGCGGTAATATACTCTGGAAATGCAGCTTTAAATTCTGTTACATCAGAGGTTGTAATCCCTATAATCCTAAAGTCTTTTGGTACTTCGAAGGTTGCACCGCTTCCAACTGGTCCAATTGTCGCACGCTGTTGTTCTTCTAGCACAGGTAGCGATACTATCGTTCCTTGTGCCGCATAAATTAATGGTTTAAGTTGCTCTGTCGTCACATGATCAATATGCTCTATGATAACTGTATCTGGCACTTCAGCAGCAAGTGCTTCAGTGATGATTCCACGATTATATGTATAGTGTTGACCTGACTTAATATATTCCCCGTAAAGGTTTGCTTGCTTCCAAGTTCCATCCGCAATAAACAATTTAACTGCATGCGCATCTAATTTCATAAATTTAACAACTGTTTTCATCCCGTTTACATGTTGTGGTAGGCTGAAGATATGAAAGAGCTTCTGCTGAACTGTTACGTCATGTTGTTCTAATGCAATGTTTTTTGTTGTATTCGATAATCGCTTTGCCTCAAAGAATTTCTTATCCATTGCTGCTTTTCGCGCGCTGTATTGTGCCGCTTCTATCACTTCATTTATGGAAGGTGCTGTAGGGGTCGCTTTCATTTCAGATGGTTCTAACATGGCTTGATATTGATTTTTAGTAATCTCTGTCACAGATTCATTCCATTTTTCGTCTAAGAAATATTGTGCGCGCAACATCAGTTCACGATCTAATTCATATATTGTTCGAGGTGTCACATCTTCGATATATTTAATGATAATTGCAGTTGCATCTGTTCTCCCGGGTACAGGTTTATTCCCATGTTTCCCTTTAACGACTTCTGCGATACCATATATCCCGCGTTCTGGCTTCGTTTTATAGATAATGACTTTATCTTCTGGCTGCATTTCTCCATAATGTTTATAGCCTAAACGATGTACACCGTTAATATTGCTCACATAAATGGTATACTCAACACCTGATTCAAATGGTATTTCTTCTTTCATTAAGAAGTAACGATTGATTTTTTCTTTATACTGTCCGACATTAATGATTTTGTTATAGTCCGCTTCTGAAATTGGATTCAGCAACTGCTCTTTCATGCTTTGTATCGTTTCTTTTAAATTTTCATCTCGAATTAAATAATCTTTCGTAAAAGGTGCAAGCTTTGTATCATATTTAAAATGGATTTTAATTTGTCCGCGTCTTGGCTCTTCGACTTTAAGTACTTCTCCAGCCCCAAGCAAACCAATTTTATTTTGTACAAGGTAAAAGATGACGCGATCTCCAGGGTTTGCACGTTTAAATGCCTGGTATCCTTCATTCGGATTAAAATGTACTGTTGAATCAAAAACTGAGACTTGGTTCATCAAATCCTCAAAATGATTAAATCTGTTATAACCACAATTCAACCAAAAATAATTCACACAACTTCCTCCTAAATCCACTTATAATTCTTTTTATTTTGCTTTATCTTTCTTAAGCAGCACTGCAAGAAACGCAAGCAATACTGAAAATGACAGTTTCTTTTTCATTATACTCACCTACCATATATGTAATACTTGCTGCATAACTAAACTCATTACAATTACAACCATCCATGTGATTGCACCTAACGCTAGCGGTTTGATACCTACTTTAAAAAACTTGCGTATATCCACCGTCATACCTATTCCAGCTAAAGCTGTACTCATTAAAAATGTAGATAAAGTCTTAATATATGATGTGACATAATCCGGTATCGGAATAATACTTGCAACGATACTCGCTATAAAAAAATACAATATAAACCAAGGGAAGACCGTTTTTAAATTTACAGAAGATTGTCCTACCTGCAATAATGCGAATACTATACAAATTGGCACTATCATAAGGGCACGCACGAGTTTGACGACCGTTGCTGTATCTCCAGCATCCTCACTAAACGCATACCCTGCTGCAACTACACTACTTGTATCATTTATCGCTGTTCCTGCAAAATATCCAAAGCCTGTATCACTAAATTGTAACCAATGACCGGCTGTCGGAAAGAGAAATACTGCAATAATGTTAAATAGGAAAATTGTAGCAATGGAAAATGCAATCTCTTCATCTTTGGCTTTAATTATTGGACTTACTGCTGCAATTGCTGATCCTCCACAAATCGCTGTACCTACGCCGATTAAAGTGCTTAAACGCTGGTTAACACCAAATAACCTGCCCACTAAAACCCCTACAATTAAAGCGGCAGCGATGCTCGTGATGATGAGTGGAAAGGATGAAGCACCTAGACTTAATGCTGTCTTAAAACTAAGCGTAAATCCCATCAAAATAATGCCGTATTGAAGTAACTTCTTACCACTATATTTAATACCTTCTTCATAAGGTGCTGTATTTATTAAATTACCGATGATTATACCAATAATAATACTGAAAATCATACTTCCAACCAACGGGAAAATATAACCTAAGTATGTGGCAATTAGTGCAACTAATAGACACAAAAAGACTCCTTTAACTTTCATCACATCGCCTCCACCTTCTAGTTGAGTCTATTATATCTAACATAAGGTGATATCTAAAGCACGAATTCATTATATCCATTGATTACGAACGTATGTTTGTTTATAATTAAAAGATATTGCTAAAAAAGAGGTATTAAATTGAATTTATTATTATTGTTTCTCACATTAAACTTTTCATCCTTTCAAAGTGATATGCCCATGATACCGGCGACCTTCGATCACGCTATTGATGGAGATACAGTTTCATTAAAAATCAATAACCGTAAAAAGACAGTCCGTCTATTACTTATTGATACACCTGAATCAAAAAAACCAAATACACCGGTTCAGCCTTATGCTCTTGAAGCAGCCCGTTATACAGAATCGCTTGTAAAGACCTGTGATCTTAGTGTTCAATATGATACAAAAGGTAAAACTGATCGATACGGCAGAGATTTAGTCTATCTTTACTGTGGTAATACAATGATTAATGAACAGCTGGTCAGACAAGGATATGCTCGAGTTGGTTATGTGTATCAACAAAAAGATTATTTAAATCGTATGTTGGCAGCAGAACGAAAGGCTAAAGCTGAAAGGTTAAAAATATGGTCTCTTAAAGGGTATGTAAACATAGACGGAGAAGGGTTTAATTCTTCTAAAGAAGAAAGACAGCAAGAGACAGATATTATGCTGAAGATTAGAGAATCACTGCATCGCATACTAGATGCAGCGATTGATGGATTAATCAAAGGAATAAAGTCCGCCTTCACAACATAAGAAAATATGTTATAATAGAATAGAAAATAATTAAATAACGCATTCTTATACAGAGAGATTGAGGGACAGGCCCAATGACATCTCAGCAACCGGCTCGCAAGAGTACGGTGCTAATTCCTGCGGAGTAATTCGACTATAAGAACCTTACAACGCTTCTTATAGGAGGCGTTGTTTTTTTATTTTCAATACAATAAAAAAGGGAGCGTTAATAATGAGAAACTTAGAAGATTACAGAACATTAAAGCAGGAACTTGCAAAATGGAATAACATGACACCAACCAGTTATGTAGGAAGCATCGCACGAAAAAATAAAATTAAAGAGCTAAAACACTATATCATTGATGATCAGTATGAGGAGGCAGATGCACGTAACGATGAATTTTTATTACGCCATGAAATCAAATCGTTACATATCGAACTCGCACGAATTGAAAGACAGCTCATCGATAAGTATCAAGCACTTCACAGTATTTCCTAATCATATAAAAAAAGAGATAGCAGACGCTATCTCTTTTTTAATGTATAAATACATATCTTGATACTTGCCATTGATTAAGTGTACGATAACCAATCACCCCTACACCCGTTGCATAGTTCATCTCTGAAACAAGGATAGTACCGTCTCCGTTTACTCTCTCAACAAAAGCAACGTGTCCATAATAACCATCAGAAGTTTGCGCAATCGCACCATAAGCTGGCGTTCGATTTACCGTGTAACCGTCTTTAATTGCACCATTTGCCCAGTTACGTGCATGCCACCAATAAGTAGAGATTCCTTTGCCCATGGATGCTCGTTTATTAAACACGTACCAAGTACATTGCCCATAATCATATAAATTAGAATGTGCAAATACCGGTGTAACGTAATTGGTAACTGTAGTTGAAACAGGTGCACGTGATGCTACAGGACTCACAGTAGGTGTGCCTTGTACTGCATTACCTTTAACAACTAATCTCTGATTCGGAAATATTAAATCTGATGTCAGACCATTTAATGATTTAAGTTGTGCAACAGTGATGCCATAACGACTAGCAATTAAAGATAAATACTCACCAGACTGCACAACATGGGATGTTGCATTACTTGTCACTGCAGTTGGTCTTGTTGTAGATACTGTCGTTGTCGTTGTCGTTCCCGATACTTTAAGTCTTTGACCAGGAAAAATTAAGTATCCTGTTAAATTATTCAGACGCATTAGTTCATTTACAGATGTATTATGACGATATGCTATCAAAGATAAGCTATCTCCAGAGACTACTGTATATGTATTCCCGCCACCTTGTACTGCAGGACGATTCGTTGTTTGTGCAGTAGCTGTTCTTGTATTGCTTACAGATTTCGATACTTGTAATGATTGATTTGGAAAAATCAAATTTGAAGACAAGTTGTTTAAAGTCTTAAGTTGAGCAACTGATGTATTATATTGATTTGCGATAGACCAGAGAGATTCCCCAGCCTTGACTCTGTGTTCCGCTGCGTCTGCTTGGTAAGAATAAGCTGATGCAGCTGCTGTAGCTGTTGTAGCAGCGAAAATTAATTTCTTCTTCATACAAGTCCTCCGTATAATAATTGTTAAAAAATAAGATATTTATATTATTACACAAAATATATATGCATAATATTACAGTTTCCTTTCATTTTTAAAGTTTCTCTGCAAAAACGAATTATTTTAGCACATATACCTATTAAAACATTTAGCTTTGAAAAACGTTGATATATCAATAATTAGAACGATTTATTAAAATAAAGCCATTATAACATTTCGACATTTTTTAAGTATCTCAATAACAATCTTTACATTTTCTTGTTACGATAAGTATTAATAATGCAATATTCT